>NZ_CP162765.1:127500-447500 GCF_054668395.1 Pseudomonas sp. S2_C11 | reverse complement strand
ACAGATACTGCACCGGACCGGACGCCGCATAGGCGAGGAACACCAGCAGCAGAATGCGCGGCGGATCACTGAACACGACAGCGAATACCAGCACCACCGCCAGGATCGCCACGAACGGCACGCGACCTTTGAGATCCAGCTCCTTGAAGCTGTTGTACTTGATGTTGCTGACCATCAGCATGCCGGCCGCCGCCACCATCAACGCCACCAGGAACGACATCTTCGAACCCTGAATGCCGTAATCGCTGAACGCCCAGACAATGCCGGCCACCACACCTGCCGCCGCCGGGCTGGCCAGACCGATGAAGTAGCGTTTGTCCGCCGTGCCGACCTGGGTGTTGAAACGCGCCAGACGCAACGCCGCTCCCGCTACATATATGAAGGCGACCATCCAGCCGACCTTGCCCATGTCTCCCAGCGCCCAACCGAAGGCCAGCAATGCCGGCGCGACGCCGAAGGCGACCATGTCCGACAGCGAGTCATACTCGGCGCCGAAAGCACTTTGCGTATTGGTCATGCGCGCTACGCGACCATCGAGACCGTCGAGCACCATCGCGACGAAAATCGCGATTGCAGCGAAGGCGAAGTACTTGCTCGCATTCACCGAGTCGCCGGCGCTCAACGCGGCCTGCGCGCTCATCGAGTTGATGATGGAATAGAAGCCTGCGAACAGGTTGGCGGTGGTGAACAGGTTCGGCAGCAGATAGATACCACGATGCCGGACTTTACGACCTTCGGCGTCGTGCCCTTCTTCGATGTGTTCATCGATGGGCAGCAGGCTTTCGGCGTCGGAAGCCTTGTTCGGCTCTTCGGGACGTTCGCTCATGGACATTACCTTGCAACGGTTTGGAAAAAATTCGACAGAGGCTTGAGGACGACAGTTCGGCCACAAACGATGCAGCTTTATACCAGAAGCACCGGCCCAAACGAAAAAACGCGGCCTAGGCCGCGTTTTTCGTGCAAGGGACGACGACTTAGTTTTTGGCTTTGTCGACGATCTTGTTGGCACCGATCCACGGCATCATGGAGCGCAGTTGCTCGCCGATGATTTCGATACCGTGAGCGGCGTTGTTACGACGCTTGGCGGTCATCGAAGGGTAGCCGGTTGCGCCTTCGCTGATGAACATTTTGGCGTATTCGCCGTCCTGAATACGTTTCAGGGCGTTGCGCATGGCCTGACGGGATTCGGCGTTGATCACTTCCGGGCCAGTCACGTACTCGCCGTACTCGGCGTTGTTGGAGATCGAGTAGTTCATGTTGGCGATACCGCCTTCGTACATGAGGTCAACGATCAACTTCAGTTCGTGCAGGCACTCGAAGTAGGCCATTTCCGGCGCGTAGCCAGCTTCAACCAGAGTTTCGAAACCGGCTTTCACCAGTTCAACGGTACCGCCACACAGAACGGCTTGTTCGCCGAACAGGTCAGTTTCGGTCTCGTCCTTGAAGGTGGTTTCGATGATGCCGGTACGACCGCCACCGACGCCAGCGGCGTAGGACAGTGCAACGTTTTTGGCGTTGCCCGAGGCGTCCTGGTAGATCGCGATCAGGTCAGGGATACCGCCGCCTTTGACGAACTCGGAACGCACGGTGTGGCCCGGGGCTTTCGGCGCGATCATGATCACGTCGAGGTCGGCACGCGGAACAACCTGGTTGTAGTGAATCGCGAAGCCGTGGGAGAAGGCCAGAGTGGCGCCTTTCTTGATGTTCGGCTCGATTTCGTTCTTGTACAGCGAGGACTGGAACTCGTCCGGGGTCAGGATCATGACCAGGTCGGCAGCGGCAACAGCGGAAGCAACGTCGGTCACTTTCAGGCCGTGAGCTTCGGCTTTGGCAACGGTGGCCGAACCTTTACGCAGACCGACGGTAACGTCGACACCGGAGTCTTTCAGGTTGCACGCTTGAGCGTGGCCCTGGGAGCCGTAACCGATGATGGCAACTTTCTTGCCCTGGATGATCGACAGGTCGCAGTCTTTATCGTAGAAAACTTTCATGAATTTCCCCTTATATCCGGCCGTTCAGGCCATGCGCTAATTTGGTTTAGATGCTGAGAACTTTGTCGCCGCGAGCAATGCCGGTCACGCCGCTACGGACGGTTTCCAGAATCGATGCGGTGCCGATGGACTGAATGAAGCTGTCGAGCTTGTCGCTGGTACCGGTCAACTGAACGGTATACACGCTGGCGCTGACATCGACGATCTGCCCACGGTAGATATCGGTAGTGCGTTTGATCTCGGCGCGCTGGGCGCCAGTGGCCTTGACCTTGACCAGCATCAGTTCACGCTCGATGTGAGCGCTTTCCGACAGGTCCACCAGCTTGACCACTTCGATCAGCTTGTTCAGGTTTTTGGTGATCTGCTCGATGACTTCATCGTGGCCCACGGTGGTCAGCGTCAGACGCGACAGGGTCGGGTCTTCGGTCGGCGCCACGGTCAGGCTTTCGATGTTGTAGTTGCGCTGCGAGAACAGGCCGACTACACGAGACAGAGCGCCGGGTTCGTTTTCCAGAAGCAGGGAAATAATGTGCCGCATGATTAAGTACGCTCCGTCTTGCTCAGCCACATATCGCGCATGGAGCCGTCTTTGATCTGCATCGGGTAGACGTGCTCGCTGGTGTCGACCGCAACATCGATGATCACCAGGCGATCCTTCATGGCGAACGCTTCGGCCATCTTCGACTTCAAATCTTTCGATTCGGTGATGCGTACGCCAACGTGGCCGTAGGCTTCAGCCAGCTTGATGAAGTCGGGCAGCGATTCCATGTAGGAGTGCGAGTGACGGCTGCCGTAGCTCATGTCCTGCCACTGGCGAACCATGCCCAGCACACCGTTGTTGAGGATGACGATCTTTACCGGCAAGCCGTATTGCAGGCAGGTCGACAGCTCCTGGATGTTCATCTGGATACTGCCTTCGCCGGTGACGCAGGCAACGTCGTCGTCCGGAAAGCTCAGCTTGATGCCCATCGCTGCTGGCAGACCGAAGCCCATCGTGCCCAGACCACCGGAGTTGATCCAGCGGTTAGGCTTGTTGAACGTGTAGTACTGCGCAGCGAACATCTGGTGCTGACCCACGTCGGAGGTCACAAAGGCGTCGCCCTTGGTCACTTCGCAGAGGGTTTCGATCACGGTCTGCGGTTTGATCTTGCTGCCGTCGCCCTTTTCATAAGGGAACAGGCCGCGATCGCCACGCCATTCATCGACCTGCTTCCACCAACTGGCCACGGACTCCTTGTTCGGGGTCTCGCCGATTTCCTTGAGGATCGCGACCATTTCGGTCAGGACGCTCTCGACCGGACCCACGATTGGCACGTCAGCCTTGATGGTCTTGGAGATCGACGCCGGGTCGATGTCGATGTGGATGATCTTGGCGTTCGGGCAGAATTTCGCCGGGCCGTTGATCACCCGATCGTCGAAGCGTGCGCCGACGGCGAGGATCACATCGGCATGGTGCATCGCCAGGTTCGCGGTGTAGCTGCCGTGCATGCCGAGCATGCCGATGAACTGACGGTCAGTGCCAGGGAAAGCGCCCAGACCCATCAAGGTGTTGGTCACCGGCAGGTTGAGCATTTTCGCCAGCTCGGTCAGTTGCGCGGAGCCATTGCCGAGAATCACGCCGCCGCCGGAGTACAGCACCGGGCGCTTGGCCGCCAACAACATTTCTGCCGCCTTGCGGATCTGCCCGGAGTGACCGCGAACGGCCGGGCTGTAGGAACGCAGCTTGGCTTTCTTCGGGAAAACGTATTCGAATTTCTCGGCCGGATTGGTCATGTCTTTCGGGATGTCGACCACGACCGGGCCCGGACGACCGGACTGCGCCAGGTAGAAGGCCTTCTTCATGACTTCCGGGATTTCCGAAGCGTGCTTGATCATGAAGCTGTGCTTCACGATCGGCCGGGAGATACCGATCATGTCGGTTTCCTGGAACGCGTCGGTGCCGACCATGGTGCTTGGCACCTGACCGGAAATGATCACCATCGGAATCGAGTCCATATAGGCGGTGGCGATACCGGTGATGGCGTTTGTGGCGCCTGGACCGGATGTCACCAATACCACGCCGGCTTTACCGGTGGCACGGGCGTAGCCGTCAGCCATATGGGTCGCCGCTTGTTCGTGACGAACCAGGATGTGGGTCACTTCCGGTTCTTTGAACAGGGCATCGTAAACATGCAGGAGAGCACCACCCGGGTACCCGTAGATATATTTGACGCCTTCGTCACGCAAAAAGCGGACGAGCATCTCACCGCCAGATAAAAGCTCCACGTTGTTCACCTCTAAAACGCCAGAATACCGTCCACAAAAAAGGGGCGGGTCTTAATAGGTTTACTTCTCGGCAGAGCATGAGCGACGGTGGTCGCCGACTACGTCAGCACTGACTGAGCAAGTATTGGGATCGTCCCAAGTGTTGCGGGCCTTTCCCACCCAGCGCGAGGTAACGCGTTGCGGGTGTAACAGGTCGGCGCGGATGTGCGCCTCATGATCTACCGAGTGGGTCTGCTTCTGGCAGTCCCTCTACAGCGGACTTTGGATTCTTCTGTTTCGCCCTCTGCAAGTCAAGTCGTCTGTGGGGTTAATTGTGGGTAAGCACATGAGAACGCAAGAAAAAACCTGAAAAGCGCTACTCTGTTAGCGTCAATTGCGCATTTTTGCCAAGGAATCAGCATGCGAACGCTCCTCCTTACTCTGCTGATCGGTCTCAGCCCATGGTGCTCGGCCGCTCAAATCTACAAATGGGTCGATGCCCAAGGCGTCACGCATTTCGATGCACAACCGCCGCAGGGCCAACCGGCGACGACCCTGCAAACGCCCTCCTCACCCGCGCCGAAAGCCGCGCCGCTGCCGGGCGGCGGCGTACTCGGCGATCAGAAAGCCATTGATGCCAAGGTGAAGAAACAGGTCGCCGAGCAGCAGGCGCAGCTCGAGGCCTTTTGCGAACAGGCACGCACGAACCTGGCGCAACTGCAGAACAATCCGCGTTTGCGTGAGGAGGTCGAGGGGGATGTGCGCAGGCTCGACGATACACAGCGTCAGGAACGCATCGTCGAAGCGAAGAAGCAGATTGCCGAGAATTGCTCGTAATCGCGACGTCGGAACTTGTAGGAGCTGACGAGTGCAACGAGGCTGCGATCTTTTGATCCTGCTCGTCTAAAGTCAAAAGATCGCAGCCTTCGGCAGCTCCTACAAAGCTCCTACACAACCGCGCTCAGCGGGAGGCAGTGATCAGCCGGTCAAACTCTTTGAGCAGCACCTGCAACTGCCGATCCTTGCCGCCAAGGTTGCGCTGGGCGAAGACCATTTCCGCCATTTCCTGAATGCCCGAGGCGTTCGGTAAGGGCAGATCCTGTTCGAGGATCATCTTCATGCGCGGCAGGAAGATCCATTGCAGCCATTGCTCGAAGTCCAGCGTGTCGACCGAGAACGGCTCGACACTGCTCAGGGCTTCGACCGACGGCTGAACCTCATCCCACCAGCCCTGGGTGCGCAGCTCGCGTTCAATCAACAACAGCTGATCGGCGATTTTCGGGAAACGCACGTCCATCACAGGGAAACCTTGGCCTTCTGACGGGCCAGCGCGGCGCCGGCGGAATCGCCTTGTTTCTCACGAGATTGAGCGATGATTTCCCACAGGCTGGCTTGCAGATCCGGACGACCGTTGGCCATGGTCAACGCGCGACGGGCAAATTGCTCGGCTTGCGGCGCATCGCCCTGGGCCATGCGCACCTGCGCCAGACGGTAAAGCACTTGTGGCTCACGGGGGGCGACACGTTGCGCCCGCTCCAGGCTGGAAGAGGCACCGTTGAGGTCGCCGCCGGCCTGCTGCTGTTGCGCGGTGGTCAGCAAGGCGAGTACCGGACCGTCCAGTTGCTCATCCGCCGACAGCCCGCCACCGCTGCTGGCCGAAGGAATGCCACTTGGCGTCGACGGCATGCTGTAGCTGCCGGAGTTGATCGGTGCCGACTCAACCGCCGATGGGTTGTAAGGCCCCGACGTGATACCGCCGGATGCAGGCCCCGGGACGATCGGCGAAGAACTGATCGGTGTTGACACCGCAGCACCGCCGCCCGGCACCATCACCACCACGCCGGTATCGCCCTGCGGAATCGCCTGAGTCTGGCCCTGCGCCGGGCGCTTGACCGTGGTCTGGCGGAAACCGCCATTGGCGCCGATGCGTTCGCTGCTGGACACGGCCGTACCCGAATCCACTACCGGAATCGAACCACGCTGTACGGTGGAGCAGCCGCTGAGCAAAGCCACGGCGGTCACCGCTGGAATCAACCACTTGTTCACTTGAAACCCTCTTTGCTTAATTCATCCAGCCCTTGACCCAGTCCATCACCGACTCCGGCGAGGCAGGTGTTTCGCTTGCACACGCGGCGCCGGGTGGCGGCTCGCTGCCGCGAATATACGGCATCTGTACCGCGCCGGGGCAGTTGGCATCGGAACCCTGGCCGGTGCGCGAATCGACCCACGCTTGCACGACGTTGTCCGGCTGCGGCATGTCCAGCGGCAGCGGATCGGCCTTGCGCATGAAACTGGTCCAGACCTGCAGCGCACCGGTGGCCCCGGTGAACGGCGTCTTGCCGTTGTCGTCGCGACCCAGCCAGACCACTGCCAGCAGATCCTGACTGAAACCGGCGAACCAGCTGTCGCGTGAATCGTTACTGGTACCGGTCTTGCCCGCCAGGGTCAGGGTCTTGGGCAGCACGTTATAAACCGAACTGCCGGTACCTTCACGCATCACCCGCTGCATGGCGTTCTGGATCAGGTAAATCGAGGCAGGGTCGAAGCGCTGTTCGATCTGGAACGGATAACGCTTGAGCGGCTCGCCCTCGGCGGTCAGCACGCTGCGAATGCCGCGCATCGGCGTATTGAAACCACCGTTGGCCAGCGTCTGGTACATGGTCGCCACTTCGATCGGCGTCATGCCGCCAGCACCGAGCAGCATCGACGGGAACGCCGGGAATTCACGGGTAACGCCCAGGCGACCTACGGTCTTGAGCACGTTCGGCACGCCGACTTCCAGGCCCAGGCGCGAGGTCGACAGGTTGTAGGAATGCGCCAGGCCCTGATAGAGGAACACTGTACCGTGGGAGCGGCGATCGTAGTTCTGCGGCTTCCACACCTGACCGTTGGCGCCTTTGACCGACAGCGGATCGTCCGACAGCCAACTGGTCAACGTGTATTGGCTCGGTTTCTCCAGCGCGGTCAGATACACCGCCGGTTTGATCAGCGAGCCGATCGGGCGTACCGCATCCAGTGCACGGTTGAAACCGGCGTAACTGGCCTGACGGCTGCCGATCATCGCCTGGACTTCACCGGTTTCCGGGTTGGTCACGACCATCGCCGCTTCGACGTCATCCGAGCCCTTGCGCCCGGCCAGACGCTTGAACGTGTCGTTGACCGAGGCTTCGGCTTTCATCTGCAGAATAGGGTCGAAACTGGTGAAGATGCGCAGGCCTTCTTCGGTCAAGTCTTCGTCGCGGTAGTCTTCGCGCAACTGGCGTTTGACCAGGTCGATAAAGCCCGGGAACGAGCTGTCGGCGAGCTTGCCGCGAGTCGTCACACCGAGCGGCATTTTCTTCGCCGCTTCGACCTGTTCGGGGGTTGCCACGCCTTGCTGCGCCAGCACGTCGAGGACCAGATTGCGCCGCTCCAGCGCGCGCTCCGGGTTGCGACGCGGGTTGTAGTAGGACGGCCCCTTGACCATGCCGACCAGCAGCGCTACCTGATGCAGTTTCAGCTCGGACAAAGGCTGGCCGAAGAAGAACTGACTGGCCAGACCAAAACCGTGCACCGCACGCTGGCCGTCCTGACCGACGAAGACTTCGTTGAGGTAGGCCTCAAGAATTTCCTTCTTGTCGTAATGCAGTTCCAGCAGCAACGCCATCATCGCTTCGGTGAGCTTGCGGGTCAGGCTGCGTTCGCTGGTCAGGTAGAAGTTCTTCACCAACTGCTGGGTCAGCGTACTGCCGCCCTGGGTCATCTTGCCGCCGGAGGTGTTGATCCACACGGCGCGGGCGATCGATTTCGGCGACACGCCCCAGTGGCTGTAGAAGTCGCGGTCTTCGACGGCGATCAGGGTTTCGAGCAAGTACGGCGGCACCTGATCGAGTTTGATCAGGATGCGGTCTTCGAGATTTTTCGGGTAAATGCCGCCGATCATCAGCGGCTCGAGGCGCACCACCGACAGTTTCGAACCGTTGGTCGAGGACAGTTCGGCGACGTAGTCGCCGGAGAAGCGCACACGCACTGGCTGCGGCTTTTCCAGACCTTCATAGAACTGGAAGCCACGGGTGTTCAGGTCAACCGTATTGCCGCTGACGGCGGCGGCGCCGGGGCCATTGCTCACGGCTTCGCGGCGATAGCCGAGGGCATCGAGTTCGGTGAGGAAATCGTCCTTGCTGAGCTTCTGTCCGACGAACAGCTCAAGCGGGCGCGCGTACACCTTGGCCGGGATGGTCCAGCGCTTGCCGGAGAACTTCTCCTGCACCACGGCATCGAGGTAAACGGCAAAGCCGGCCAGCACTACAAGGCCGACCAGGCTGAGTTTAATGGCCCAGCTCAACCATGGGCTGAGGCCCTTGGCTGGTGGTTTTTTCTTGGTACGGGGGGATCGGGATCGAGTCATGGCGGCGGATTATACGCACTTTATCGATCCTCAACAGGCACGCGCGGAGGTTTGCGTCAGGCGGGCAAGCAGCCATAATGGCCGCCTCGAATTCCCCCGCCTCTGAAGGATCGCCCGTGAGCCAGTCCCTGATCGCTGCCCTGCAAAACCCGGCCCTCTACCCGCATCCCGTCGAAGGGTTTCAGGTCATCGAAACCCACATCTCGTGGGTGATTCTCACCGGCCCCTTTGCCTATAAAGTGAAGAAGCCGGTGAATTTCGGCTTCCTCGACTTCACCAGCCTCGACGCACGTGCGCATTTCTGCGCTGAAGAGCTGCGTCTGAACCAGCGTCTGACCGCTGATTTGTATCTCGACGTGTTGCCGATCACCGGCAGCGTCGAGGCACCACAACTGGGCGGCGACGGCCCGGCTATCGAATACGTGCTGAAAATGCGCCAGTTCCCGCAGAGCGGCTTGCTCAGCACCCTGCAAGCCAATGGCGAACTGACCACTCAGCACATCGACGCGTTGGCCGAGCAGATCGCCCATTTCCATCTCAATGCCCCGAAAGTCCCGGCCGAACACGACGCAGGTACACCGGACAGCGTGATGGCGCCGGTCGCGCAAAATTTCGAGCAGATCCTGCCGTTCCTCAGCGACAAGAACGATTTGCTGCAACTTGAGGCATTGAAAGCCTGGGCCGAAAGCAGCTTCGAGCGCCTCAAGCCCCTGTTCGCCCAGCGCAAGACACAAGGTTTCACCCGTGAATGCCACGGCGACATTCACCTGGGCAACGCCACGGTCATCGACGGCAATGTGGTGATCTTCGACTGCATCGAGTTCAACGAGCCATTCCGTTTCACTGATGTCTGGGCCGACACCGGCTTCCTCGCCATGGACCTGGAAGACCGTGGCCTGAAATCGTTGGCGCGTCGCCTCATCAGCCAGTATCTGGAACTGACCGGCGACTATGAGGGCCTGGAAGTGTTGAACTTCTATAAAGCCTACCGCGCGCTGGTGCGGGCCAAGGTGGCATTGTTCAGCATGCCGGCGGACGCGACTGCGGTGCAGCGCGCCACCACCCTGCGCCAGTACCGCAACTACGCCAACCTGGCGGAAAGCTACAGCACCATTCCTTCGCGCTTCATGGCCATTACCCACGGTGTTTCCGCAGTCGGCAAGAGCCATGTGGCCATGCGCCTGGTCGAAGCGCTGGGCGCAATTCGCCTGCGTTCCGATGTCGAGCGCAAGCGCCTGTTCGGTGAGCAGACCGTTGCCAACGACGTGCAGGCCGGCATTTACAGTGCCGACGCCAGCACCGCGACCTACGCACGTCTGCATGAAATCGCCGAGGTGATTTTGCACGCCGGGTTCCCGGTAGTGATCGACGCGACCTATCTCAAACGCGAGCAGCGCGACAACGCGGCGAAGATTGCCGAAGCCACTGGCACGCCGTTCCTGATCCTCGACTGCAATGCCCCGCAAGCGGTAATCGAAAGCTGGCTGGCGATGCGCCAGGCCGATCAGAAGGATCCGTCCGACGCCACCCTGGCAGTGATCGAAGCGCAGCAGGCCAACCGCGAAGCGCTGACCCCGGAGGAGATTCTGCGCAGCAAACGCGTGCAGACCAATGAATCCGGCACGCTGGACACTGTGGTCGCGCAGATCCGTCAGCGCCTGCCGGGCCTGTAAAAAACTATTTCGGCCGTGAAGCCCTCGCTCGCTTCACGGCCGGCAAATAGTGGCACTATACTGGCGTCATAAAACCAACAGGTGATCTGACATGAGCCAGCCTAAACTGCTCGACACTCCGCTTTACGCCCTGCTGCACAAAGATGACGTTGCAGGCTTCAACAAAGAACGTCCACAGGATGGTCTGATCGACATGGTCGGAGGCGATTTCCGGGGCCTCGACCTGCGTGAACTGAACGCCGATAACGTGGATTTCCGCGATGCGTATTTCCGCTCCGCCGATTTGCGTGGCATCGATTTCCGCAAGGCTTCGCTCGAAGGCGCCAGCCTGGCCCATGCACAGATTTCCGGTGCGTACTTTCCGCCGGAGCTGAGTGCCGACGAGATCCTGATGTCAATGAATTTCGGTACACGATTGCGCTATCGCACTCGCTGATATCCGGAAATCTTCCTGACACCACGCCTTGCCCCTATGGGAGCGAGCCTGCTCGCGACGGCGTAGTGTCAGTCGATATTGATTGTGTCTGATACGCCCTCTTCGCGAGCAGGCTCGCTCCCCCATTGATAATCGTTTACCTCCCTTCCCTCTGCGTTCGCAGGTCCTTTACCCCCCTTTCTTAGAAGCTTTTGCGTCGAATCCGACCAAACAACCACGCTTTTCCTACTGATGGCTACACTGCTGAGAAGCTCGCCCACGCACCATTCGGCCGTCGCAAGGAGGCTTGATGAATGATGAACTGCAACACCTGAAAAATCTTGGCAAGACATCGGCGCAATGGCTGCATGCCGTGGGCATCCACAGCGCCTCGGACTTGCGTCGCCTCGGTGCAGTGGATGCCTACCGGGCCGTGCGTACTCGAGGCTTTCGCGCTTCAAAGGTGTTGTTGTATGCGATCGAAGGGGCGTTGATGGACGTGCACTGGAACGACATCCCTGCCGAGCGCAAGGACGCCTTGAACAAGCAGCTCGAAGCCATTTCCGCGCGCCATAAAAACTGAACAGGCGCTGACGCCATGTATTTGCTGGGGGAACAGTCGGCCCACGCCGACGCATTGATCAATCGCTTGCAGAGTCTTCCCGGGCAGTGGCTACAGGATTTATCGCCATGCGCGACTGTTGTCGAACTGGAGGCCACGGATGATTTGTTTGCGCAGTTGCCGGACGATCAGCTGTTTTTGCTGAGCGAGGGCGTTGTGCATGGCTGCATCGCGGGCCGCCCTCTGTTCTATTGGCAGGAAGGTGATCTGCTCGGTCTGCAACGTGGCGAGCAATGGAGCGACTGTCGCGTATGCAGCGACAGCACTGTGCGCCTGCTGCCCTATGGTCGCGCAGAGGTTTTGCAGCATTTGTATGCCGACCCTGATCGAGCCGAGCAGCTTCTGAGCTATCTGCTCGGGCAAATGGCGCTGCTCGCCCACGCTGTGGCCGAGTTGAAACCCCGGGAGTTCCGCAGCACCAACGGCTTCAAACGGGTCGAGGCCGGCGCCGTGCTGATTCAACAGGGCGATGCAGCGGACCATGTTTTCGTGATTATCGATGGGCATGCTGAGGCATTTGTTGACGGGCACAAGGTCGGTGACGTGCCGAAGGACGAGATTTTCGGCGCCATGGCGTTGTTTACCGGCGAGCCGCGCAACGCTTCGGTGGTGACGTCCGAGCCGAGCACGGTGATGTTGATTCCTGGTGATCAGTTTTTGAGCATGACCCGCAGCAACCCGAAGATCGCCCATGGCCTGATTGAGGGTATGGCTCGACGCATCGGACAGTTGAATCGCCAGATCACGCAGTTGACGACGCAGCGCACCTAGCGCATAGCCCTTTATTCACAGGGCCTCACCACCACTCGCAAAACTAAATTACAGATTTGCAAAAACAGCGGTTGACGCGGTAATGAGAATCGCTATGATTATCACAACTGGTCGCGAGATCAGTCGATATTCTGAAAAGCCCTTGGTTCGGACTCTCAGATTATCTCCTCATCAGGCTAATCACGGTTATTTGACCCGGTTTTTTACCGGGTCTTTTTTTGCCTGCCGAAAAGTCATTTGGCGAATTGCTGACGCATCTGCTCGCAGTAATCCGGCTTCGGTGTGGCCGGCGTGTACCAGACGTAATCGGCCATCGCCGGCGTTACCGCAGCGCCCTGCTCGGCCAGCATCAATACGGTCGGCGCCCTGGTGGCGCCCAGATCGAGCAGATGCAGCGGCACGCCGACATCCTTGCGCGCATGCCAGGCACCGGCCAGCAGGATCGAAGGCGTCGCCGCCGCCAGCATGCGTTGGGCCATTCGCCGATCGCGCTGTTGCTGAATCGCCAGCATCGCCGGCATCTGTGATTCGGGCAGCAAGCCGCAGTGAGATTCACTGACTTGTCCAAGCAACGTGTTCTGCACGGACAACGCATTACTGCGAGGACCGTTCAGCGCAGGTGGATTTCGGTAAAACGCGCGGATTTCGCTGTCATCGAGATTGGCCGCCAGCAGCGGATATGGCTGTGTCAGAGCGAAGCGCACGATCGGCCCGTAAAGATTCCAGTCCCAGCCCTCCTGCCAGGCCAATGCCGCAGGCAAATCAGCCGCAACGGAATTCGACTGGCGCAACGCATCGACTTTCGCTTGTTGATCCGGCGTGAGCATTTCCAGCAGCAGACTGCCTTGCGCCCGGCGCTTGCCCAGCGACTGCAACAGCCATAATTGCGCAGCATGATGATCGGCATTGTCGTGCTGCTCACCGATGATCAAACGCTCAGGTTCAGCGAGACGCACCAGCAGTTGCTGCGCGGTGAGCATCTCGCCGCTGCGCAGATCGCGGATATCGCCGCCCACCGGTGGAGCCACCACGTGCTGACACCCCGCGAGCAACACCAGTGCCAACAACCACAATCCACGCATGCGACACCTCGATGATTGATCAGCGGGCGATGATCAGCGGATGCCCACGCTCCGGGTGCGGTTGCACCAAAACCTCCAGGCCGAACACCGCTCTGAGCGTATCCGGACGCAGAACCTGCTGCGGGGTATCCAGCGCAACCGGGCGCCCCTCCTCCAGCAACAGCACGCGATCACAATAGCGCGCCGCAAGATTCAGATCATGCAGGATCACCAGTACCGCCGCGCCGCGATCGGCGAACTCGCGCACCGCTTGCAAGGTGGTGTGCTGATGCAGCGGATCGAGCATCGATGTCGGTTCGTCGAGCAACAAGGTTTGCCCGGCCTGACCCGGCCAGAGTTGCGCCAGCACCCGCGCCAGATGCACGCGCTGACGCTCGCCACCTGACAACGCCAGATAGCTGCGCCCACTCAGGTGCCCGGCATCGGCGGCGGCCAGCGCTGCCGCGACGATTTCGTCATCACGTACGCGCCCGGTCTGGTACGGCAAACGGCCCATGCCGACGACCTCTTCCACGGCGAAGGCAAAATCCAGCGTCGACACCTGCGGCAATACCGCCAGTCGTTGTGCCCGCTGTGTTCCGCTCCAATAGCTCAATGCCTGACCATCGAGCGAAACGTTGCCGTCACTGGCGAGCAACTCCCCGCACAAGGCGCCAAGTAACGTGCTTTTCCCGGCGCCGTTCGGCCCCAGCACCCCAAGCACCTCGCCGGGTTCGAGCCCGAGCGTAACCCCACTGAGCACCGCTTTGCGGCCACGGCGGACATGCAGATCGTGCGCGGACAACATCAGGCACGCCCTCGCAGCAGCAGATAAAGGAAGAACGGCGCGCCGATAAACGCGGTGACAATGCCGATCGGCAACTCCGCCGGCGCCAGCGCCAGGCGCGCCACCAGATCGGCGAGCAATAACAGGCTTGCACCGGCCAGCACCGAGGCTGGCAATAGCACTTTGTGATCGGGGCCGGCCAGCAGGCGCACCAGATGCGGCACCACCAGCCCGACAAAACCGATCATGCCCGCAGCGGCCACCGCCGCGCCGACACCCAGCGCGGTGCAGAACACCAGTTCGCGCTTGAGCCGTTCGACATCGATGCCCAGATGACCGGCCTCGGATTCACCGAGCAACAAGGCATTCAATGCCTTGGCCCGACGCGGCAACCACAGCGCCACGCCGATGGTGATGATCAGCAGTGGCCACAGCCGCGCGTAACTGGCGCCGTTGAGGCTGCCCAGGTTCCAGAATGTCAGGGTGCGCAGCGTGGCGTCATCGGCCAGGTAAGTGAACAGACCGACCGCCGAACTGGCCAGCGCCGTCAGCGCGATACCGGCCAGCAACATGGTCGCCACGTGGGTCTGACCGTTGCGCCTGCCCAGCCGATAGACCAGCGCCGTCACCCCGAGCCCGCCAAGAAACGCGCACACCGACAACAGATACGGCCCGAACCACTCCGGCAGGCCGCCGAATAAAGAACCGCCGACAATCGCAATCGCCGCGCCGAGTGCCGCGCCACTGGACACCCCGACCAGTCCCGGGTCCGCCAGCGGATTACGAAACAGGCCCTGCATCGCCACGCCGGACAGCGCCAGCACGCCACCGACCGCCAAGCCGAGCAAGGTTCGCGGCAGGCGGATCTGGCCGAGAATCAGCTCGGCCTGCTCCAGACCTTCCGGCGCCAGCGGCACGCCGATCAGACGCAGCGCCGCGCGCAGGGTATCGAACAACGGCAGGCTCACCGGCCCCAATGCCAGCGATAGCCAGATCGCCAGCAAACACAGCAATGTCAGGCCGATGAACAAGCCACGGGGTTTGACCTGTGTGGTCATTGGCCGCCCTTGGCCGGGTAGAAACCGTCCGTCAGGGTTTGCAAAGCAGCCGGCAACCGTGGCCCGAGACCGCCCACCAGCAGCGTCGGGTCCAGCTCCATCACCCGCCCGCTCTTGGCCGCGCGGCTGGAATTGAGGATGGGGTTTTCCTTGAACAACGCGGCTTTTGCCGCCTCGCCGGTCAATGCTCGGTCAGCGAACACCAGCACTTCGGGATCGAGGCTGGCGAGGGATTCGACAGAAAACGGTTTGTAGCCGGTATGCGTCGCAAGGTTGTGCCCGCCAGCCTGTTGCAGCAACCAGTCGGCGGCAGTGTCCTTGCCGGCGATCAACGGCTTGCCGCCGGCGTGCCCGAGCAGCAGCAACACACCGGGGGCTTTCTGTGTGGTTTGCACTTGGGCAACTCGCACTGTCTGCGCCTGGAGCTGCTGTTGATAATTCTCCAGCAACTGCGCAGCCTTCTCTTGCGCACCGAGCAACTGGCCCAGATGAGTGACATTCTTTTCCAGCGTCGGCAGATCAGGCTGGGCTGAAAACAACTCGACCTTTACCTTGGCTGCTTTGACTTGCGCCAGAACCGGCGGCGGCCCCATTTCTTCGGTACCGATCAGAATGTCCGGGCGCAGGCTCAAGATGCCTTCGGCCGACAGGCTGCGCTGATAACCAATGCTCGGCAGCGTCTGCAACGATTCGGGATGCTGGCTGGTGGTATCGACCCCTACCAGCTTCGATTCGCCGCCCAGTGCGCTGACCCATTCCGACAGCGCACCGCCGGCGCTGACCCAGCGTTGCGGTAAATCCGCTGCGCTCGCCTGATGGCTGAGAAAAAGGCCGACGCACAGTACGGCAACGCGGGTTTTCAGGCGCATACGCAGCTTCCTTGAACAAGGTTTCCCGGGCATCGGCGCAGCGAGCCAAGTATCCTCGGCAACGGCCAGACTCCCTGTGGGAGAAGGTCGCCATTTGATAATTGTTTGCATTTGAACGTCAAGCGCGGACATATCCCGACACGAGCGGACATTAGAGGATAGCCATGAAGTTTCTCTGCGCCGGCAGCGATCTGGCCGAAGCTGGCAGTCGCGGTTTCGAAATCGAAGGCAAAAAGCTGTTTGCCGTACGTCGAGGTGGCCAAGTCTTTGTCTATTTCAATCGCTGCCCGCACCGGGGCGTCGGGCTGGAATGGCAGCCCGACCAGTTTCTCGATCCGAGCAACAGCCTGATCCAGTGCGCCACCCATGGCGCACTGTTTCTGATCGAGAACGGCGAATGCGTCGCCGGCCCCTGCGCCGGGCAGTCGCTCACGGCAATTGAATGCCGGGAGGATACACAAGGCGTGTGGATCGACGTTTAACCGTTGAGCCGCACGTCGAGTCGGCGATCGATGACCATCTCTTCATGGTCAAGGCGCACGCCATACGCCAACACCTCGACACCGCACGCGACCGCCTCACGCAGCGCCTCGGCGTAAGCCCAATCGATTTCCTCGGCCGGGCGCACGGCATCGATGCCGGTGAGGTTCACGCAGTACAACTGCACCGCCCGAATGCCGTCGCGCGCCAGATGCGCCAGCTCGCGCAGATGTTTGGCGCCGCGCTGGGTCACCGCATCGGGAAACGCCGCCACCGCCGTGCCGTCGAAGCCGAGGGTGACGCTTTTCACTTCGACATACGCCGGTCCGCTGGGGTATTCGAGGCGGAAGTCGATGCGGCTTTTTTCCTGTCCGTAGGCAACCTCACGCTTCAACGCGGTAAAGCCGTTCAACTCGGTAATCACGCCAGCCTGCAAGGCTTCCTCAACCAAGCCGTTGGCGCGCCCGGTGTTGACACAAAACAGCCGGCCCTGCGGTGTTTCGCCAATCTCCCAAGTGCCGGGCAACTTGCGTTTAGGGTCGTTGGAGCGGCTGAACCAGACCTGCCCGCCCTCGACCTGGCAATTGAGCATCGAGCCGGTGTTGGGGCAGTGAATGGTCAACAACTCGCCGCTAACGGTCTCGATATCGGCGAGAAACCGCTTGTAACGTCGAATCAGCCGCGCTTCTTCCAGAGCAGGATAAAAGCGCATCAGCCTTGCCAGCTCTTCAAGCCGCGCGCGATGCGCTCCACGGCTTCCTGCAAACGTGCGAGGTTTTGTGTGTAAGCGAAGCGCACGTGATGACCGGCCTGATAACGACCGAAATCCAGTCCCGGCGTAAAGGCGACGTGCTCGGTTTCGAGGAAATGCCGGCAGAACGCGAAGGCATCACCGCCGAAACGGCTGATATCGGCGTACAGATAAAACGCGCCTTCCGGCTCAACCGCGATGTTGAAACCCAGTTCACGCAGCGCCGGCAGGAGAAAATCGCGACGGCGCGCAAACTCGGCGCGGCGCTCTTCGAGAATCGCAATGGTGGCGGGCTCGAAACAGGCCAGCGCAGCGTATTGCGCCATGCTTGGCGCGCTGATGTAGAGGTTCTGCGCAAGCTTTTCCAATTCGCTGACCGCCGCGTCTGGCGCCACGAGCCAGCCCAGGCGCCAACCGGTCATACCGAAATACTTGGAGAAACTGTTGAGGACAAAAGCGCCGTCATCGACTTCCAGCACACTGGCAGCATCAGTGCCGTAGGTCAGGCCGTGGTAGATCTCATCCACCACCAAGTGCCCGTGCCGGGCCTTGATGGCTGTGGATAATCCGCCCAGTTCATCGCGGGTCAGCAGGGTTCCGGTCGGGTTGGCCGGCGAAGCGACGAGGGCGCCGACACTGTCGTGGTCCCAATGCCGCGCCACCAGATCCGGGGTCAGTTGGTAACGCACCTCCGGCCCGACCGGCACCAGTTGCGCCGCGCCTTCGACCAGCCGCAAGAAATGCCGGTTGCACGGGTAGCCCGGGTCGGCGAGCAGCCAGTGTTTACCCGGATCGACCAACAGGGCACTGGCCAGCAACAACGCGCCGGAGCCGCCCGGCGTGATCAGAATCCGCCGTGGGTCGATATTCAGGCCGTAACGCGATTGGTAGAAACCGGCGATCGCCTCGCGCAGTTCGGGAATGCCACGGGCGGCGGTGTAGCGGGTCTTGCCCGCCGTCAACGCAGCTTGTCCGGCGCGAATGATCGGCTCGGCGGTGGTGAAGTCCGGCTCACCGATTTCCAGATGGATCACGTCGTGGCCTTCGGCCTGCAATTCATTGGCCCGCGCCAGCAGCGCCATCACATGGAACGGTTCGATCGCACGACTGCGCGCACTGTAGGGGGCCATTGGAATGCCTTCGACGGAAAAAAGAGACGATTCTACCTGTCTGCCGGAACGAGCGAGAACCCGTGAAGGTCACAGCCTCAAGAACGCTGGACTGTAACGATCTGAACGTACGCTCCAGGATTGACTAAAATCAGTGATTGAACAGGTCTCCCTTCCCACAGACACGGCTTGTCAGACATCTGCAAGCGCCACCCGCCGGGGGCTCGACATCCGGGAGTAGCGCAGGCTGATTTGATCTGGTAAGTTCGCCCGCTTGCAGCCGCAGGGCCGGCAGGTGTCGGTGATGGAGCAATCCTGCGCAATGGATTACAAGAGTAGAGGCGGTCCATTTCATGCCCACCCAAGCAAAGCAACAGCAGCAAACGTCGATCAGCGGCTTCGAACCTTACGTTCAGAAGGCGGGTGAAGAGTACATGGGCGCTCCGATGCGCGCGCACTTCACCAAGATCCTGAACAAGTGGAAACTGGACTTGATGCAGGAAGTCGACCGTACGGTTGATCACATGAAAGACGAAGCTGCCAACTTCCCTGACCCGGCCGACCGTGCCAGCCAGGAAGAAGAGTTCTCCCTCGAACTGCGCGCCCGCGACCGCGAGCGTAAGCTGATCAAAAAAATCGACAAGACCCTGCAGTTGATCGAAGACGAAGAGTACGGCTGGTGCGAGTCCTGCGGCATCGAGATTGGCGTCAAGCGCCTCGAAGCCCGTCCGACCGCGGATCTGTGCATCGACTGCAAGACCCTGGCGGAAATCAAGGAAAAGCAGGTCGGCAAGTAATCTCGGCCTGAACGAAAAACGGAGCGTGTAAACGCTCCGTTTTTGTTTCTGTGTTTTGCCCGCGGAACCTGCGTCTGCCTCTGTGGGAGCGAGCCTGCTCGCGAAAGCGTCCTCTCAGATAACTCTTTCATGACTGACACAGCTTTCGCGAGCAGGCTCGCTCCCACAGAGGTAACCTGCTCAAATTCTGAATAGCCTTTATCGCCTCCATGACTGCCAAATCCCCCGCCTACATCGGCCGCTTCGCCCCTACCCCCAGTGGCCACCTGCACTTCGGTTCGCTGGTCGCTGCGTTGGCGTCTTACCTCGACGCCCGCTCCGTCGGTGGGCGCTGGCTGGTGCGCATGGAAGATCTCGATCCGCCGCGCGAAGAGCCCGGTGCGCAAGCGGCGATTCTCAAGGCGCTGGAAAGTTACGGCTTCGAATGGGACGGCGAAATGGTCCGCCAGAGCGATCGGCGCGCGGCTTATGCCGAAGTGCTCGACAGCCTGTTCAACCACGGTCTGGCCTACGCCTGCACCTGCTCGCGCAAACAACTGGAGCCCTATCACGGGATTTATCCGGGGTTTTGCCGCAATGCCGGCCATGATCAGCACGACGCCGCGATCCGCCTGCGCGTGCCTGAGCTGGAATACCACTTCATCGATCGCGTGCAGGGCGAATACCGTCAGCACCTGGGCCGCGACGTCGGCGACTTCGTCATTCGTCGGCGCGATGGTCTCTACGCTTATCAATTGGCGGTGGTGCTCGACGACGCTTGGCAAGGCATTACCGATATTGTGCGCGGCGCCGATCTGCTCGATTCGACGCCGCGTCAGCTGTACCTGCAAGAACTGCTCGGCCTGAAACAGCCGCGCTATCTGCACCTGCCACTAATCACCCAGCCGGACGGCAACAAACTCGGCAAGTCCTATCGTTCGCCGCCGCTTGAGGCTGATCAGGCCACGCCGTTGCTACTGCGGGCCTTGCGCGCGCTGGGGCAGCATCCCGGCACCGAACTGGCTCACGCTTCGCCGCGCGAACTGCTGGCCTGGGGCAGCGCACATTGGGATGCTGCCAAGATCCCGCGCACACTGACCCTGCCCGAAGCGCAACTGCAATGACGACACTTGCAGTCGCGCGCCCATCCGTTACCATCGCCGCACGTTTTCGGGCACGCGCATAAAAAAGAGAGGCCGGGATGTACATCTATCGCTTGGTCCTGCTTTTGGTCGTCGGGATCTACCTGTTCTCCCCCGCCATCATGGATTGGTGGATCGACGCGACGGGCGCCTGGTATCGCCCTTATCTGCTCTGGCTGATCCTGATTGTCGTGACCTTCATCCTGCAGAGCCAAAAAGATGCCGATGAGCTTTAGCCTGACCCAGATGATCCTGATCAGCGCCGCGTACCTGGCGGCGCTGTTCGGCGTTGCCTGGGTCAGCGAACGGGGCATGATCCCGCGCGCGATCATTCGCCACCCGTTGACCTACACCCTGTCGCTGGGGGTTTACGCCAGTGCCTGGGCGTTCTACGGCACGGTGGGCCTGGCCTATCAGTACGGTTACGGCTTTCTGTCCAGTTATCTCGGCGTGTCCGGTGCATTCCTGCTGGCGCCGGTGCTGCTTTATCCGATCCTGAAGATCACCCGCACCTATCAACTGTCGTCGCTGGCCGACCTGTTTGCCTTCCGCTTTCGCAGCACCTGGGCCGGCGCGCTGACCACGATTTTCATGCTGATTGGCGTCTTGCCATTGCTTGCCCTGCAGATTCAGGCAGTGGCCGACTCGATCGGCATCCTCACCGGCGAACGCGTGCAGAGCCGCGTGGCGCTGGCGTTCTGTGCGCTGATCATTCTGTTCACAATCTTCTTCGGTTCCCGGCACATCGCCACGCGCGAGAAACACGAAGGGCTGGTGTTCGCGATTGCCTTCGAATCGATCATCAAACTGATCGCTCTCGGCGGCGTTGGCCTGTACGCGCTGTATGGTGTGTTCGACGGCCCGCAACAGCTCGAACTGTGGCTGCTGCAAAACCAGACCGCCCTCGCCGCCCTGCACACGCCGTTGCAGGAAGGCCCGTGGCGCACACTGTTGCTGGTGTTCTTCGCCTCGGCGATCGTGATGCCGCACATGTATCACATGACCTTTACGGAAAACCTCAACCCGCGCTCGCTGGTCAGCGCCAGTTGGGGCCTGCCGTTGTTTCTGCTGTTGATGAGTCTTGCCGTACCGCTGATTCTCTGGGCCGGACTGAAACTCGGCGCCACCACCGACCCGGAATATTTCACCCTCGGCATCGGCATTGCCGCCAACAGCAAACCGCTGGCCTTGCTCGCCTACGTCGGTGGCCTGTCCGCCGCCAGTGGCCTGATCATCGTCACCACCCTGGCCTTGTCGGGCATGGCGCTGAACCATCTGGTGCTGCCGCTCTATCAGCCGCCGGCTGAAGGCAACATCTACCGCTGGCTGAAATGGACCCGTCGGGCGCTGATCGTGGCGATCATCATGGCCGGTTTCGGTTTCTACCTGATGCTCGGCGTCGAGCAGGATCTGGCCAACCTCGGCATCGTCGCGTTCGTTGCGACCCTGCAATTTCTGCCCGGGGTGTTGTCGGTGTTGTACTGGCCGACCGCCAACCGCCGCGGTTTCATTGCCGGGCTGCTGGCGGGGATCACGGTCTGGGTGGTGACCATGCTGCTGCCGCTGGTCGGCAATCTGCAGGGTTTCTATATCCCGCTGCTGAACATGATCTACGTGCTCGACGACACCAGTTGGCACATGGCGGCCATCGCCTCGCTGGCCGCCAACGTCCTGATGTTCACTTTGATCTCGCTGTTCACCAACGCCAGCCCGGAAGAAGCCAGCGCCGCCGAAGCCTGTGCGGTGGATAACGTGCGCCGCCCGCAACGCCGCGAACTGCACGCCGCCTCGCCGCAGGAGTTCGCCACGCAACTGGCCAAGCCGCTGGGTGCCAAGGCTGCGCAGAAAGAAGTCGAGCAAGCGCTGCGCGACTTGTATCTGCCCTTCGATGAACGCCGGCCGTATGCCTTGCGCCGGTTGCGCGACCGCATCGAGGCCAACCTGTCCGGCCTGATGGGTCCGAGCGTTGCGCAGGATATGGTGGAAACCTTCCTGCCCTACAAGGCTGGCGGCGAAAACTACGTCACCGAAGACATTCACTTCATTGAAAGCCGTCTCGAGGATTACCACTCGCGCCTCACCGGCCTGGCCGCCGAGCTCGACGCCCTGCGCCGCTACCACCGCCAGACCTTGCAGGAACTGCCGATGGGCGTCTGCTCGCTGGCCAAGGATCAGGAGATCCTGATGTGGAACAAGGCCATGGAAGAGCTGACCGGCATCGCCGCGCAGCGAGTGGTCGGTTCGCGCTTGAGCACCATCGCCAACCCGTGGAAAGAATTGCTGCAAGGCTTCATCAACCTGCCCGACGAGCATTTGCACAAACAGCATCTGGCGCTCGATGGTCAGACCCGCTGGCTGAATCTGCACAAAGCGGCAATCGACGAGCCGTTGGCACCGGGTAACAGTGGCCTGGTGTTACTGGTCGAGGATTTGACCGAAACGCAGATGCTCGAAGATAAACTGGTGCATTCCGAACGGCTGGCCAGCATCGGTCGACTCGCAGCGGGGGTGGCCCACGAAATCGGCAACCCGATCACCGGCATCGCCTGCCTGGCGCAGAACCTGCGCGAAGAGCGCGAAGACGACGGCGAGCTGACGGAAATCAGCGGGCAGATTCTCGAGCAGACCAAACGCGTCTCGCGCATCGTCCAGTCGCTGATGAGCTTCGCCCATGCCGGCAGTCATCAGCACAACGACGAACCGGTGTGTCTGGCCGAAGTCGCGCAGGATGCCATCGGCCTGCTGGCGCTGAACCGGCGCAATTTCGAAGTGCAGTTCTACAACCTGTGCGATCCCGATCATTGGGTCGAAGGCGACCCGCAACGGCTCGCCCAGGTGCTGATCAATCTGCTCTCCAACGCCCGCGACGCCTCGCCGCCGCACAGTGCGGTACGGGTCAAGAGCGAAGCCGGCGAACACACGGTCGATCTGATCGTCGAAGACGAAGGCAGCGGTATTCCGTCGAGCATCATGGACCGATTGTTCGAACCTTTCTTCACCACCAAGGATCCGGGTGAAGGCACCGGTCTGGGCCTTGCACTGGTCTATTCCATCGTTGAAGAGCATTATGGACAAATCACCATCGACAGCCCGGCTGATGTACAAAGCCAACGCGGCACCCGTATCCGGGTGACCTTACCGCGTCATGTCGAAGCGACGTCCGCTGTGAACTGAGACCGTCGAGAGTATCGAATCAATGCCGCACATTTTGATCGTCGAAGACGAAACCATTATCCGCTCCGCCTTGCGCCGCCTGCTGGAACGCAACCAGTACCAGGTCAGCGAAGCCGGATCAGTGCAGGAAGCACAAGAACGCTTCACCATTCCTACGTTCGATCTGATCGTCAGCGACCTGCGCCTGCCGGGCGCTCCGGGCACCGAGCTGATCAAGCTCGGGCAAGGCACACCGGTGCTGATCATGACCAGTTACGCCAGCCTGCGCTCGGCGGTCGACTCGATGAAAATGGGCGCGGTCGATTACATCGCCAAGCCGTTCGACCACGATGAAATGCTCCAGGCGGTTGCGCGGATCCTGCGTGATCGTCAGTCGGCGCCAGCTGCCGGCGAAACCACGGCGAGCAAGCCTGCCGCCGGCAATGGCAAAGCCGCTGTGGATAACAGCAATGGCGAAATCGGCATCATCGGCTCCTGCCCGCCGATGCAGGACCTGTACAGCAAGATCCGCAAAGTCGCGCCAACCGATTCCAACGTATTGATTCAGGGTGAGTCCGGCACCGGTAAAGAACTGGTGGCCCGCGCCCTGCACAATCTGTCGAAACGCGCCAAGGCGCCGATGATTTCGGTGAACTGCGCGGCGATTCCGGAAAGCCTCATCGAGTCCGAACTGTTCGGCCACGAGAAAGGCGCGTTCACCGGGGCCAGCGCCGGTCGCGCCGGTCTGGTCGAAGCGGCGGACGGCGGCACCCTGTTTCTCGATGAGATCGGCGAACTGCCCCTCGAAGCCCAGGCTCGCTTGCTGCGGGTTCTGCAGGAGGGCGAGATCCGCCGCGTAGGTTCGGTACAGTCGCAGAAAGTCGATGTGCGCCTGATCGCTGCAACGCACCGCGATCTGAAGAGCCTGGCGAAAATCGGCCAGTTCCGTGAAGACCTTTATTACCGTCTGCACGTGATTGCCCTGAAGCTGCCGCCGCTGCGCGAGCGTGGCGCCGACGTCAACGAAATCGCCAATGCCTTCCTCGCTCGCCAGAGCGCGCGGATCAATCGCACCGACCTGAAATTCGCTGCCGACGCTGAACAGGCGATCCGGCACTATTCGTGGCCCGGTAACGTGCGTGAGCTGGAAAACGCGGTTGAGCGCGCGGTGATTCTCAGCGAAAGCCCGGAGATTTCGGCCGACCTGCTGGGCATCGACATCGAGCTGAGCGATCTGGAAGACGACGAGTTCATCGGTCTGCCGCCGCAAACCGGCGGTAACGCCAGCAACAGCAGCCATGAGCCGACCGAGGATCTGTCGCTGGAAGACTATTTCCAGCACTTCGTCCTCGAGCATCAGGACCACATGACCGAGACCGAACTGGCACGCAAACTGGGCGTCAGCCGCAAATGCCTGTGGGAACGCCGCCAGCGTCTGGGCATTCCACGGCGCAAGACCGGGGTCGCCAGCGAAAGCTGAGCGTTACCCACCGCGTGCGCGGGTAACGCATGACAATGTGAAAAAACTGTTACCGCAGTCGATTCACGTAACAGAAGCCGGGGTTATCGGTAACGAAACCCCGGCTTTTTTTCGCCCCTGCAAAACGGTTATATCGACCTAACCCCTTGTTTTACTGGGCTTGGCAAAAGTTGGCACGCACCCTGCTATATGTTTGGTACAAGAACAATAACAAGCAATGCACAAGACAATAAAAATAAGACGAATCGACTCACGCACAATAAAAACAAGACGGCGAGAGGCGCAGCTAACTGATTCTTTTGGAGAGGCGTTGTATTTGGGGCTTGCCCCACGACCAGGCCGAGAACAACAAAAACTGTCCCAAGACAGAGCCTGTACTGGTTGGATCGACAGATCACTGCAATTCAGCGACCAAAGCAATCCGTTTGCTCTTGGCTCCCGATTGGGAGGGTCACGAAGGAAACACTTCGTGGCGAGGGCACTCAACAAAAACAAGAAGCCCGAATCAATAATAAAAAGAGCACGCAACTACTTCTTGGGGAGCTTCGGCTCCCCTTGTAGTTTCTCCCCTCCGTGAAATTCCCCCGTTTTCCTCGCTGGACCCTTGTAGCTTGGGGCTTGCAGCTCATATCTGCCGCGTCCTACACCATCCCCCGACTAAATGCTAGAATCTGCGCCCATCATGCGGTCATTCTTTTGGTATGGCCGAACATTCCTTCAAACAGTGCATCCCATGCTGAAGAAGCTGTTCCAGTCATTCCGAACTCCCGTGCGTCGTACGCAACACATCCGCAGCACCCCTGAAGTGCTCAACAGCGGCCAACATTCGCTGCAGAAAACGCAGTTCAGCCGCTATGCGGTGAATATCGTCGAACGCCTGCAAGGTGCCGGTTACCAGGCTTATCTGGTCGGTGGTTGCGTGCGTGACATGCTGTTGGGCATCACGCCCAAGGATTTCGACGTCGCCACCAGCGCCACCCCCGAGCAGGTCCGTGCCGAATTCCGCAATGCGCGGATCATCGGTCGCCGGTTCAAACTGGTGCACATCCATTTCGGTCGCGAAATCATTGAAGTCGCGACCTTCCGCGCCAATCACCCGGTCAACGAAGACGAGGAAGACAGCAACCAGTCTTCGCGCAACGAGAGCGGGCGGATTCTGCGCGACAACGTCTACGGCACCCTGGAAGAAGACGCGCAACGCCGCGACTTCACCATCAATGCTCTGTATTACGATCCGGTCAGCGAGCGCATTCTCGATTACGCCAATGGCGTGCACGACATTCGCAATCACCTGATCCGTCTGATCGGCGACCCGAAGCAGCGTTACCAGGAAGACCCGGTGCGCATGCTGCGGGCCGTGCGTTTCGCCGCCAAGCTCAACTTCGGCATCGAGAAGCACACCGTGCAGCCGATCCGTGAGCTGGCGCCGATGCTGCGCGAGATTCCGTCGGCGCGGCTGTTCGAAGAAGTGCTCAAGCTGTTCCTCTCCGGGCACGGCGCGATCACCTTTGAAATGTTGGTTGATCTGCAACTGTTCGCCCCGCTGTTCCCGGCCAGTGCCGAGGCGCTGGAATACAACCCGGAATACACCCACACGCTGATCAGCGAAGCGCTGACCAACACCGATCTGCGCATCAAGCAGAACAAACCGGTGACCCCGGCGTTCCTGTTTGCCGCCCTGCTCTGGCCGGCACTGCCGGCCCGCGTGTTGCGTCTGCAGGAACGTGGCATGCCGCCGATTCCGGCGATGCAGGAAGCCGCTCACGAGCTGATTGCCGAACAGTGCCAGCGCATCGCGATTCCGAAGCGCTTCACCATGCCGATCCGCGAAATCTGGGACATGCAGGAACGCCTGCCACGGCGCAGTGGCAAACGCGCCGATCTGTTGCTGGACAACCCGCGCTTCCGCGCCGGCTACGATTTCCTCTTGCTGCGCGAAAGCGCCGGCGAGGAGACCGATGGCCTCGGCGAATGGTGGACCGATTATCAGGACGCCAACGACAGCGAGCGTCGCGACATGATCCGCGACCTCAGCGGCAAGGGTGACGATGCCAGCGGCGCGCCACGCAAACGTCGCCGCAGCGGCGGTTCCAAGCGCAAGCGCGCCGGCGCTTCGAGCGCGACGGGCGAGTAAGCGATGGAACGCATCTACATTGGTCTGGGCAGCAACCTCGCTGACCCGGCCGACCAGTTGCGCAGCGCCATCGCGGCGCTGGGGCAATTGCCGCAGACGAGTCTTGCCGGCGTTTCAGCCTTTTATCAAAGCGATTCACTGTTGCCGGGCCAGCCGCGCTACACCAACGCTGTCGCCGCCCTCGACAGCTCGCTCGCACCGATCGAGTTGCTCGACGCCTTGCAGGCGATCGAAAACGCTCAGGGCCGCGAACGTCTGGAACGCTGGGGGCCACGCACCCTGGATCTGGATATTCTGCTGTTCGGCGATCGCCTGATCGACGAGCCACGGCTGAAAGTCCCGCATTACCAGATTCAGGAGCGGGCGTTCGTTCTCTATCCCCTCGCTGAACTGGCACCGCAGGATCTGCGTCTCGCCGATGGCCGCACGCTGACAGACCTGCTGGCCGCCTGCCCGTTCGTCGGCCTCGAACGCATCTCCCAGCCCTGACAAAAATCTTCTGTGAAATGTGGTTATGTGGCGAGGGGACTTATCCCCGCTGGACTGCGAAGCAGGCCAAAATCTGACCAAGCCGTATACAAACATGGGGCCGCTCCGCGACCCAACGGGGATAAATCCCCTCGCCACAGGTCACCTGCCAATCTCCAGTTTTTGTCAGACAAAAATCCCCCCAATCAGGCCCGCCGCGCCGCTGAATCGCATCAGTAACGCCGGTAACACCGCCCGCGTAACAAGGCGGTAACACACGCAATTGACTTCCTGTTGGCTCATCACGACTATAGGCGTCCCGCTGCCGCCAACCCGGCATGAACGGGCGCAATCCAGGCCTTTCAAAGCACGACACAAGACCGTGCGCCTGAGTAGATGAAGAATCACGCGCGTGACTCGCAGCAGTTTCCAGAGCGCCTGAACGAGGATTTTTTACATGCCAGCCATCACCCTGACCACGCTCCAGAGCCTCAAGCAGAAAGGTGAAAAAATCACCATGCTGACCTGCTATGACGCGACCTTCGCCCATGCCTGCAATGAGGCCGGTGTCGAAGTGCTGCTGGTCGGCGACTCCCTCGGCATGGTCCTGCAGGGGCACGACAGCACCCTGCCAGTGACCACGGCGGAAATGGCCTATCACGTCGCCAGCGTCAAGCGTGGCAATGGCGATGCCCTGATCCTCGCCGACCTGCCGTTCATGGCCAACGCCACCCTCGAACAGACCATGAACAACAGCGCCATGCTGATGCAGGCCGGTGCGCACATGGTCAAGGTCGAAGGTCAGCTGTGGCTGGCGGAGTCGATCCGTCTGCTCGCCGAACGTGGAGTGCCGGTGTGCGCGCACATGGGCCTGACGCCGCAAGCAGTGAACATTCTCGGTGGCTATAAAGTGCAGGGCCGCAATGAGAACCAGGCGCGGCAGATGCGTGCCGATGCGATCGCGCTGGAGCAGGCCGGTGCGGCCATGCTGTTGCTCGAGTGCGTGCCGAGCGAACTGGCGGCAGAAATCAGCCAGGCCGTGGGCATTCCGGTGATCGGCATCGGTGCCGGCAACGCTACCGACGGCCAGGTGCTGGTATTGCACGACATGCTCGGCCTGTCGATCAGCGGCCGCGTACCCAAATTCGTCAAGAACTTCATGCAAGGTCAGGACAGCATCCAGGCCGCGCTGAAGGCTTACGTCAGTGAAGTCAAAGCCACCACGTTTCCCGGCATCGAACACGGATTCTCTGCATGAACACCGTCAAAACCGTACGCGAACTGCGTGCCGCCGTCGCCCGCGCGCGCAGTGAAGGCAAGCGCATCGGCTTCGTGCCGACCATGGGCAACCTGCACAGCGGCCACGTCGCATTGATCACCAAAGCTACCCAGCGAGTGGATTTCGTCGTCGCGAGTATTTTCGTCAACCCGCTGCAGTTCGGCGCCGGCGAAGACCTCGACAAATACCCGCGCACCCTCGCCGCCGATCAGGAAAAGCTCCTCGAAGCCGGTTGCGACCTGCTGTTCGCGCCGACGGTTGAAGAGATGTACCCGGACGGCATGGCCGGCCAAACCAGGGTCAGCGTGCCGCAATTGTCCGAAGGCCTGTGTGGTGCCAGCCGTCCGGGGCACTTCGAAGGTGTGGCGACCGTAGTCAGCAAGCTGTTCAACATGGTCCAACCGGACCTGGCGATCTTCGGCCAGAAGGATTACCAGCAACTGGCGGTGATCCGCGCACTGGTGCATGACCTGAACATGCCGATCCAGATCATCGGCGAGCCAACCGTACGTGCTGCGGACGGTCTGGCGCTGTCGTCGCGCAACGGCTTCCTCAGTGAAGACCAGCGCGCCGTGGCACCGGTGGTGTATCGCGTGCTGAGCAGCATCGCCGAATCGATCAAACAAGGTGAGCGTGATTACCCAGCGCTGATCGCTGCGCAGTTGCAGGTGCTGGAAGCGGCGGGGCTGCGTCCGGACTATCTGGAGATCCGTCATGGCCTGACCTTGCGTCCGGCGACGGCGGAAGACCGCGATCTGGTGATTCTGGTAGCGGCGTTCCTCGGCACCACGCGGTTGATCGACAACCTGCACCTGAATCTCGATAGCCAGATTTAAGCAGCAACGAATTTCCCTGTGGGAGCGAGCCTGCTCGCGAAGGCGGTGTATCAGCGACTTATAAGTTGCCTGACACCACGCCTTCGCGAGCAGGCTCGCTCCCACATGTGTTTCCGGTGCATGCCGGTTGGGCGAAAGTCTTCCGGGCACCTCCGTTTGTCGGCCAGATTCCTCTGCGGATGTTAAAAAAGTACAGGGATCTGGTCAGACAAAGTCAAGACAGAACGCAGCGCGAGGTTTACTGTATTCGCCCTGTGTCCAGATCTCGTGTCGACGCAGTTGATCCCATGCGCTAAAACCCGTGGTTGATCTGTACCGTGTTCAAAAGGCCGTTCAAGTAAAAAGGAAAACCGCAGCGATGGCGTACTACCGCACTCCTCACGACGTTACCGCTCTGCCCGCCTGGCAAGCGTTGAAAGATCACCGCCAAGCCATGCAGGATTTCAGCATGCGCGAAGCCTTCAACGCCGATCCGCAGCGTTTCAATCAGTTCACCCTCAGCAGCTGCGGTCTGTTTCTCGACTATTCGAAGAATTTGATCAACGCCGAGACCCGCAACCTGCTCGTGGGCCTGGCCAATGAAGTCGATCTGAAGGGCGCGATCAAAGCGTTGTTCGACGGCGAAATCGTCAATGCCTCCGAAGGCCGCCCGGCACTGCACACCGCCCTGCGCCGCCCGGTCGGCGACAAATTGTCGGTCAACGGCGTCAACGTGATGCCGGAAGTGCACAAGGTGCTGAACCAGATCACCGATCTGGTTGGCCGAATTCATGATGGCTTGTGGCGCGGTTACACCGAGAAGCCGATCACCGACGTGGTCAACATTGGCATCGGCGGCTCGTTCCTCGGCCCTGAGCTGGTGTCCGAAGCACTGCTGTCCTACGCGCAGAAAGGCGTACGTTGCCACTATCTGGCAAACATCGACGGCAGCGAATTCCATGAGCTGACGCAGAAACTGCGCGCCGAGACCACGCTGTTCATCGTTTCGTCGAAGTCGTTCAACACTCTCGAAACCCTGAAGAACGCGCAGGCCGCACGCGCCTGGTACCTGGCGCAGGGCGGCTCGGAAGCCGAGCTGTATCGCCACTTCATCGCTGTGTCGAGCAACAATGCCGCCGCTGTGGCCTTCGGGATCCGCGAAGAAAACATCTTCCCGATGTGGGACTGGGTCGGCGGGCGTTACTCGCTGTGGTCGGCCATCGGTTTGCCGATCGCCCTGGCCATCGGCATGTCCAACTTCAAGGAACTGCTGTCCGGTGCCTACACCATGGACCAGCATTTCCAGACCGCGCCGTTCGAACAGAACATGCCGGTGCTGCTGGCCCTGCTCGGCGTCTGGTATGGCAACTTCTGGGGTGCGCAAAGCCACGCGATCCTGCCGTACGACCACTACCTGCGCAACATCACCAAGCACTTGCAACAGCTGGACATGGAGTCCAACGGCAAGAGCGTGCGTCAGGACGGCACCTCGGTGTCGACCGATACCGGCCCGGTGATCTGGGGCGGCGTCGGCTGCAACGGTCAGCACGCTTATCACCAGTTGCTGCACCAGGGCACCCAATTGATCCCGGCCGACTTCATCGTGCCGATCGTCAGCTTCAACCCGGTTTCCGACCATCACCAGTGGCTGTACGCCAACTGCCTGTCGCAGAGCCAGGCGCTGATGCTCGGCAAGACCCTGCCGGAAGCTGAAGCCGAACTGCGCGACAAAGGCATGGGCGAAGACGACGTGCGCAAACTGGCGCCGCACAAGGTGATCCCGGGCAATCGTCCGAGCAACACCCTGGTGGTCGAACGCATCAGCCCGCGTCGCCTCGGCGCCCTGGTTGCGATGTACGAGCACAAAGTGTTCGTGCAAAGCGTGGTCTGGGGCATCAACGCCTTCGACCAATGGGGTGTGGAACTGGGCAAGGAATTGGGCAAAGGCGTATACAACCGTCTGGTCGGCAGCGACGAGACCGTGGCTGACGATGCCTCGACTCAAGGCCTGATCAACTACTTCCGCGGGCGCCATCGCGGCTGATAAAAGCCTTCGGGCACAACGCTGTTCCCCTGTGGGAGCGAGCCTTCTCGCGAAAGCGGTTCTTCATTCAACACCTTCGTTGACTGACATTCCGCCTTCGCGAGCAGGCTCGCTCCCACAGTTGTTTTGGCACATGACTTGAACCTGTGCAGCGCTCGGCGCATCTTTATTCGTGTCGCACCACAAGAATAAGGAACCGTCATGTTCGATATCAGCACGTTCCCCAAAGCCGATGCCGTGCGCCAGGCCGCTCAGTTGAGCCAGGACGAGTATCGGCGCCTGTACCGCGAATCGATTGAACACCCCAGTGCCTTCTGGGCCGAGCAGGCCACGCGTTTTCTCGATTGGAGCACGCCGTGGCAGACCGTCCAGCGCTATGACCTGAAAACCGGTGAAGCGGCGTGGTTTGCCGGCGGCAAGCTCAACGTCAGCTACAACTGCATCGACCGTCACCTCGAACAACGCGGCGAGCAGACCGCCCTCCTCTGGGAAGGCGACGATCCTGCCGAATCGGCGCAGATCACTTACAACAAACTCCATCACCACGTCTGCCGTCTGGCCAACGTACTGAAAAGCCGTGGCGTGAAGAAAGGCGATCGGGTGTGCATCTACATGCCGATGATCCCCGAAGCCGCCTACGCCATGCTCGCCTGCGCGCGAATCGGTGCGATCCATTCGGTAGTGTTTGGCGGATTTTCCCCGGATTCCTTGCGTGATCGAATCCTCGACGCCGACTGCCGTACCGTGATCACGGCCGATGAAGGCGTGCGCGGCGGCCGCTTCGTGCCGCTGAAAAACAACGTCGACAAAGCCCTGCAAAGTTGCCCGAAGGTCAGCACCGTGGTGGTGGTCGAGCGCACGCAGGGCCAGGTCGATTGGGTCGAGGGCCGTGACCTCTGGTACCACCAGGCCGTGCGTGAGGTCAGCGACGACTGCCCGCCGGAACCGATGGACGCTGAAGACCCGCTGTTCATCCTCTACACCTCCGGCAGCACCGGCAAACCCAAAGGCGTGCTGCACACTACCGGCGGCTATCTGCTGCAAGCGGCGATGACCTTCAAATACGTGCTGGATTACCGCGATGGCGAAGTGTTCTGGTGCACCGCCGACGTCGGCTGGGTCACCGGCCACAGTTACATCGTCTACGGGCCGCTGGCCAACGGTGCGACCACACTGATGTTCGAAGGCGTGCCGAGCTACCCGAGCAGTTCGCGCTTCTGGCAGGTCATCGACAAGCACAAGGTGAACATTTTCTACACCGCGCCCACCGCCCTGCGCGCGCTGATGCGCGAAGGCGCCGGACCGTTGAAGGAAACGTCGCGCGCCAGCCTCAGATTGCTCGGCAGCGTCGGTGAGCCGATCAACCCGGAAGCGTGGGAATGGTATTTCAATGCTGTCGGTGAACAGCGCTGCCCGATTGTCGACACGTGGTGGCAGACCGAAACCGGCGGCATCATGCTCAGCCCGCTGGTCAGCGCCCAACGGATCAAACCGGGCTGCGCGACGCAACCGATGTTTGGCGTGCAACCGGTGTTGCTTGACGAAGTCGGCAAGGAAATCAGAGGCGCCGGCAGCGGCGTGCTGGCGATCAAATCCAGCTGGCCGGCGCAGATTCGCAGCGTCTACGGCGATCCGCAGCGGATGATCGACACCTACTTCAAGCCCTATCCCGGCTATTACTTCACCGGCGACGGCGCCCGCCGTGACGAGGACGGCGATTACTGGATCACCGGACGCATCGATGATGTGATCAACGTCTCCGGCCACCGCATCGGCACCGCCGAAGTGGAGAGCGCCCTGGTGCTGCACGACAGCATCGCCGAGGCCGCCGTGGTCGGTTATCCCCACGACGTCAAAGGCCAGGGCATCTACGCGTTCGTGACGCCAATGAACGGCACCGAGGCCAACGAAGAGCTGAAGAAAGACCTGCTGGCGCATGTCAGCAAGGAGATCGGCAGCTTCGCCAAACCGGACCTGATCCAGTGGGCGCCGGCATTGCCGAAGACCCGTTCGGGCAAGATCATGCGGCGGATTCTGCGCAAGATTGCCTGCAATGAGCTCGACAGCCTTGGCGATACTTCGACCCTGGCAGATCCGAGTGTGGTGCAGGACCTCGTCGACAAGCGGCTCAATACTTGAGAGCTGCAAGTTTCTAGCTAGAGGCTGCAAGCTAAAGCGGTCCGCGCAGCTTTTCGCTTTTAGCTTGCAGCTAGAAACTTGCCGCTTGTAGCTCCCCGACTGCTAAGCTTCGCGTTTTTTCAGCAAGGCGCCCGCATGTCTTCCTTGAATCAGGCGCTGCGCGCCGCCCTCGATCAACGCCAGGACCTGCTCGCTGCGCTGCACAGCCAGGGCACCGATTGCTATCGGCTGTTCCACGGCAGCCAGGAAGGTGCCGGCGGGCTGACCATCGACCGCTACGGCCCGCAACTGCTGGTGCAGAGTTTTCACCAGACGCTCGAACGTGACGACCTGCTGCAACTGCACGCCATGGTCAACCAGACGCTGGGCTTCGACACCCTGCTGGTCTACAACGACCGCTCTCGGGGCAATTCGCGGATCGATCGCGAGGACAGCGTCTATAAAGCCGATGACGCCGCACTGGCGGATCTGGTCGGGCATGAATGGGGCCTGAACTACCGCGTGCGCGGGCGTCATGCCGGGCAGGATCCGCTGCTGTTCCTCGACCTGCGCAACACCCGTGGCTGGGTCAAGAATCATGCGCAAGGCAAAAGCGTGCTCAACCTGTTCGCTTACACCTGTGGCGTAGGTCTCAGTGCTGCGGCAGGCGGTGCGCGCGAGGTGTGCAACCTGGACTTTGCCGAGGGCAATCTGGCGGTCGGTCGGGAGAATGGATTGCTCAACCCGCAACTGCCGGAGATGCAATTCATTCAGTCCGATTACTTTCCTGCGATCCGCCAGCTCGCTGGCCTGCCGATCAGCCAGCGGCGCGGGCAGAAGCTGCCGAGCTATCAGCGCCTCGAACAGCGCCAATACGATCTGGTCCTGCTCGACCCGCCGGCGTGGGCCAAAAGTGCGTTCGGCACCGTCGATCTGCTGCGCGATTATCAGAGCCTGCTCAAACCCGCGCTGCTGACCACCGCTGACAACGGCGTACTGATCTGCTGCAACAACCTGGCGAAAGTCAGCATGGACGACTGGCGCGAACAAGTGCTGCGCTGCGCCGAAAAGGCCGGCCGCCCAGTGCGCGAATGGAGCGTGATGACCCCGGGTGCGGACTTCCCCTCGCGGGACCAGCAGCCACCGTTGAAGACACTGATTTTGCAGCTCTAATCCCTCAAGCATGAGCGATTACATTCCCCTGTGGGAGCGAGCCTGCTCGCGAAAGCGCAGTGTCAGTCGACTTGTTTTTCACTGAACCAGCGCATTCGCGAGCAGGCTCACTCCTACAATGGGTATCTGTTCCTACAGAAATTTCTGAACAATCCTGTCCCACATCAAGCACTTCGGAACCAGAATCGCGTGCCATACTCCAAGGCACTCCGATTCAGACAGATGAAGCCGCACATGCCCAAAGGATTGATTCGCGCGATTGGCGCACTGCTGACAGCCCTGGCCCTCTACAGCCTGCTGGGGTTTCTGATCCTGCCGGGCATTGCCTTGCGCGTGGCCAACCAGCAACTGGCGAACTACGCGACGGTGCCGGCGCATCTGCAGCGCATCGAACTCAACCCGTTCAGCCTTGAGGTCACCCTGTGGGGTTTGATCATCGGCGAACCGGGCAAGGAGCAGGTCGGCTTCGATCGCCTCTATGCCAACCTGCAAATCGACAGCCTGTGGACCAAAGCGCTGCATCTGTCCGACATCGAACTGGACAAACCCAAAAGCGAAATCCTCTTCGCCAAGGACGGCAAGCTCAACCTGCTCGGCCTGTTCAACGTGCCGCCGAGCGAGCCGACACCCGCCGATCCCGACGCCAAGCCATTCCCGCTGCGTATCGACAACATCAAACTGGCCGGCGGCGTGGTGCATTTCGAGGATATGCGGCCCAGCGAGCCGATCGAATTTCTTTACGACGACCTCAGTTTCGAGCTGAAAAACCTCAGCACTTTGCCCGAAGACAGCGCCGACATGACCCTCGTCGCCATCGGCCCCGCTGGCGGGAGGATCGACTGGACCGGCAATTTCAGCCTGATCCCGTTCACCTCCGAAGGCACCCTGAAAGTCACCGATGGCCAGATGAAATCCTTCTGGCCCTACGTGCGTGACGCCGTGCCGCTGGTGCTGGAAAACGGCGTGGTCAGCCTCAGCACCGAGTACAAACTCAACCTGTCGAAACAGACCGAACTGCTGCTGAACAACGTCGCGGTGAGCATTGCGCCGTTCGCCATCAAGGCTCCGGACGGACGTCCGCTGGCCAGGCTAGAACGCCTCGACGTCAGCGAAACCTCGCTCGACCTGGCAAAGCAGCAAGTGGTGGTCGGCAAGATCCGCAGCAACAAACTGGAAACCTGGGCGGCGCTGGAAGCCGACGGCCAACTGGACTGGCAGAAGTTGTTCGCCAGCCAACCGTCGAAACCGGCTGCCAAAGCCGCTGCCGAACCGGCGGAAACACCTGCCGCCGCCGACTCGCCGAAACCTGAGCCAAGCGCCCCGAGCAAGCCATGGCAGGTGCTGGTCAAAGATGTGCAACTGCGCAACTACACGGTTCATCTGGCCGACCGCTCGGCGCAACCGGCGGTAGCGCTGGACATCACTCCGCTGAACGTCGACCTGCAGGATTTCGACAGCCTCAACGGCTCGCCTTTCAAGCTCAAGCTCGACAGCGGCCTGGGCAAGCAAGGCAAGATCAGCGCCGACGGCACGGTCAATCTGGCCCCGGTCAACGCGCAGCTCAACGTGAAAACCCAGGACGTCGACTTGCGTGTCGCGCAGTCCTATATCAACCCGTTCATTCGCCTGGAACTGCGCAGCGGCATGCTCGGCAGTGACCTCAAGGTCAACCTGAAAAGCACCGAACCACTGGCCCTCAGCGTCACCGGCCGCGCGCAGATCGATCAACTGCACACCCTCGATACGCTGAAGACCCGCGATTTTCTCAAATGGCAGCAAGTCGTGGTCGACGGCATCAACTATCAGCACGGCGACAGCCTGTCGATCGACAAGGTCAACCTGTTGCAGCCCTATGTGCGCTTCATGATCAACGACGATCGCACCACCAACGTCGACGACCTGCTGATCCCGCAACCGGCCGACAGCGGTGCAAAAAGCACCGCAGCCAAACCGGCCGGCAAGGACAAACCACTGGGCATTCACATCGGCGCGATTGCGATCAACGACGGCTCGGCCAACTTCGCCGACTTCAGCCTGACGCCGAATTTCGCCACCGCCGTGCAGCAGCTCAACGGTCAGATCGGCACCATTGACAGTCGTCAGGCAAAACCGGCCAGCGTCGACATCAAAGGCAAGGTCGACCGTTATGCGCCGGTGACCATCAAGGGTGCGGTCAATCCGTTCGACCCGATGGCCAGCCTCGACATCGCCACCAGTTTCAAGCGCGTCGAACTGACGACCCTGACGCCCTACTCCGGCAAATTCGCCGGCTACCGCATCCGCAAGGGCCGGCTCAACCTAGATCTGCACTACCTGATTACCAAGGGCCAATTGAAAGCCGAGAACAAAGTCGTCGTCGAGCAGCTGCAACTGGGCGAGAAGGTCGACAGCCCTGATGCAGTGAGTCTGCCGCTGAAGCTGGCGATCGCCCTGCTCAAGGACGTCGACGGCAAGATCTCCATCGAATTGCCAGTGACCGGCGACCTGAATAATCCGCAGTTCAGCGTGATGCCGATCGTCTGGCAGACCCTGCGCAATCTGATCGTCAAAGCGGCCGCCGCACCGTTCAAGATGATCGGCGGGCTGGTCAGTGGCGGCGGCTCCGAAGATCTTGGCACGGTGTCCTTCGCGCCGGGCTCCAGCGATCTGAGCAAAGACGCCGAAACGGCGCTGGTGAAACTGTCGCAGGCACTCAAGGAACGTCCGGCGCTGCGCCTGGAAATCGAAGGCACTGCCGCGAAGAGCAGCGATGGGCCACTGCTCGCCGAACAACGTCTGGAACGCGAATATCAGTACAACTACTACAAGATGCTCCAGCGCCGTGGCGACAAAGTCCCGGCCCAGGCCTCGCTGTTGCAAGTGCCCGAAAGCGAGAAAGGCGCGTTGCTCGAAGGCATCTACCGCACCCGCTTGAAAACCCAGCCACCGGCTGAATGGAAAGACCTGGGCAAGGAAGAACGCACGGCGAAAATGCGCCAGGGCGTGATCGCGTTCTGGAGTGGCAGCGAGGTGCTGTTGCGCCAGTTGGGCCAGGATCGCGCCAGCACCATCAAGGATTACCTGGTCGACAAGGGCAAGCTCGAGGATGACCGCGTGTACTTCATCGACGCCAACCTCGGCGAGGCCGAAAGCGATGGCCGCGTGGTGACGCAAATGCACCTGGATGCCGAATGACCGTGCGTAACTGGTTGATGGCGCTCGCTCTGACCTGCGCCGCCGGCCATGCGTCGGCGTCGGATACATTGCGCTGCGGCAGCCAATTGATCAGCCTCGGCGACCGCGCCAGCGAAGTGCTGCAAAAATGCGGCGAGCCGGTCAGCCGCGATGTGCTCGGCTACAAGCGCAGTGCCAATCGCCGCGAAGAGTTTCAGGTCGAGGAATGGACCTACGGACCAAACAACGGCATGTATCAATACCTGCGCTTCGAAGGCAATCGCCTGCGGCAGATCAACAGCAAACGCGGTAACTAAGCCGAACGAAATTCACCCTGTGGGAGCGAGCCTGCTCGCGAATACGGTCTGTCTACTGACGAACTTGTCGGCTGACACTACGCATTCGCGAGCAGGCTCGCTCCCACATTGGTATTGCCCAAATAGAACAGGCCCCGACACAAGTGCCGGGGCCTGTAATGGTCACATCCGTGTGACCGTTCGCATGAACTCTAAAGTTGCGACAGACGTATTGCTCGGCCCGTCTGTCGCGTCTTCTCCCGGTTCAGGCGAGAAGTCTTGCCTTACTCGGCTTTCAGGCCGTCAGCAGAAACTGCTTTAACGCCTTTGATCTTTTTGGTGATCGCGACAGCGGAAGCTTTCTGAGCGTCTGTTACTGCTACGTCAGAAGACAGGGAAACTACACCTTTGTTGGTTTCGACTTTGATGTCGGTGCCTGGAATACCTTTTTCGGTAACCAGATCGCTTTTCACTTTGGTGGTGATCCAAGTGTCGGAAGTAGCTTCTTTAGCCTCGGTAACTTCACCAGCAGCCAGAACCATTGGCGACTGGGTAGCCTGAGCGGACTGGGCGAAAGCGCCACCAGCCATGGTCAGGGTCAGAGCGGTAGCAGCGGCAGTGATAGCGAACTTCTTCATACGAGTAACTCCTGTTTTTACTGGAAGTCTGCTGTAACGCTTGTCAGCAGGGTTACCGGATATATTGCGAACGCTGTGCCAACTTTTTTTGCCATATAAATTCTTTTAAAAACAATGAGTTATGAAAAATGCCAATTTTCATTTTCATGCAAAATGCATGACTCGCTCAATCTTCGCATGCAAGTTGCGGTTTTTTGGAAAGTTCATAAGCTGCTGAAATTATTGGAGCTTTTGTAGACAGGTGACCATACGAAAATGCCCCGCAGTGCGGGGCATTCGCTTTGTACTCAGTTAAACGCCAGGGCAACTGGTCGTCGTGTATTCCTTGGAACCGGAGAAGCCGCAAGACCAACCCGCGGTCGCACTACGAGTCAAGGTGATCGTCTGGCCAAGAACCGGAGCCGGAGCATTAAGCAACTTGCAAGTAATCGTCCCGGTACCGTCAGCCACTTTGCCACTCACACCCATTGTGCAGTTTTGAGTGGCACCTACGTTTGCGTTGACGTTAGCCAAAGTTGGATCACCAGATCCCGCGTTGATCACGTCTTCGAAATTGACTTTGAGGGCGGAAACTTCGGCAATACCCGCCGTCACCTTCGACCGCGCCTGATACTTCGAATACTGCGGCAGGGCGATAGTCGCCAGAATGCCGATGATCGCCACAACGATCAGCAGCTCGATCAATGTGAAACCTTGTTGTTTTTTCATAGACACGCTCCATGCATGAGTCGAAATCTCATGATCTGAACAAGGCTCAGCACAGCCCATGCCAACGCCTTTCAGGCCCCGCCTGCTGGGCGCGCGCAATCGCCTGCGCCGTTTCCTACAACCCGCAACCGCACTATCTGACACTTTTTGTCACCTGCACCGGCCGTGTTTGGCGCTGTCACTTGACTAGGCTATAAGTCATGAACGGCAAGCGTGCGGAATCCCCATGAATGACATCGCTCTGAGCGGTCTGGCCAAGCAATTGGTCCAGGCCGAACTGCTCACGGAAACAAGCGCCCGGCAATCCTGGGCGCAGGCCCAGCGCAATCGCGTGTCGCTGGTCAATTACCTGGTGCACAACAAACTGGTCAACAGCCGGCAGATCGCCGAGATCGCTTCCGAACATTTCGGCATGGCCCTGCTCGATCTGCATTGCCTCGACAAGGAGACTCAGCCCAAGGGGCTGGTCAGTGAAAAACTGGTTCGTCAGCATTGCGCCCTGCCCTTGTGGCGGCGCGGCAACAAACTGTTCGTGGGCCTTTCCGACCCAAGCAATCAGCAGGCGATCAGCGACATCCAGTTCAGCACCGGCCTGAGCACCGAAGCGATCCTGGTCGAGGACGACAAACTCAGCGACGCCATCGACAAGTTCTTCGACAGCCACGCCTCGGGTCTGGAAGAAATGGCCGATGTCGATCTCGACGGCCTCGACGTCGAGTCCATTGATGACAACAAACAGGACGTGATCGGCGGCCTCGATGCCGACGACGCCCCGGTCGTGCGCTTCGTGCACAAAATGCTGCTCGATGCGATCAAGAGCGGCTCTTCCGACCTGCACTTCGAACCCTACGAAAAAAACTACCGGGTGCGCATGCGCACCGACGGCATGCTGCGCGAGGTGGCCAAGCCGCCGATCCAGCTGGCCGGGCGTATTGCCGCGCGCCTGAAGGTGATGGCCAGTCTGGATATTTCCGAACGACGCAAACCCCAGGACGGGCGGATCAAGATGCGCCTGTCGAAAAGCAAATCCATCGATTTTCGCGTCAACACCTTGCCGACCCTGTGGGGCGAAAAAGTGGTGATCCGGATTCTCGACCCGTCCAGTGCACAAATGGGCATCGACGCCTTGGGTTACGAAGCCGAGCAAAAGGCTTTGTACCTGGCCGCGCTGAAACAGCCGCAAGGAATGATTCTGGTCACCGGCCCCACCGGCTCCGGTAAAACCGTGTCGCTGTACACCGGGCTGAATATCCTCAACACCGTCGACATCAATATTTCCACCGCCGAAGACCCGGTGGAAATCAACATGGAAGGCATCAATCAGGTCAACGTCAATCCCCGCCAAGGGCTGGACTTTGCCCAGGCGCTGCGCTCGTTTCTGCGTCAGGACCCGGACGTGATCATGGTCGGCGAGATCCGCGATCTGGAAACCGCCGAGATCGCAATCAAGGCTGCGCAGACCGGCCACCTGGTGCTGTCGACCCTGCACACCAATAGCGCAGCGGAAACCCTGACACGCCTGCACAACATGGGCATTCCCGGTTTCAACATCGCCACCTCGGTCAGCCTGATCATCGCCCAGCGTCTGGCGCGCAAGTTGTGCGCACACTGCAAGCGGCCGCTGGAGATCCCGCACGAAACCTTGCTCAAGGAAGGCTTCCCCGAGGAACGCATCGGCCATTTCACGATCTACGAGCCGGTCGGTTGCGATCACTGCAATGGCGGTTACAAAGGACGCGTGGGGATTTATGAAGTGGTAAAGAACACACCGGACCTGCAACGGTTGATCATGGCCGAGGGCAATTCGCTGGAAATCGATATTCAGATGCGCCGCGACGGCTTCGCCGATCTGCGCACTTCCGGGCTGCACAAGGCCATGCAAGGCATCACCAGCCTTGAGGAAATCAACCGGGTCACCAAGGATTGAACATGGCGGTCAAGGCAGCGAAAGTCAGCGTTTACGCCTGGGAAGGCACGGACCGCAAAGGCAGTAAAGTCAGCGGCGAGTTGAGCGGACAGAACCCCGCACTGATCAAGGCGCAACTGCGCAAACAGGGGATAAACCCGGGCAAGGTGCGCAAGAAATCCGCCTCCCTGCTGACCTTGGGCAAACGCATCAAACCGCAGGACATCGCCCTGTTCACCCGGCAGATGGCGACCATGATGAAGGCCGGCGTGCCGCTGTTGCAGTCCTTCGACATCATCGGCGAAGGCTTCGAAAACCCGGCCATGCGCAAACTGGTCGACGAGGTCAAACAGGAGGTCGCGGCCGGTAACAGCTTCGCTACGGCCCTGCGCAAGAAACCGCAATACTTCGACGAGTTGTACTGCAATCTGGTCGACGCCGGCGAACAGTCTGGCGCCCTCGACACCTTGCTTGAACGGGTCGCGACCTATAAGGAAAAAAGCGAAGCGCTCAAGGCCAAGATCAAGAAAGCCATGACCTACCCCACCGCCGTGGTGCTGGTGGCGGCAGTGGTAACAGGCATTCTGCTGGTCAAAGTGGTGCCGCAGTTCCAGTCGGTGTTTTCCGGGTTCGGCGCAGAACTGCCGGGCTTCACCCTGATGATCATCAGCCTGTCGGAATTCATGCAGCAGTGGTGGTGGGCCATTCTTTTTGCGCTGGTGGCAGCGTTTTTCGGCACTCGCCACGCGTTGAAGACTTCGCAGGCCCTGCGCGACCGGCGCGATGCCTGGCTGCTGAAGCTGCCACTGGTGGGCACCTTGATGTACAAGTCCGCCGTCGCACGTTTTGCCCGCACCCTGTCGACCACATTCGCAGCCGGTGTGCCGCTGGTGGAAGCACTGGATTCGGTCGCCGGTGCCACCGGCAATGTGGTGTTCAAGCGCGCGGTGTTGCGGGTGCGGCAGGACGTCTCGACCGGCATGCAACTGAATTTCTCCATGCGCAGCACCGGTGTGTTTCCCAACATGGCGGTGCAGATGACCGCCATCGGCGAGGAATCGGGCGCGCTGGATGACATGCTCGACAAGGTCGCCGGTTTTTATGAAGCGGAAGTCGATAACATGGTCGACAACCTCACCAGCCTGATGGAGCCGTTCATCATGGTGGTGCTGGGGGTCATCGTCGGTGGACTGGTGGTGGCCATGTACCTGCCGATCTTCCAGCTCGGCTCAGCGATCTGACATGCCTATCGACGAACTGTTTGCCGTGTATCCGCTGGCCTTTGTGGTCAGCGCGCTGCTGCTCGGGCTGGTGGTCGGCAGCTTCCTCAACGTAGTGGTCTGGCGCCTGCCGAAGATGCTCGAGCGCGACTGGCGCCAGCAGGCCCATGATGTGCTCGGCCTGCCCACTGAAACGCCTGTGCCGACCTACAACCTGATGCTGCCGCACTCCGCTTGCCCGCATTGCGGACACCGGATCCGCCCGTGGGAAAATATTCCGCTGCTCAGTTATCTGCTGCTGCGCGGTCGCTGCTCGGCCTGCTCGGCGCCGATCAGCAAACGTTACCCGCTGACCGAACTGGCCTGCGGCCTGCTGTCGGCATTCATCGCCTGGCATCTGGGCTTCGGCTGGCCGGCGGGCTTGCTGATTTTGCTGACGTGGGGCTTGCTGGCGATGAGTCTGATCGACTGCGAACATCAGCTGCTGCCCGATGTGCTGGTGCTGCCGCTGCTGTGGCTGGGGCTGATCGTCAACAGCTTCGGCGTGTTCGTGGCGTTGCCCGATGCATTGTGGGGCGCAGTGGCGGGTTATCTGGCGCTGTGGTCGGTGTTCTGGCTGTTCAAACTGCTCACCGGCAAGGACGGCATCGGTCATGGCGATTTCAAGCTGTTGGCCTTGCTTGGCGCTTGGGGTGGCTGGCAGATTCTGCCGCTGACGATTCTGTTGTCATCCTTGGTGGGAGCGATTTTGGGCGTCGTCATGCTGCGTCTGCGCGCCCAGGCAACCTCGACGCCGATCCCCTTCGGACCCTTTCTGGCAATTGCCGGCTGGATTGCCTTGCTCTGGGGTGGTCAAATAACCGACTTCTATTGGCAGTCTGTCGGTTTGAAATGAATACCCCTGTGGAAAAACCCTGGATCCTCGGCCTGACCGGCGGCATCGGCAGCGGCAAAAGCGCGGCGGCGCAGCACTTCATCGACCTCGGCGTGCACGTGGTGGATGCCGATCATGCGGCGCGCTGGGTAGTCGAACCGGGGCGTCCGGCGCTGGCGAAAATCGCCGAGCATTTCGGTTCCGGCGTGTTGCAGGCCGACTGCACGCTGGACCGTGCCGCCCTGCGCAAACTGATTTTTGAAGACCCTGAACAGCGGCGTTGGCTCGAAGCGCTGCTGCATCCGTTGATCGGCGAAGAAATCGCTCATCATCTGGCGCAGGCAAAATCGCCTTACGCGATTCTGGTTTCACCGCTGCTGATCGAGTCCGGGCAATACGCGATGACTCAGCGCATCCTGGTCATCGATGCGCCGCAACAACTGCAGATCGAACGCACCTTGCAGCGTGACCAGACCAGCGAAGCGCAGGTGCAGGCGATCCTCAAGGCGCAATCGAGCCGTGAAGACCGTGTGAGCCGTGCCGACGACGTGATCGTCAACGATCGCGACCTCGCCTGGCTGCACAGCGAGGTCGAGCGTCTGCATCACTTTTATCTGACTTTATCCGGAGGCCAAGCATGAGCCAGATTCCAACCGTTGAATGCCCGACCTGCGGCGCCCCCGTCGAATTCACCCCGGCGAACAAATTCCGTCCGTTCTGCTCCGACCGCTGCAAATTGATCGACCTCGGCGCCTGGGCCTCGGAAGAGCACAAGATTCCTGTCGCCCCGGATGCCGAAGACGAGCTGTTTTCCGGCGATTTCGATCCGCGTCACTGATCGCTGATCAGGGCCGCATAAAGCCGTAGTCCTGACTGTCGTCGAGGTTCTCCGCGAGAAAGCGCAACTCGTCGGCCAGGTCTTCGGCATTGCGCACTGCCTTGCTCTGCTGCACCACGGCGCTGAGCAGGGCGCGCAAACTCAGGCCCGGGTCAAAGCCCACTTCCTGCGCCAGCTCCAGACTCTGCCGGGTTTCCTGCCGCGCCCATTCATAAACGCCCATGCCACTGCTCCTGAAGGGATTTGCGCGAGCATGAAATCTCTGCGGCATGGCCGGTTTGATGTGGATCAAGACTTCGGATCGTCGTCCTTCCACGGCGCCGAAAGGTAGCGGGTGCGGTTGAAGGTCTCCAGCCATTCCGGGCAGAACACCACCAATGCACTGACGACCATGCCGTTGATAAAAGCCTCGGGAAACAGCAGCAACCACAGGTAGCCGACGAAATCTTCCAGCCATTCCGGCATGGCGAAGAGGCCGTCGTACCACAGCAGCGTCAGGCTGAGGATCAGGCACAACAGGCCGGACAACGCGGCGGCGAAGAAGCCGGAACAGAAGATGTAAACGAACGGATTTCGTGGCTGCGCGCGTTCGACCAGAATCGCCACGCACTCGGTGATCAGCACTGGCAGCAGAATCAGCAACGCGCCATTGACGCCCACCGCAGCCAGGTCCTGACGCCCCAAAAGCACCAGGCCAATCTGCGCAACCAGCCCGCCGACAATCGCCAGCGGCCAATCGAGCAGCAGCGTCACCGCGGTCATGCCGATGAAGTGATAAGACACACCGGTGTCGAAATCCCTGCGCACCAGCCACAGCAGAAACAGCGCGAACACCGTGCCGAACAGCAAGTGCTGCCGACGACTGTCGCTGAACAGCTCGACCCATGGCGCACGCATGATCGCCCAGAGCAGCGCCGGCAGATAAATCAGCCAGCCGAGTGTCAGGCTTGCCGTTGAAAGCAGTTCGGCACCGATCATGATTCCCTCACCTGCTACTCGACACGCTTTTTTGTAGGAGCTGCCGAAGGCTGCGATCTTTTGATCTTGTTTATAAAAGCAAAAGATCGCAGCCTTCGGCAGCTCCTACAAGGGCGCAATCGCGCGACGTTTATGTCTGAGCCGATGCAAAGCTATCTGCTTGTCGCATTTGGACGCTAAGCTTGGGCTTATGGATGATTCAGATTATTTACGCCTGCTGACCATCGCGGCCGAGCAAGCCAACGCGTTCCTGTCCAATGCCCGCAAATGGGAGCGTGAGCGTTGGGTCTGCCAGCGCCTGCTGCAAGGTCTGAACATCCCCTACCGCGCCGACGAATTCGCCCCGGCCGGTGAGCCGCCGGACGTGTTGTTTCGCGATGCCAATTTCGAAGTTTTTTTCGTCCTCGATGAGGGCCGCCGTCTCAATGATGAATGGCGCGACGAATTGCAGCGTCGGCGCAGCGCGTTTTCCCTGAGCCAACTGGTGCGCCGCGAAGCCAAGCCCAAACGCATCCCGGCCAATGAATTTCTCCTGCGCCTGGCGCCAACCCTGCGCAAGAAGGCGCACAACTACAAGGAACGCGGCATGGATCTGGGTGAACTGGACATCATCGCCTTCGCCAGCCTCAAGCGCGAAGTGCTCGATCTCAACAGTCATTTCCCGCCACCGACCGAATATCTGCGTCAGGGCTGGCGCTCGCTGTCGCTGGTCGGCCCGACATTCGCCAGGGTGCTGTTTGCTCATCCCGACGCGCCGGACTTTCTGCGCAGCAACCTCGGCCGCAGCATTGTGTTCGACGTGGGCATCAGCCTGTGACGCCGCTGCAGCAGTTGATCGCTGAGGTTCCGCAAACCGGTCGTGTGCGCTGGATCGGTGTGCGTCCAGAATCCCGTGGGCCGATGCTTGAGCTGGACGCGGTCGAGGCGCGGCTGGAAGCCGGGCTCACCGGCGACCACGCCCGCCCGGGCGTTCGCAATGCGCGACAGGTGACGCTGATTCAGTGGGAGCACTTGGCGGTGATCAATGCATTGATGGGCCGTCCCGATGACGAGCCGGTCCGGCCTGAAGATCTGCGGCGCAATCTCGTTATAAGCGGAATCAATTTGTTTAGCCTGAAGGGGCGGCGCTTTCGCATCGGGCAAGCGATACTCGAAACCACTGGCTGGTGTCAGCCCTGCGCACGCTTGCAGAACAATCTCGGCCCGGGCACGTTTCAAGCCGTGCGCGGGCATGGCGGGATCACTGCCCGGGTGTTACAAAGCGGCATCATTCGCCTCGACGATAGCGTGTGCGTCGAACCGGTCCCGGACAGCGGCTACGCTGCGTTCAACCCGGGCTGAAAACCGCTGTAGCCTGTGCTCATTCAGTAACGTCTACCTGACGAGGCAAATATGACCAGCCGCCTGAACCCCGAAGACCAAAAGCATGTCGAAGAGTACCTGCAATTGTCCCAACACCGTGTCGAGCGCCGGCCTTTCCGGCCGTGGATGCTCCTGGTGCTGGTGCTGGCAGTGACCATTGGTCTGGGCCTGTTGAGCCGATTTATCAGTTACCTGACGTTATGAGCTGCCTTGCGCTCCCTCGGGTAACCGCACCGATTTCCTTTAAAAACCTTGCGAGTTATCCCTATGTCCCATCGTATTGTCATTGTCGGCGGCGGCGCCGGCGGTCTGGAGTTGGCTACCCGTCTGGGTAAGACTCTGGGCAAGCGCGGCACGGCCAGCGTCATGCTGGTCGACGCGAACCTGACCCACATCTGGAAACCGCTGCTGCACGAAGTGGCCGCCGGTTCCCTGAACTCCTCCGAAGACGAACTCAATTATGTCGCCCAGGCAAAATGGAACCACTTCGAGTTCCAGCTCGGGCGCATGAGCGGGCTTGATCGCGCGCAGAAGAAAATCCAGTTGGCGGCAACCTATGACGAAAACGGCGTCGAGCTGGTACCGGCGCGTGAAGTGGCTTATGACTCGCTGGTGATCAGCGTCGGCAGCACCACCAACGATTTCGGCACCCAGGGCGCGGCGCAGCATTGCCTGTTTCTTGATACGCGCAAACAGGCCGAGCGCTTCCATCAGCAATTGCTCAATCATTATCTGCGCGCCCACGCCGGGCAGACCGACGTGGTCGAGCAGATCAGCGTAGCGATCGTCGGCGCTGGCGCCACTGGCGTCGAACTGGCGGCCGAGTTGCACAACGCCGCCCATGAACTGGCCGCGTATGGTCTGGACCGGATCAAACCGGAAAACATGCACATCACGCTGATCGAAGCCGGCCCACGGGTGCTGCCTGCCCTGCCGGAGCGCATCAGCGGGCCGGTGCACAAGACCCTGGAGAAGCTCGGGGTCAATGTGATGACCAACGCAGCAGTCAGCGAAGTGACTGCCGACAGCCTGATCACCGCCGATGGCAACGAGATCAAGGCCAGCCTGAAGGTCTGGGCTGCCGGCATTCGCGCACCGGGTTTCCTCAAGGACATCGACGGTCTGGAAACCAACCGCATCAATCAGCTGCAAGTGCTGCCGACTCTGCAAACCACTCGCGACGAAAACATCTTTGCCTTCGGTGACTGCGCGGCCTGTCCGCAACCGGGTACCGATCGCAACGTGCCGCCACGGGCACAAGCGGCGCATCAACAGGCGTCGCTGCTGGCCAAGTCGCTGAAATTGCGCATCGAAGGCAAGACCCTGCCGGAGTACAAGTACACCGACTACGGCTCGCTGATTTCACTGTCGCGTTTTTCTGCTGTGGGTAACTTGATGGGTAACCTGACCGGCAGCGTCATGCTCGAAGGCTGGCTGGCACGGATGTTCTATGTGTCGCTGTACCGTATGCACCAGATGGCGCTGTACGGGCCGTTTCGCACAGCGATGTTGATGCTGGGGAGCAAGATTGGTCGTGGCACCGAACCGCGTCTGAAACTGCACTAAAGCGCCAACCTGTGGGAGCGAGCCTGCTCGCGAAAGCGGTGGGTCTGTCAACACTGTCGTTGAATGATCCGGCCCCTTCGCGAGCAGGCTCGCTCCCACATTGTTTCGTGTTGTGCGCAAATCAGCAGGCGAAGGCCTGCAATTGATCTCTGTTCATCAGAGCTGAAAGCGTCGCACCATGCCCTGCAGCGCATTGGCCAGTTGCGAAAGCTCATGGCTCGATGCGCTGGTCTGATCAGCCCCCGCAGCCGAACGTACCGACAGGTCGCGAATGTTCACCAGATTGCGATCCACTTCCCGCGCCACTTGCGCCTGCTCCTCGGCGGCGCTGGCGATCACCAGGTTGCGCTCGTGAATCTCGTGCACCGACGCCGTGATCGTCACCAACGCCTCACCTGCCCGCTCTGCGAGAACCAGCGTACTCGCCGCACGAGATGCGCTGGCCTGCATTGACTCCAGCGCCTGGCTCGAACCGCTGCGCATGCCTTGCACCATCTGTTCGATTTCCTGCGTCGATTGCTGGGTGCGATACGCCAGCGCGCGCACCTCATCGGCTACCACCGCAAAGCCGCGACCGCTTTCGCCCGCGCGTGCTGCCTCGATGGCAGCGTTGAGCGCCAGCAGATTGGTCTGCTCAGCGATTGCGCGAATCACGTCCAGAACCTTGCCGATGTCTTGCGATTGATTGGCCAGCGACTGCACCAGCTCGCCGGTGTTTTGCACATCACTGGCCAGGGCATTGATCGCGCTGGCGGTTTCGCTGACGCGCTCCTGGCCCAATTGCGCCGATTGACTGGACTGGCGCGTGGCATCGGACGTCGACACCGCGTTGCGCGCGACCTCCTCCACCGCAGCGGTCATCTCGTTGACCGCAGTGGCAGCTTGTTCGATTTCGTTGTTCTGCTCCTGCAGGCCTTGGGTGCTGTCGACGGTGACGGCGCTCAGTTCGTCAGCGGCGGTGGCCAGTTGTGTGGCTGAGCCGCTGATACCTTGCAGCGTCTCGCGCAGGTTCTGTTGCATCGTTGCCAAGGCCTTGAGCAAGCGGCTGACTTCGTCGTTGCCATGGGTTTCGATCGGCCGCGTGAGATCGCCCTTGGCGACACTTTCTGCGGCATCCACGGCGCTGCTCAGCGGGCGCACGATACTGCGCGTAAGCAACATCGCCAGCGCCACCGTGGCCAGCGCTGCCAGACCAATGAACAGGCTGACGATGGTCCGCGAGGTTTCATAATGCGCGGCGGACTTCTCGCTTTCGGCGGCGACCTGGCGGGCGAACAGATCGGCGAGATCGTTGAGTTGCTTGCCGGAGCCGTCGACCACGGTCTTCATGTCAACCAGCAACAATTTGGTCAACTCGTCACGCTTGCCTTGCTCGGCGAGGGTGAATGACTGGGCGATGCCGGTGCGATAGGCGGCGAAGGTTTTCTTGAACTGGTCATACAGCTGCTGACCTTCGGCAGTGTCGACCAGTTTGTCGTAGGCGGCGATCTTCTCGCTCAGTTCCTTGTCGCGGGTGTCCATCTGGCCGCGATAGGTGGCGATATTGGCCGGATCCTGATCGAGCGCCATGCGCAGGGAGATGGTGCGGATGCGCAGCATCAGTTCGCGGATCTCGTCGCCGCCACGGATGCTCGGCAACCAGCGGTTCTCCACCGCCACCTCGCTGTCGCGAATGCTCGACATCTGCCCCAGCGCAAACACGCCGAGCAAGGCCACCAGCACCGCGATCAGGGCAAATCCCAGGGCAGCCCGGGGAGCAATATTCAACTGACGAAGCAACATGACGAACGCCCTTATTCTTGTAATGGCCAGATCAAGGGGCGAAGCGTTGGCAGTCCCCTCGTGTTAGCGGGCTATCGGCAGGTTGTATGACGACTTGAAGGGATTCAGCTTTCGGCAGGCAAAAAAAATCCCCGTATCTTTCGATACGAGGATTTTCAATATGGTCGGGGTAAGGGGATTCGAACTCCTGACATCCTGCTCCCAAAGCAGGCGCGCTACCGGACTGCGCTATACCCCGGTAAAAAAAAGGCGACCTTTCAAAGATCGCCTTCTTCGATCAGCGCTTTTGGCCTCTGATCTTAAGATTCGATCCCAGCGCAAACTGGTTTCAAAAATGGTGGGTCGTGTGGGATTCGAACCTACGACCAATTGGTTAAAAGCCAACTGCTCTACCAACTGAGCTAACGACCCAAAAATGGTCGGGGTAAGGGGATTCGAACTCCTGACATCCTGCTCCCAAAGCAGGCGCGCTACCGGACTGCGCTATACCCCGGTTTGAAATTGGCTCCGTGACCAGGACTCGAACCTGGGACCCAATGATTAACAGTCATTTGCTCTACCGACTGAGCTATCACGGAACTACATATTTCAATTTACAACGGTGAAGCTTTGTTGCATCTCGCCACCCGTTCGCATCGCTGCGTTCGTGTGTCTGAGGCGCGCTATTCTACAACCTAGAACACCTCTGTCAACCCCCTAAATTGCTTTCAAGTTAATGATTTGCAACTTATTTCAGATTCCAACCCGGTGGGTTGAAACGCTGCCGGTGACTGACTGCGGGGCGCACTTTACAAGCCTTTTCCTTTGAGTTCAACAGCCTGGCGAAAAAAAGGCCTCGCAATGCGAGGCCTTCCCGGTTTCATTGCCGCTGAGGCTTAGCCGAAAACGATTTCGTCGTTCTCGACCTTGCCGGTGGCGGTGTCGCCCGGCATGAAATGACCCGACAGGATCAACTGTGCCAGCGGGTTTTCGATCCAGCGCTGGATCGCCCGTTTCAAAGGACGTGCGCCATACACCGGGTCGTAACCGACGGCGATCAGCTTGTCCATCGCCTCCGGGCTCAGCTCCAGCTTCAGCTCGCGCTCCGCCAGGCGGCTGCGCAGGCGGCCCAACTGGATCTCGGTAATGCCGGCGATCTGATCCCGCGCCAGCGGCTCGAAGATCACCACTTCGTCAACGCGGTTGATGAACTCAGGACGGAAGTGCGAGGTCAGCGCGTCCATCACAGCAGCACGCTGCGCCTCACGATCACCGACCAGTTCCTGGATCTGCATCGACCCGAGGTTGGACGTCATCACGATCACCGTGTTGCGGAAGTCCACCGTACGCCCGTGACTGTCGGTCAGACGGCCATCCTCAAGCACTTGCAGGAGGATGTTGAACACATCCGGGTGCGCCTTCTCGACTTCGTCCATGAGGATCACCGAATACGGCTTGCGACGCACCGCTTCGGTCAGGTAACCGCCCTCTTCATAGCCGACGTAGCCTGGTGGCGCACCGATCAGACGAGCCACGGAATGTTTCTCCATGAACTCGGACATGTCGATCCGCACCATCGCCTCTTCAGTATCGAAAAGGAATTCGGCCAGCGCCTTGCACAGCTCGGTTTTACCGACACCGGTCGGGCCGAGGAACATGAACGAGCCGCTCGGACGATTCGGGTCGGACAGTCCGGCGCGGGAACGCCGCACGGCATTGGCCACAGCCACGACCGCTTCTTCCTGACCGATTACCCGTTTGTGCAACAGGCTCTCCATTTTCATCAGCTTGTCGCGCTCGCCTTCGAGCATTTTCGACACCGGGATGCCGGTCCACTTCGACACGACTTCGGCAATCTCTTCTTCAGTCACCTTGCTGCGCAGCAACTGGTTTTCGCTCTTGCCGTGCTGGTCGACCATCTGCAGGCTGCGTTCCAGATCGGGGATCACCCCGTATTGCAACTCGGCCATGCGATTCAGGTCGCCTTTACGGCGCGCGGCTTCCAGTTCCTGGCGCGACTGTTCGATCTTCTGCTGAATCTGCGCAGAACCCTGCACCTCGGCTTTCTCCGAGTTCCAGATTTCCTCCAGATCGGAATACTCACGCTCGTGACGCTCGATTTCTTCCTGGAGTTTTTCCAGGCGTTTCTTCGCCGCGTCGTCGCTTTCTTTCTTCAGCGCCTGGGATTCCACCTTCAGCTGAATCAGGCGCCGCTCCAGACGATCGAGTACTTCCGGTTTGGAGTCGATCTCCATGCGGATACGGCTGGCCGCCTCGTCGATCAGGTCGATGGCCTTGTCCGGCAGCTGTCGATCCGTGATGTAGCGATGGCTGAGCTTGGCCGCAGCGATGATCGCGCCGTCGGTGATCGCCACCTTGTGGTGAACCTCGTAACGTTCCTTGAGGCCACGCAGAATGGCGATGGTGTCTTCTTCGCTCGGCTCGTCCACCAGGACTTTCTGGAAACGCCGCTCGAGCGCCGCATCCTTCTCTATATATTGGCGATACTCGTTGAGCGTGGTCGCGCCGACGCAGTGCAACTCGCCGCGAGCCAGCGCAGGCTTGAGCATGTTGCCAGCGTCCATCGAGCCTTCGCCTTTACCGGCGCCGACCATGGTGTGCAGTTCGTCGATGAACAGAATGATCTGCCCTTCCTGCTTCGACAGTTCGTTGAGCAACGATTTCAGGCGCTCTTCGAACTCACCGCGATACTTGGCGCCGGCGATCAACGCGCCCATGTCCAGCGACAGCAGGCGCTTGCCTTTGAGGCCGTCCGGCACTTCGCCGTTGATGATGCGCTGCGCCAGCCCTTCGGCGATCGCGGTTTTACCCACGCCAGGTTCACCGATCAGCACCGGGTTGTTCTTGGTACGGCGTTGCAGAACCTGAATGGTGCGGCGGATCTCGTCGTCACGGCCGATCACCGGATCAAGCTTGCCTTCTTCGGCGCGCTTGGTCAGGTCGACGGTGTACTTGTCCAGCGCCTGCCGCGACTCTTCGTGGTTGGCGTCATTTACCGCTTCGCCACCACGCAGGTTGTTGATCGCGTTTTCCAGGGCTTTCTTGCTCACGCCTTGGCCGAGCAGCAACTTGCCGAGCTTGCTGTTCTCGTCCATCGCGGCGAGCAGCACCAGTTCGCTGGAAATGAACTGGTCGCCCTTCTGCTGAGCGAGACGGTCAGCCTGATTGAGCAGACGCGCCAGATCCTGCGACATGTTGACGTCGCCGGTCGGGTTCTGGATTTTCGGTAGTTGATCGAGCTCTTTGGTCAGCTCTTTACGCAAGCTGTTGACGTCGAAGCCTACTTGCATCAGCAACGGCTTGATCGAACCGCCCTGCTGTTCAAGCATGGCCTGCATCAAGTGCGCCGGCTCGATGGCCGGATGATCGTGGCCAACCGCCAACGACTGGGCGTCGGACAGGGCCAACTGTAATTTGCTGGTTAAACGGTCAATACGCATGGGTCACCTTCCTTTTGAGCAGGCCGGACCTAAGAAACCATCCTGAATAAAGAAACCTGCCAGATACCACTGTAGATGCGGTCGATTCTGGGAGATTCAAGCGTCGGAGAGTTGATGCAGATCAGAGAGTTTAGCGGGTGAGCCAAACAAGGGAGGCGAAACGACCGGTGCGCGACGCACGGCGGTAAGAAAAGAAACGCGGATCGGTCACGGTGCAGAAACCGCCACCATAAACAGCCGTGACACCCCGTTCAGCCAGACGCAGGCGCGCCAGCAGATAGATATCAGCCATGAACTTGCCGGCATTGTTGCTCGGTACGAACGCTTCTGCTGCTTCAGGCAGTTGATTGATGAAGACTTCCCGTACTTCCGGACCGACTTCAAAGGCTTTGGGGCCAATGGCCGGGCCGAGCCAGACCAGTACCTCGTCAGCAGGAACATCGAGGCTGTCGAGAGTTGCCTCAAGCACACCCGCCGCCAGACCACGCCAACCGGCATGAGCGGCCGCGACACGCGTGCCGGCACGATCGCAGAACAATGCCGGCAAACAGTCTGCCGTCATCGCCGCACAGGCAATACCCGGCGTTGCCGTCCAACTGGCATCTGCAGTCGCAACGATGCCCGGATCAGCATGGGCAACGGTGATCCCGTGCACTTGCTGCAACCAGGCAGGCTGTATGGAGAAGTGTTCGGTCAAGCGGCGACGATTTTCGGCCACCGCTTGCGGGCGATCATCGACGTGATCACCCAGATTGAGGCTGTCGAACGGCGCCTCGCTGACACCACCCTCGCGGGTGGTGACACAGGCCCTGACGCTGGCCGGCGCAGGCCAGTCCGGCGTCAGCCAGTTCATCCGACGAAGGCCTCGCGATCCTGCTTGAGCAGGGTCAGCAGCCAGACGAAATCTTCCGGCAGCGGCGATTCCCAGCTCATGCGCTCACCGCTCGTCGGGTGATCGAGTTCAAGGAAGCGCGCGTGCAGCGCCTGACGCGGGAAGTGCTTGAGCGATTCCACCATGGTCGGGTTGGCCGCAGGCGGAATGCGGAAACGCCCGCCATACGCCGGATCGCCGACCAATGGGAAGTTGATGTGCGCCATGTGCACGCGGATCTGGTGGGTCCGACCGGTTTCCAGTTTCACCCGCACGTGGGTGTGCGAACGGAAACGCTCGAGCACGCGGTAATGGCTGACGGCAGGCTTGCCGCCTTCCATCACTGCCATGCGCTGGCGTTGCTGGCCGTGACGACCGATCGGCGCGTTGATCTTGCCACCGGCGGTGACCACGCCAATGACGATGCACTCATAGATGCGGCTGACACTGCGGCTCTGCAATTGCGCAACCAGTTTGGTCTGCGCCTGAATGGTCTTGGCCACCACCATCAGACCGGTGGTGTCCTTGTCCAGACGATGCACGATACCGGCGCGCGGGACATTGATGATGTCCGGCACATGGTGCAACAAAGCGTTGAGCAGGGTGCCATCGGCGTGACCGGCGGCCGGGTGCACCACCAGGCCCGCAGGCTTGTTGATCACCAGGATGTCGTCGTCTTCATAGACGATGTCGAGCTCGATGTCCTGGGCGATCCACTCGCCCTGGGCTTCCTGCTCGGCAGTCAGCTCAAGGACGGCACCGCCATGCACAATGTCGCGCGGGCGGATCACCGCCCCGTCCACAGTCAGGCGACCTTCTTTGATCCAGGCGGAAAGGCGCGAGCGTGAGTGCTCAGCGAAGAGTTGGGCGGCGACTTGATCGAGGCGTTGGCCGCCCAATTCGGACGGCACCTCTGCGCGAAGTTCAATTTTATCGGACATGCTCGGACTGGGCGTCGGCACAGCCTTTGGTTTCGGCTGCGCGCTTGTGGTTAAATACGGCGTCTTTTGCCCCGAGGCTTTTCAACGGGGCGCTCATCATAACAGGACGGCCCCGCCCAAGACAGCGGCCGTCATAGGGACGCAAGCCGCCATGCAAGTGAAACACCTGCTGCTGATCGCCATCCTCGCATTGACCGCTGCTTGCTCATCGAAGGAAGTCGTAGACGAAAACCTCAGCGAAGCCGAGCTGTATCAGCAGGCTCAGACTGACTTGGACAACAACAGCTACACCAGCGCCACAGCCAAGCTGAAGGCTCTGGAGTCGCGTTATCCGTTCGGTCGCTACGCCGATCAGGCTCAGCTGGAGTTGATCTACGCCAACTACAAGAACGCCGAGCCGGAAGCTGCAAAGTCTGCCGCCGAGCGCTTCATTCGTTTGCATCCGCAGCATCCGAACGTGGATTACGCGTACTACCTCAAGGGTCTGACTTCGTTCGACCAGGACGTCGGCCTGCTGGCGCGCTTCCTGCCGCTGGACATGACCAAGCGTGACCCGGGCGCCGCCCGCGACTCGTACAACGAGTTCGCGCAACTGACCAGCCGCTACCCGAACAGCCGCTACGCGCCGGACGCCAAGCAGCGCATGATCTATCTGCGCAACCTGCTGGCCGCCTACGAAATCCACGTCGCTGACTACTACCTGACCCGTCAGGCTTATGTAGCCGCTGCCAACCGTGGCAAGTACGTCGTGGAGAACTTCCAGGAAACCCCATCGGTCGGCGACGGCCTGGCGGTGATGACTGAAGCCTACCAGCGTCTGCACCTCGACGATCTGGCGGCCACCAGCCTGGAAACCCTGAAGCTCAACTATCCGGACCACCCGAGCCTGGAGGATGGCCAGTTCGTGCCACGCGTAGCCGAAGCTGACAACCGTTCGTTCCTGAGCAAAGCGACTTTGGGCCTGATCGAATCGCGTCCACCGCTGCCGCCGGGCGAAACCCGCGCCAACCAGGACGTGCAGAAGCAGTTCCAGGACGCGAAAGATGCGATCCCGAACGAGCTCAAGCCTAAAGACGAGAACGGCGACGTGATCGAAGAGCCAGAACCGGAATCCAGCGACACCGACCGCTCGTGGTTCAGCTACATGACCTTCGGCGTGTTCGACTGATCACACCGGCTGTACGAAAAAAGGGAGATCCGCGGATCTCCCTTTTTTATTGCCGCGCTTTAATAGGCTGTGCGCTGATCGGGTCCTTGGCTAAACTGCCGGATCATCAGTCGAAAAGCCGCTCATCATGCTTCGTTTATTGTTCTGGATTGCCCTGATCTTCGCCGCCATCTGGCTCTGGCGCAAATTCAAGGCCCCCGCCTCGTCCACCCGATCGTCGCGCGAACAGGACGCGCCGCCGATGGTGCGTTGTGCCCACTGCGGCGTGCACCTGCCGCGCGACCGCGCGCTGGGCAACCAGCAACTGTGGTATTGCAGCCAGGCTCATCTCGAGCAAGGCCCGGGCGCCAGTGGTCGCTGAGGCCGTCAACGCCGACCAGAAACAGGCGCAGCGTCTGCTGCGCCTTTATCACCTGTACCGTTTAAGTGTCGGCATCACTCTGGTGTTGCTGATCTCCAGCAACATGGACAACCGCCTGCTGACGTCGGCCAACGACGATCTGCTGCGCGGCGGCAGCTGGCTGTACCTGATCATCAATATGCTGCTGGTGGTGTTCCTCGAAAACACCCGGCGCCCGGCGCAGTTGTTCACCCTGGCGCTTGTCGATGTGCTGCTGTTGTGCGGCCTGTTCTACGCGGCCGGCGGCGTGGCCAGTGCGCTGGGCAATCTGCTGGTGGTCTCGGTGGCAATCAGCAACACCCTGCTGCGCCGACGCATCGGCCTGCTGATTGCCGCCATCGCGGCGATCGGCATTGTCGGCCTGAGTTTTCTGCTGGGGCTCAGCCGCCCCTTGAGCGCCAACGCGTACCTGCAAGCCGGCACCCTCGGCGCGCTGTGCTTCGCCGCCTCATTGCTGGTGCAAGGGCTGATTCGTCGCCTCGAAGTCAGCGAGACCCTGGCCGAACAACGCGCCAGCGAGGTGGTCAGCCTGGAGGCGTTGAATGCGTTGATCCTGCAACGCATGCGCACCGGCATTCTGGTACTCGACGAACAACGCCGGGTACAACTGGCCAATCACAGTGCGCAGAGTCTGCTCGGCCATAGTCACCTGCAAGGTCATTTGATCGACGAATATTCGCCAGCACTCGTCGAGCGCCTGCAACTGTGGCGCAACAACCCGACCTTGCGCCCGCAGAGTCTGAAAATCCCCGGCAATGGCCTTGAGCTGCAACCCAGCTTCATCGCTCTCGAGCAGAGTCCGAACCAGCAGACGCTGGTGTTTCTCGAAGACCTCGCGCAAATCACCCAACAAGCCCAGCAACTCAAGCTCGCTGCGCTCGGGCGTTTGACCGCCGGCATCTCCCATGAAATTCGCAATCCACTGGGCGCGATCAGTCATGCCGCGCAGCTGTTGGCCGAGTCCGAGGAACTCGATAGCGCAGATCGACGTCTGACGCAGATTATTCAAGACCACTCCCAGCGCATGAACCGAGTCATCGAAAACGTCCTGCAACTGTCCCGCCGCCAGCAAAGCGCGCCGCAACGGCTGGACCTCAAGCCGTGGCTGGAAGACTTCGTCGGCGAAACCCGCGAGCAGGCCACCGAACGCCAGCACATTCATCTGCGAATCAATTCCGGCGATTTCACCACACTGATGGACCCCAACCAGCTGCGGCAGATTCTCGACAATCTGATCCGCAACGCCTGGCGTCACAGTGCCCAACTGCACGAGCAGGCCGACGTCTGGCTGGCACTGTTCGTCGACCCCGACAGCCAATTGGCAGTGCTCGAAGTGCAGGACAACGGCCCCGGCGTGTCGGCCGATGAACAGGCGCATCTGTTTGAGCCGTTCTTCACTACGAGCAGTCAGGGCACCGGTCTTGGCCTTTATCTGTCCCGTGAGCTGTGCGAAAGCAACCAGGCACGCCTAGACTTCAAATCACGCCAAGGCGGCGGCTGCTTTTGCATCACTTTTGCTCACGGACGGAAACAAAGTTGAATACAAGCCCACGGCAAAAAATTCTAATCGTCGACGACGAACCGGATATCCGCGAGCTCCTGGAAATCACCCTGGGACGGATGAAACTCGAGACCTTCAGCGCACGCAATCTGGGCGAGGCTCAGGCGCTGTTGCAGCGCGAGCACTTTGACCTGTGCCTGACCGACATGCGCCTGCCCGACGGCACCGGGCTGGAGCTGGTGCAACACATTCAGCAACGCGATCCAAACCTGCCGGTGGCGATGATCACTGCGTACGGAAGCCTGGAAACGGCCATCAATGCATTGAAGGCCGGGGCGTTCGATTTCCTCACCAAACCGGTGGAGCTGCCGCGCCTGCGTGAACTGGTCAGCTCGGCGCTGCGCCTGCCGACAGCGGGCGGCTTGAGCACGGCAATCGAGCGACGCTTGCTGGGCGATTCGCCGCCGATGGCTAATCTGCGCAAGCAGATCGACAAGCTCGCACGCAGTCAGGCGCCGGTGTACATCAGTGGTGAATCCGGCAGCGGCAAAGAACTGGTCGCGCGTCTGATTCACGAACAAGGCCCGCGCGCCAGCCAGCCGTTTGTGCCGGTGAACTGCGGGGCAATTCCGTCGGAACTGATGGAAAGCGAATTTTTCGGCCACCGCAAAGGCAGCTTCACCGGTGCCGTCGAAGACAAGCCGGGGCTATTCCAGGCGGCCCATGGCGGCACTCTGTTTCTCGATGAAGTCGCCGATCTGCCACTGTCGATGCAGGTAAAACTGCTGCGGGCGATTCAGGAAAAAGCCGTGCGCAGCGTCGGCGGCCAGCAGGAAACAGTGGTCGACGTACGCATCCTTTGCGCCACGCACAAAGACCTTGAAGCCGAAGTTTCAGCCGAGCGTTTCCGCCAGGATCTGTATTACCGGCTCAACGTCATCGAACTGCGCGTACCGTCCCTGCGCGAACGCCGCGACGACATCGAGGCGCTTGCCATGCACGTGCTCAAGCGCTTGGCCAAAGACACCGGACACCCCGAAGCGCGCCTGCACCCGCAAGCGCTGGAGGCGCTGAAGAACTATCGCTTTCCCGGCAATGTGCGCGAACTGGAGAATGTTCTCGAACGCGCGCACACCCTGTGTGAAAACCGCACGATCGAAGCGCAGGATCTGCGTTTGAGCGAAGGCAATTGCACGGCGGACGGGGCGATGGCCGATCTGACGCAGGTCGACAATCTTGAGGATTATCTGGAGAGCGTCGAACGCAAACTGATTTTGCAGGCGCTGGAGGAAACCCGCTGGAACCGCACGGCGGCGGCGCAGCGGTTGAGTCTGTCGTTCAGGTCGATGCGTTATCGGCTGAAGAAATTGGGACTGGATTGAAGGCCCCTTCGCGAGCAGGCTCGCTCCCACATTTGGAATGAGTATTCCTGTGGGAGCGAGCCTGCTCGCGAAGGCGGTCTACCAGCCTCTGACTAAATCCGGCCCTCAGGCGCATACGGCGCCGGATCAATAATCGGCGCTCGCCCCAACATCACATCGGCAAACAACTGACACGATGCCGGCGCCAGCACCAGCCCGTTGCGGTAATGCCCGCAGTTCAGCCACAACCCCTCGAACCCCGGCACCCGGCCAATAAAGGGAACCCCTTCCGGCGACCCCGGCCGCAGCCCGGCCCAGTGCCCGACCACCTCGGCATCCGCCAACGCCGGCAGCAATTCGATCGCCGAGGCCTTGAGGCTTTGCAGCGCTACATCGGTCGGGGTCTTGTCGTAACCTTCGTGCTCCAGCGTGCTGCCGATCAGAATGTGACCGTCGCGACGCGGGATCGCATAACGTCCCTTGGCCAGCACCATGCTCGGCAGGAAATCAGCCGCGCACTTGTAGAGAATCATCTGGCCTTTGACCGGTTCGACCGGCAGCGTCAGGTTCAGCGTCTTGAGCAGATCGCCGCTCCACGCCCCCGCCGTCAGCACAAACTCGTCGCCGCTCATCACCCCAGTGGAGGTTTGCACGCCAACCACGCGCTCGTCCTCGCGGACGAAACCACTGACTTCGCATTGCTCGTGAATCGTCACGTTCGGCAGCGCCAGCAGCGCGGCTTTCAGCGATTTGACCAGCCGTGGATTGCGCACGTTGGCGACATCGGCCATGTAGATCGCTCGGCTGAAACCGCTGCCAAGCACCGGCACCGCGTCATGTGCCGCCGAGATATCCACAGCCCGCAGCGGCCGATTTTCCCGCGCGGCCCAGGCCATGGCTGCGGCTTCATCGTCCAGATCCAACCAATACAGACCAGTGGTGTGCACTTCAGGATCAACGCCAGTGTCAGCAAACAAGCGCTCGCCGAGCTGTGGATAAAAATCCTGCGACCAATGCGCCAGCGCGGTGACTGCCGGACTGTAGCGCCACGGGTATAACGGCGAGACGATGCCGCCGCCAGCCCAGGACGATTCCTGGCCGACATTCGAGCGATCCAGCAGCACCACGCTGCGCACTTCGGAGGCGAGATTGTAGGCAGTGAGCAGGCCAATCACCCCGCCGCCGACAATCACTACTTGCTGTTGCCTGGTCATGTTTGATCCAACCGTAAAAAAGACAGTGGGCGCAAAAGGCGCCCGAAAAAGAATGCGTCAGCGGCCCCAGCAATCCTTGGCGGTCACACCGGTAGTCGCGTTGTTCATGCTTCGCACGCCGGTGTTGGTCAGAGTGAAATCCCCGCATTTGTCGGTGGCCATGGCCGAGCCGGTTTTACGCACCGCGGTCAGCACAAAGGTCTGGTCGGTCAGCGTCGGGGTGATGGTGTAGAAATCATTGCCCGGGCTCAGCCCGGTGACGCCGGTGTAGACATTGTTGCGGGTGTAGAAGCGTTCGAGGGTCTGCGCCTGCTCCGAGAGCAGCGAGACCACTTCGGCGCGACGGCCCTTCTTCACGTATTCGTTGTAGCTGGGAATGCTGATGGTGAGGATGATCCCGATAATCGCGGTGACGATCATGATCTCGATCAGGGTAAAACCTCGGCTGGATCTGCGCATGCCTCAAATTCTCGCTTACTGGATTTGTCGCCACATGATACGACGGCTGCCGCCGCCACCTTTTTCCACAATGACCGTGACCGCGCCGCTGGTGTCAGTCGTGCCCTTGCGCTCGCCGTTAGCCGAGATGAAGTTCAGGGTCGGAATGCCGCCGGTAAAAATCACGCCACTGGATATCGTATCGTTGCTGTCGACCAAACGGTCACCGGTGGTGTCGATCACGGCGTAGTTGAGCATCTTACCGTTGAACGCATCGAGTTCGACCAGTCGGCCCGTACCAAAACTCGAACAAGGGTCGGTGGTATCGACGCTGGCAGTGGTGAAAACAACTCGTCCCAACACAATACTGGCCTGATTGATCACGCGCTCGCCGGTCAGCACGTTGTTGTACACCAGCGGCAGATACCAGCCTTTCTCTGCCGGATACGTCGTTTCATTCTGGCTGGTGGTCAGAAACTGCCCGGAACTGCCGGAGAACGAGCCGGTAATCGCCTGTGCCTGCAAACTGCTAACGGTGATTTGGCCGGCCCCACCCTCTGCATCCCAGATCGAATAGAACGCCTGCAGATCCTTGTTGGTCTTGTCGGCAGTCTCGTTGAACTTGCCGGTGCCAAAGAACACCTGCTTGCCGCCCTGCGGATTATCCGCCAGCAGCGGTTGCGCGGTGATCGGCTGCGTTGCCCCGCCCGGGGCGGTGAACAATGGCTTGCCGGCAAACGCCACGCCCCAGCTTTCTGCCCCGGGTGCGCTCAAGTCGAATTTCCACATACGCCCCTTCAGGTCACCAGCGTAGGCAGCCTGCACTACGTTCGAGGAATTGACCCTGAGTTTTACCGAAGACAGACCGTTGCCGGTTTCCGTGCTGTCGATGACGATTTTCCTGATCAGCGAACCATCCAGCGCATCCAGCACATACAACGCTGCAACCCCCGAATTGCTGCCGTAACCATTGGCGATGAATGTCGCCCAGCGACCATTGGCCAAGCGTGCCACTTCCGGCCTGGCATAGGCGTAACCCAGATCATTGAACGCATTCGCCGTGTTGGCCGTGGCCGGCGCACTGACTTCCCACAGTGCCTTGATCACGTTGCCTGCCGAGGCATCGAACAGTTGCAGTCCGTAGAAGGTTTTACCACCGGCCCCCGTTCCGCCAATGGCCAGCGTTCTCCAGGTGGTGCCGGCCTGCGCATCGAACACGCCGACCTGACCGTCCACGAGAAACTTGTGGCTGACGCCGTTGACGTAATTGGTATCCGCAATCAGCCGCAACGAAGGCAGCACGCTGGAGGGCATGTAGGCATAACGGCGGGTGCCGTTCGCCGAATTGATCACGTTGACGAAACCGTCGTTGGCGTTCACCACCAGACTGGCATTCATGTTCGCAGCCTTGGTGGTCAGGTAGTTGGTGTAACTGCTGTCACCCGTCAGATCGGATGCGGTCTTGTCCGAAGGCGACGCGAGCACCAGCGGCGAATTAATGATGTCGCCCAACAGCGCAGTGCGCACTTTGAGCCCGGCCTTGTTGGTCCCCTTGCTCCACTCCACCAGATCATTGCCGTTGATTCCGGCGGGCAACCCCTGATTTAGCGTAGTCTGCTGCGCCGGGGAAAAGTTGAGGAGTGCCAGGGCAATGGGCGTGTTGCTCAAGGTGTTCCATGACTGGAAATTCGGCGCTGTGGCAGAGGGCACGATGGTGGTGTCGGTCGACCATTGCGCCGCCGAGGTATTTACCGTGCCGGTCGAGGTAAAGCCGAACGACCTGATCGTGCCGCGCCAATCCTTGGGATCGTAGGTTGTCTGGTAAAAACTGCTGCCACTGGTCAACGTACTGCTGCTGGCAACACCGGCACCACCGGAGCCGGCCTTGGAAGTGATATCGCTCAATGCCGACGATAACGCCGCATTGAGCCCGGAGCTGTCGGTCGCCTGGTAATACCTGCCCTGCCCATAACTGGCGGCGTCGGACAACATGTCGTTATCCGCCGCGAAACCCACGGTGTAGGTGTTCATGTTCTGCCTGGGAAAATCCACCGCGTTCCAGCTCTTGCCTGCTGCGTCAGTACCGGTCGAACGCATGTCGATGTCGAAGGCGAATTTGGCGATGTCATCCAGATAAAGCGTGTCGCCTTCACCGTCACCGTTGAGGTTGTCGCCATCGTTATTCACGCCATCCCAGTTCGGTAGCCGGCTGCCTCCCAGCGGATCGTTGGTCGGGAAGGTACGGTCATAGGTTGGCAAGCCATCGGTAATCACCACGCCGTAGTTTTTCTGGCAGCGGTATTGAATCGGACTGGTATAGCTCGCCGGCGTGCCGTTGTAGTAAGGCGCCAACCCACGCATGTAGCGCGTGACTTCGTAATAGCTCTCGGCCAATGGCGTGTTGGCCACGGCGTTCAAGCCGTTGATCGATGAGATCAGCGCGTTGTAGTTGGTGTCTGCCTGGGCCTGGGTGACGCTGCCCGCGACGGGTGACAAATCGGTGATTGAGCGAGCGATGAAACCGCCGTTGCCCGGGTTGCTGCTGGTCGCCGGATTGAATGTCGACAGGCCCATGCGCAAAGTGCGGTTGCTGCTCACCAGTGCGGTGGAAACGTTGCGCGCCACGTTCATCCGGTAATCGTTGGGAATCGCCCCCGTAGTGAAGTCGCGGGTGCCGGTGCTGTTGGCGAGGCTGACTATGTAGGAAATGTAATCGGCGGAATACCGAGTGTTCTCGTTGCCTACCGGGTCTGGGAGCTTGAGGCACAACGGCGCCACGCTGTTGTTGTAGAACGCATAGGCGCCTCCCGAGCACCCGGAAGTCGGCAGGCTCGATAGAAACACCGTGTCGCCGGTAATCTGCGGCGCGTTGAGTGCAGAGCACAAGCCGAGGAAGGCATTGCACTGCCGGGCGGGAGTGCGGTTGACGTTCGGGTCGAATCCGGCGGCGTAGATGATGCTGTTCATACTGCCGGAGTCGTCGATCAGCAGCATCACGTTTGGCGCCACCGCAGCCGCGCTCAGCAATGGCGAATCGGAAGGCGTGAAAGCCCAGGCCGGTGCCGCCAGGTAGCAACTCAGCAGCATGCCGATCAGCAGCGACAGGCCGCGCTCAATACTTCGCATAGACACTCTCCACCACGCTACGCGAATTGCCGGCGATGCCGACCGCAGTGACTCGATACAACGTCGCCGAAGTGTTACTTGGTACGTTCACCGCCGTCAGGGTCGTGCCGATGTTCTGCACGCCATAAAAGCCATTACCGGCGGCGATCCAGGTCACCCCGGAGGTCGAATTGAAGCCGGCCGAGCTGACCACTGACGACTCCGCCGGCGGCAGACATTGGGTCGTGCCGCTGCACACCGCCAACGAGTAACTGTCCAGCTGCACCGCACTTTCGCCGATACGCAACGCCGCTTCCGCAGCCTGAAACGATTGATTGCGCAGGCTTACGCTGCCGGCCATTTTCTCTTGCAGGTTGGCGCTCTGCATCGAGGACAAACCGATCAATGTGAGCAACAGCAGAAACACCAGGCTCACCAACAGGACCATGCCGCGCTGGGCCTGACGTTGTTGCAAGGAAATCCTCATCGCCGCCCCCTCATGGCAAGCGGTTGCGCAATGCCGCAACCACGTTGAAGGTTTGATTGCGCACCCGATTGTTCGGGTCGGTGAGGGTCAGGCTCAGGCGCACGCTGCGGATGCGCGCCGGATCGCCGGGGTTGCTGCTGTACGTTGAAGCTGCGACGTCGGTCGCGGAGCTGGCCAGACCGAATGTGACGTTGAAGGCGCTGACGTTGTTCACCAGCACTTGCTGCGCCGGATTGCCGCTGCCAGTGCCCATGAGGATCTGGTTATTGCTGAAGCTGTAGATCAGGCGCCGGATCGGGAACGCGATCTGCCCCGTGGTCGGGCTGCGCAATCCGCTGTAGGCGACCGCGCTGTTGCGACAATCGGAAATCACCGTCCAGGTCGGCGTTCCCCCGCCGCTGCCGACATCGGCGGTGACCATGGTCAGCTTGAGACTGGCGTTATCCCAGTTGATCGGGATGAGTTGCGCGGTGTTGAAATCCCCTGCAGAACTGGAGTCGACGATGGTGCCGAGGCAGCCGAACATGCCGACCATACGAATTTCCTGAATCATTTTGCTGAGAACGAAGCGCGCATCTTCCTGCATCGCTGCGGCGCTGTTCTGACTGACGTAAGTGTTTTTTGCGGCGATGAAAATCTGTACCACGCCGAGCACTACGATCAGCCCCAAAGCCAGAGCAATCAGCAATTCGATCAGGCCGAAACCACGGCTGGCACGCTTCATGGTGTGGCCACCGGATCGACCGCCGCCCGGCTGCTCAGGACGAAACTGCGCTGGGCACTGGCAGCGTTCGCCGCGCGCGCATCGCTCCAGGTAATGGTGATGGTGTAGACCCGCTGGTTGAGGGTGATGCTGCCCGTCGCGGTCGGGCCGCCGAAGTTGGCGATGTTGGTGGTGAAATCGTAGAGATCCTGGTCCCGCGCATTACTGAGATTGCCCGAGGTCGGTGGCGTGACGGTGTAGTTGGCGCCGGAATTGGCGCGGATGCGATCCATCATGTCATAGGCGATGAAACTGGCCTGACTGGTCATCCGCGAACTGTCGGTGTACTTCAGCGCATTGAGCTGCACCGCCGCTGCGCCCAACAGCCCGACGGTCAGAATCAGCAACGCGACCAGCACTTCGATCAGCGTCATGCCCTCCTGTGCGTTTTTGCTCCCTGCCCTCATCCGCAATTTCCACCCAGTTGAGTGCGTCCGTTCAAACACACGTTCAGCGTCCTGCTTTGCGTGCCCAGCGTGTAACCGATGACCACCGCCGTCGACGGTGCCGCCAGACCGCCGAGGTTGTTGAAATCCAGTGCGGTCACTCCTGAGGGTAGCGTCAGAGTCGCGCCACTGCTCATTGCTGGAACAACCCGCAACACATTGGCCGGATTGCCAGTACTGTCGTAGACCGCCAGTTCACCGGTCCAGACACTGCCGCCAGCGGTCGGACGCAGACGCGTGGTCACGCCGCGATTGATTGCCTCGAGGCGAGCGAAATTGATTGCCCGCTGCAAGTCGCCGACTTCGGTATCCGCCTTGCTGCTCTGGATCGTACGGGTAAAGGCCGGCACCGCCAGCGTGATCAGTATCAGGAACACCGCAATGGCGACCAGCAACTCGACCAGCGTGAAACCTTTTGTACGAAGATCCATCGGTGCCCTCCGTTGCCGTCGGCTATACCTGCTTTTACACGCTAGAACATTCGCTCGGCACGCGCCGACTGATTTGCCCTGCGCGGCGCACGGATTGCGCTGCTCATACCATTCCACGGAGGGATTTTTCATGCCGCAACACGGTTTCAGCCTGATTGAACTGCTTATGGGACTGGCGATTGGCGCAATTGTTCTGCTGCTGGTCAGCCCGGCGTTCGCCGCGCTCAAGCAAGCGAATCAGCGCGACCACGCAGCGCAGTCGCTGCTCGAAGGCATCCGCCACGCTCGCACACTGGCCATCACGCACAATCAGAGCGTGGTGATCCATGGCATCGGGAGTGACTGGAGTCAGGGTTGGCGGATCATTCTGGATAGAAGCGGCAAGGGGCCGGAGGACAGCAGCAATCCGCTGCTGGTTGAACGCGCCAGTGAGGCGAAAGTGCCGATTGTCGGCAACTGGTGGGTGAGCCGCTATGTGCGCTTCAGTCATCTGGGGCAGCCACTGATGCCGGGGCGGCGATTTCAGGCGGGGACGATACACATCTGCTCGCCGCGCGAGCCGGTCAGCCAGCGGCAGATCGTGCTGGCGGCGACCGGTCGCGTGCGCCTGAGCAGTCAGGAGACCGAACAGGCGCTGTGCGACAAAAGCAGAAGCGTCAGATCGAACGGACGCGCAGCTCTTTCGGCATCGAGAACGTGATGTTCTCCTCACGGCCAGCCAGCTCATCGGCACCGGTCGCGCCCCAGGCCTGCAATTGCTGGATCACGCCCCGGACCAGCACTTCCGGTGCCGAGGCGCCAGCGGTAATACCAATGCGCTCGACGCCGTCGAACCAGCTCTGTTGCAGATCCTCGGCACCGTCGATCAGGTACGCCGGAGTCGCCATGCGCTCAGCCAATTCGCGCAGACGGTTGGAGTTGGAACTGTTCGGGCTGCCGACCACTAGCACCACGTCGCACTCGTCGGCCAGTTGCTTGACGGCGTCCTGACGGTTTTGTGTGGCGTAGCAGATGTCGTCCTTGCGCGGACCACCGATGGCCGGGAAGCGCGTGCGCAGGGCATCGATAACGCGACTGGTGTCGTCCATCGACAAGGTTGTCTGGGTGACGAAGGCGAGTCTTTCCGGATCGCGTACCTGCAATGCGGCCACGTCCTTTTCGTCTTCGACGAGGTAGATCGCGCCGCCGTTGCTGGCATCGTACTGGCCCATGGTGCCTTCGACTTCCGGGTGACCGGCGTGGCCGATCAGGATGCACTCGCGACCGTCGCGGCTGTATTTGGCGACCTCGATGTGCACCTTGGTCACCAGCGGGCAGGTTGCATCGAAGACTTTCAGGCCACGACCTGCAGCTTCGTTGCGCACGGCTTGGGAAACACCGTGGGCGCTGAAGATGACGATCACGTCATCGGGCACCTGATCGAGCTCTTCGACGAAAATCGCGCCACGGCTGCGCAGGTCTTCGACGACGAACTTGTTGTGCACCACTTCATGACGCACATAGATCGGCGGCCCGAAGACTTCCAGGGCGCGGTTGACGATTTCGATCGCCCGGTCCACACCGGCGCAGAAGCCACGGGGGTTGGCGAGTTTGATTTGCATGCTGTGCCTCGTGTCTTGCGCGCGAAAACAATGGAAAACAGACTGTGGAGACCTGCTTGTTGTGGCGAGGGGAATCATCCCCGCTCGGCTGCGTAGCAGTCGCAGACCTTCAACGGACTTATCTCAGAATCCGTTGACTGGTCTGGGGGCGCTTCGCACCCCAGCGGGGATGAATCCCCTCGCCACAGAAGCTCACTCCTGCATTTTTAGATTGCTTTGACGGAAATGATTTCCACGTCAAAGGTCAGCGTCTTGCCCGCCAGCGGGTGGTTGAAGTCGACGGTCACTTGCGTGTCATCGAATTCCTTCACCACTCCTGGCAATTCAGTATTGGCCGCATCGTTGAAGATCACCAGCAGACCCGGTGACAACTCCATGTCGTTGAACTGCGAACGCGGGATGGTCTGCACGTTCTGCGGGTTTGGCTGTCCGAAAGCGTTTTCCGGCTCAACGGTCACTGTGCGCCTGTCGCCGGCCTTGAAGCCAAACAGTGCGGCTTCGAAACCCGGCAGCAGGTTGCCATCGCCGACCTTGAAGGTCGCCGGGGCCTTGTCGAAGGTACTGTCGACGGTGTCACCGTTTTCCAGGCGCAAGGCAAAGTGCAGGGTGACTTCGGTGTTCTGGCCGATGCGTTGCTCAGTCGATTGCGGTTCAGTCATGAGCAGCCTCTTCGGTTTTCTTCGATTTGAACATGTCCAGTGCCAGCATGATCGCGCCAACGGTGATCGCGCTGTCGGCAATGTTGAACGCCGGGAAATACCAGCGGTTCTGCCAGTGCACCAGAATGAAGTCGATCACATGGCCCAGGGCAATGCGGTCATACAGGTTGCCCAGCGCGCCACCCAGCACCAGTGCCAGGGCGACGGCCAGCCAGGTGTCGTTGCGGCCCAGGCGCTTGAGCCAGACCACCAGTACCGCACTGACGACAATGGCGATCAGCGCAAACAGCCAGCGCTGCCAGCCGGAGCTGTCGGCGAGGAAGCTGAAAGCAGCGCCAGTGTTGTAGGCCAGCGTCCAGCTGAACAGATCGGGAATGATCACGATCTGCTGGAACATTTCGAGCCTGGCTTCGAAGTAGAACTTGCTGGCCTGGTCAATGACCAGGACCAGCAGGCTCAACCACAGCCAGCTCAGCCGTCCGAAACGGCCAATGGCATCAGGCATAGTGACGAACCTCGCCAGCACCGCTGATGTTGTCGACGCAACGACCGCAGATTTCCGGATGCTCCGGGTTCACGCCGACGTCTTCGCGGCAATGCCAGCACCGCGCGCATTTCGGGAACGCCGATTTGACGATCTTCAGTTTCAGACCGCTGACTTCGGTGGCCACTGCATCGGCCGGAGCCTGAACGAATGGCGCGACGCTGGCAGTCGAGGTGATCAGGACAAAGCGCAGCTCGTTGCTCAGCTTGGCCAGGTCGGCGCTCAGCGCCTCTTCGGCAAACAGCGTCACTTCGGCCTGCAGGTTGCCACCGACGGCTTTCGCCGCACGCTGGATTTCCATCTCTTTGTTGACCGCGACTTTCACTTCCATGATGCGATCCCAGTAGGCGCGACCCAGCTCGAAGCCTTCCGGCAGCTCGGTCAGGCCTTCGTACCAGGTGTTGAGCATGACCGACTCGTTACGCTCGCCCGGCAGGTATTGCCACAGCTCGTCAGCAGTGAAGGCGAGGATCGGCGCGATCCAGCGCACCAGCGCTTCAGAGATGTGGAACAGCGCGGTCTGGCACGAGCGACGGGCCTTGCTGTCGGCACCGGTGGTGTACTGGCGGTCCTTGATGATGTCGAGGTAGAAACCGCCCAGCTCCTGCACGCAGAAGTTGTGGATCTTCGAGTACACGTTCCAGAAACGGTATTCGCCGTAGTGCTCTTGCAACTCGCGTTGCAGCAACAGCGTACGATCCACCGCCCAGCGATCCAGCGCCAGCATGTCTTCGGCCGGCAGCAGGTCGGTGGCCGGGTTGAAACCGGTCAGGTTGGAAAGCAGGAAGCGCGCGGTGTTACGGATACGACGATAGGCATCGGCGCTGCGGGTCAGGATCTGATCCGACACAGCGATTTCGCCAGAGTAGTCGGTCGACGCGACCCAAAGACGCATGATGTCGGCGCCCAGCGTATCGTTGATCTTCTTCGGCTCAATCACGTTTTTCAGCGACTTGGACATCTTGCGGCCGGACTCGTCGACGGTGAAGCCATGCGTCAGCAGTTCGCGATACGGTGCGTGGTTGTCGATGGCGCAACCGGTCAGCAACGACGAGTGGAACCAGCCACGGTGCTGGTCGGAACCTTCCAGGTACAGGTCGGCACGCGGGCCGCTCTCGTGGCCCATCGGGTGCGAACCGCGCAGGACGTGCCAGTGCGTGGTGCCGGAGTCGAACCAGACGTCGAGGGTGTCGCTGATCTTGTCGTATTGCGGCGCTTCATCACCGAGCAGTTCGGCGGCGTCGAGTTTGAACCAGGCTTCGATGCCTTCGACTTCAACGCGTTTGGCGACTTCTTCCATCAGCTCGACGGTGCGTGGATGCAGCTCGCCGCTTTCCTTGTTGAGGAAGAACGGGATCGGCACGCCCCAGTTGCGCTGACGCGAGATGCACCAGTCCGGACGATTGGCGATCATCGAGTGCAGGCGCGCCTGGCCCCAGGCCGGAACGAACTTGGTGTCTTCGATGGCTTTGAGCGAGCGCACGCGCAGGGTGTCGCCGCTGGTTGGCTCCTTGTCCATGCCGATGAACCACTGCGCAGTAGCGCGGTAGATCAGCGGGGTCTTGTGGCGCCAGCAGTGCATGTAGCTGTGTTCGATGACGGTGGTGTGCATCAGCGCACCGACTTCGGTCAGTTTTTCGACGATAGCCGGGTTGGCCTTCCAGATGAACTGGCCGCCGAAGAATTCCAGCGACGGCACGTACACGCCGTTGCTCTGTACCGGGTTGAGGATGTCGTCGTTGACCATGCCGTATTTCTTGCAGGTCACGAAGTCGTCCACGCCATAGGCCGGGGCGGAGTGAACCACGCCGGTGCCTGCGCCCAGTTCGACGTAGTCAGCCAGGTACACCGGCGACAGACGATCGTAGAACGGGTGACGGAAGTTGATCAGCTCCAGCTCTTTACCGGTGGTGGTGGCGATGACCGAACCTTGCACGCCATAGCGCGCCAGGCAGGCTTCGACCAGCTCTTCAGCCAGCACCAGCAGCTTGTCGCCGATATCGACCAGGGCGTAGTTGAATTCCGGGTGCACGTTCAGCGCCTGGTTGGCCGGGATGGTCCACGGGGTGGTGGTCCAGATCACGATCGCAGCAGGTTTGCTCAGCGAGGCCAGACCGAAGGCCGCAGCCAGTTTGGCTTCGTCGGCGATCGGGAACGCAACGTCGATGGTCGAGGACTTCTTGTTCTCGTACTCGACTTCCGCTTCAGCCAGAGCCGAACCGCAATCGAAGCACCAGTTCACCGGCTTGAGGCCCTTGAAGACAAAACCACCCTTGACGATTTCGGCGAGGGCGCGGATTTCACCGGCCTCGTTCTTGAAATCCATGGTCTTGTACGGATTGGCGAAGTCGCCCAGCACGCCGAGACGGATGAACTCGGACTTCTGCCCTTCGATCTGCTCGGTGGCGTAGGCGCGGCACAGCTCGCGGGTCTTATCCGCGCCGAGGTTCTTGCCGTGGGTCACTTCCACCTTGTGCTCGATCGGCAAGCCGTGGCAATCCCAGCCCGGGACATACGGCGCGTCGAAACCCGACAGGGTTTTCGAGCGGATGATCATGTCCTTGAGAATCTTGTTCAGTGCGTGACCGATGTGGATCGTGCCGTTGGCGTACGGAGGGCCGTCGTGCAGGACGAACTTCGGACGATCCTTGCCAATCTCGCGCAACTTTCCGTACAGGCCAATACTGTCCCAGCGCTGCAGGATCTGCGGTTCGCGCTGTGGCAGGCCGGCCTTCATTGGGAAGGCGGTGTCCGGAAGGTTTAGCGTGGCTTTATAGTCGGTCATTTAAGGCTCTTCATTAGCGATGGGCGCTAGGTGCGGCTAGTGCACGGGCGGTGGCGACATCCGCATTGATCGCCGTTTTCAATGCCTCCAGAGAGGCGAAGCGCTGCTCTTCACGCAGCTTTTGGTGGAAAACCACCGTCAAACGCCGGTCATACAGATCGCCGGCAAAATCTAACAGATGGACCTCGAGGTGGGCTTTGCCATCTCCTTGCACCGTGGGGCGCACGCCGATATTGGCGACGCCGGGCCAGGTCTTGCCGTCGATGTCGACATTCACCAGATAGACCCCGGTGAACGGCACGCGACGACGCTTGAGTTGAATGTTGGCAGTGGGCGTGCCCAGTTGCCGGGCCAGTTTCTGGCCATGCAGCACGCGACCGGCGATGCGGTACGGACGGCCGAGCAAGCGTTCGGCCAAGGCAAAATCGGCCGCAGCCAAGGCGTTGCGCACCTGCGTGCTGCTGACGCGAATGCCGTCCAGCTCGACGGTTTGCGCCGCTTCGACGGTGAAACCGTGAACCTGCCCGGCCTGCATCAGAAAATCGAAATCGCCGAGGCGGTCGCAACCGAAACGGAAATCATCACCGACCTCCAGATGCTGCACGCCAAGGCCATCGACCAGAATGGTATCGACGAACTCACTGGCGCTGAGCTTGCTCAGCCGCTGGTTGAAAGCCAGGCACAACACCCGGTCGACGCCTTCCGCGGCCAGCAATTGCAGCTTGTCGCGCAACCGCGCCAGACGTGCCGGTGCGGTGTCGGGGGCAAAGAACTCCCGTGGCTGCGGCTCGAAAATCACCACGCAGCTGGGTACGCCCAACTCGAGCGCACGCTCACGCAGCCGCGCCAGGATAGCCTGGTGACCACGGTGAACACCGTCAAAGTTGCCAATAGTGGCGACGCAGCCCCGATGCTGGGGGCGCAAGTTGTGGAGGCCTCGAACCAGCTGCATAACGCGCTTCTTGCTCATAAAGTGGTCGATTATAACCACACCCGACGGCCGACGACAGGCAACACCGTAACGCAAAGTGAACGAGCCGACAAAACCGCCGGCCCATGCCTGCTCATGAAGGCTGAAACCTCAGCTCAAGGCCTTGCGATTGAAGTCGCGCAGGCGGAAACCCAACAGCAACAACATACCGAAATACGCCACCACGCCAGCAACCACCAGCGCGCCCAGGCGCAAGAAGCGCTCAAGCATATGGCCCTCATCCCAGGCGGGCATGAAATGCATGCCGGCCAGCAAGACCGCCGACATCACGGTCACCGCAACGACCAGCTTGAAGCCGAATTTGCCCCAGCCCGGTTGCGGTTGATACATCTTTTGCTTGCGCAGTTGGTAGAACAGCAGCCCGGCGTTCAGGCAAGCACCGGCACTGATCGCCAAGGCAAGGCCGGCGTGGGCCAGCGGCCCGATCAGCGCCAGGTTGAACAACTGCGTGCAGACCAGCGTGAAAATTGCGATTTTCACCGGGGTGCGAATGTTCTGTTGCGCATAAAAGCCCGGCGCCAGCACTTTGATCACGATAATCCCGAGCAGGCCGACCGAATAGGCAATCAGTGCACGCTGGGTCATCTCGGCATCAAAGCCACTGAACTGACCGTACTGGAACAGCGAAACAGTCAGCGGCTCGGCAAGAATCCCCAGTGCCAGCGCGCACGGCAGCACCAGCACAAAGCACAGGCGCAGCCCCCAATCGAGGATGCGCGAGTATTCGTGGCGATCCTTGCTGGCGTAGGTCTTGGCCAGTGTCGGCAGCAGAATCGTGCCGAGCGCCACGCCCAATACGCCCGACGGCAATTCCATCAAACGGTCGGCGTAATACATCCACGACACTGAACCTGCGACCAGAAACGAGGCGAAGATGGTGTTGATGATCAATGAAATCTGACTCACCGACACGCCGAGAATCGCCGGCAGCATCTGCTTCATCACCCGCCAAACGCCGCTGTCGCGCAGGTTCAGGCGTGGTAGCACCAGCATGCCGATCTTTTTCAGGTGCGGCAGCTGATACAGCAACTGCGCCAGACCGCCGACCAACACCGCCCACCCGAGTGCCATGACCGGCGGATCGAAATACGGCGTGAGGAACAGCGAAAACACGATCATGCTGACGTTGAGCAGAGTCGGTACGAAGGCCGGCACCGAGAAGCGGTTCCAGGTGTTGAGGATCGCGCCGGCCAGCGACGACAGCGAGATCAGCAATATATAAGGAAAGGTCACCCGCAACAGATCGGAGGTGAGCTGGAATTTTTCCGGGGTATCGGTAAAACCGGGCGCCGTGGCCCAGATCACCCAAGGGGCGGCGATCATGCCCAGTGCAGTCACAACCGCCAACACCAGCGTCAACAGGCCCGATACATAGGCAATGAAGGTGCGCGTCGCCTCTTCGCCCTGCTGGCTTTTATATTCGGCCAGGATCGGCACGAACGCTTGGGAGAAAGCCCCTTCGGCAAAGATCCGCCGCAGCAGGTTGGGCAGTTTGAACGCAATAAAGAAGGCATCCGTGGCCATCCCGGCGCCGAATGTCCGCGCGATCAGCGTGTCACGAACGAAACCCAGAATCCGGGAAAGCATCGTGATAGAGCTGACGGCGGCCAACGATTTGAGCAGATTCATTGAGAGAGTTTGTGCCTGTCGATAAACAGCAGGCGAACAATGCGCCTACTTGTGCGATACTCCGCGCCGCAACAGCACAGAGCCAAAGCTCGCGAGTTTACAGGTCAAGCGCCGGAAATAAATATCCCGCCTCTTTATACCTACCACTTAGCGGAACGATTCAAGTGCCCTTGACAAGACAAGTCTTCATCGGCATGATTCGCGGCCTATTTTGTTTGCTATTTCCTAAAAAGTCTTTCGAGGAGCTCGACGGTGGCCAACTCACCTTCCGCCAAAAAACGTGCAAAACAGGCTGAGAAGCGTCGCAGCCACAACGCCAGCCTGCGTTCCATGGTTCGTACCTACATCAAGAATGTAGTTAAGGCCATCGACGCAAAAGACGCTGAAAAAGCTCAAGCTGCATACGTTCTGGCTGTGCCAGTTATCGACCGTATGGCCGATAAAGGCATCATCCACAAGAACAAGGCTGCTCGTCATAAGAGCCGTCTGAATGGCCACGTCAAAGCGCTGAAAGAAGCCGCTTAATCGACGTAGTCATTAAAAAACCGACCTCAGGGTCGGTTTTTTATTGCCTGTGATTTAACAAGCTACAGGCAAAAAAACTGTGGGAGCGAGCCCGCTTGCGAATGCGATCTGCCAGTTGATATTTCTATCGACCGACATGACCTCTTCGCGAGCAGGCTCGCCCCCACAGTTCGGATTGGTGGCGCTTATTGCTGGACCGGCACCCACGGCAGGATCGGGATGGCCGTGACCGCATTCTGCGGACTACCCTCGATCAAGCGATCGCTGTAGACCAGATACACCAGCGTGTTGCGCTTCTTGTCGAGGAAACGCACCACCTGCATGGTCTTGAACACCAGCGAGGTGCGCTCCTTGAACACCTCGTCGCCGTCCTTCAACTCACCCTTGAACTTGATCGGCCCGACCTGACGACAGGCAATCGAGGCTTCGGCGCGATCCTCTGCCAGACCCAGACCACCCTTCACTCCGCCGGTCTTGGCGCGAGACAGGTAGCAGGTCACGCCCTCGACTTTCGGATCGTCGAAGGCCTCGACCACGATCCGGTCATTCGGCCCGACAAACTTGAACACCGTCGACACCTGACCGATTTCCTCGGCCGAGACCAGCAATGGCATGGCCATCAGCAGGCCCAACAAACCTTTCGCTACACGCATCGAATTTTCCTTAGACCAGAATCAGGTTGTCACGGTGAACCAGTTCCGGCTCCGCCATGTAACCGAGCAAACCGACAATCGCATCCGACGACTGACCGATGATTTTTTGCGCTTCCAGGGCGCTGTAATTGGCCAGACCCCGAGCGATCTCCCGACCGTCCGGCGCCACACAGACGACCATCTCACCACGACGGAAACTGCCCTGAACCAGTTTCACCCCCACCGGCAGCAGACTTTTGTTGCCCTTGGACAACGCCGACACCGCCCCCTCATCCAGCACCAGGGTGCCACGGGTTTGCAGGTGCCCGGCCAGCCACTGCTTGCGCGCCGCGAGCATGCCGCGCTCCGGCGATAGCAGCGTGCCAATGCGCTCGCCCGCCTTCAGGCGATCGAGCACACGCTCAAGCCGCCCGCCGACGATGATGGTGTGCGCACCGGAACGCGCTGCCAGGCGTGCCGCACGCAACTTGGTCTGCATGCCGCCGCGCCCCAGCGCACCACCGGTACCGCCTGCAACCGCATCGAGCGTCGGATCATCGGCGCGCGCTTCATAAATCAGCTGCGCATCGGGATTGTTGCGCGGATCAGCGTCGAACATGCCGTCGCGATCAGTGAGGATCACCAGCAGATCGGCCTCGACCAGATTGGCCACCAGCGCCGCCAGCGTGTCGTTGTCGCCGAAACGGATTTCATCGGTGACCACGGTGTCGTTTTCATTGATCACCGGAATGACCTTCAGCTCGACCAGTGCACGCAAGGTGCTACGGGCGTTGAGGTAGCGCTTGCGGTCGGACAGGTCGTCGTGGGTCAGGAGAATCTGTGCAGTGTGCCGGCCATGCTCGGCGAAGCTCGACTCCCACGCCTGCACCAACCCCATCTGACCGATTGCAGCGGCCGCCTGGAGCTCGTGCATGGCACTGGGTCGTGCGGTCCAGCCCAAGCGACTCATGCCGGCCGCTACCGCCCCGGAGGACACCAGCACCAGCTCGACGCCCGCCTCATGCAGCGCCACCATCTGCTCGACCCAGACACTCATTGCCGCGCGATCCAGCCCTTTGCCGTCAGCTGTCAGCAAAGCGCTGCCGATCTTCACGACCCAACGCTGCGCACCTGTCACCTTGCTCCGCATCATCTTCAACCTTAGCTTGAGGGCAGCGCGACCTGGCACTGCCCGTGACGTTAATCGTGGCGATTGCTGACCAACGATCGATTTCCGGATACTAAAACGCCGCTCGATTGAGCGGCGTTCAAGTTTATCGCAACGGATCAGTCACGCACGTAAATGATTTCCGGACCGTCTTCGTCATCCACATCTTCTTCGTCCCAGTCATCGTCGCCGATGTCATGGACCGACTTCACGCCACTGCGACGCAGGGCACGCTTGTCGTCCAGCGCCTGCAACTGCGCACGGGCTTCGTCTTCGATGCGCTGATCGAGATCGGCCAGCTCTTCCTTGTACGCAGGGTCTGCGGCGAGGCGATCGGCACGGTCTTCCATGTAACGCATGATGTCGTGGCACAGACGCTCGGTACCGATCTTGGCGATGGCCGAGATCACGTACACCGGACCAGTCCATTCCAGGCGATCGACGATTTCCTTGACGCGAGCATCGTGCTCTTCTTCAAGGATCTGATCGCACTTGTTCAGCACCAGCCAGCGATCACGCTCGGCCAGCGACGGGCTGAACTTGATCAGCTCGTTGACGATCACTTCAGCCGCGTCCGGAGCACTGGAATCATCCAGCGGCGCCATGTCGACGAGGTGCAGCAGCAGACGCGTACGCGCCAGGTGCTTGAGGAAGCGAATACCCAGGCCGGCACCATCGGAAGCGCCTTCGATCAAGCCCGGAATGTCGGCAATGACGAAGCTTTTCCAGCGATCGACGCTGACCACACCCAGGTTCGGCACCAGTGTGGTGAACGGGTAGTCGGCGACTTTCGGCTTGGCGGCCGAGACCGAACGGATAAAGGTACTTTTACCGGCGTTCGGCAAGCCCAGCAGACCGACGTCGGCCAGCACTTTCATTTCCAGTTTCAGGTCACGCTGCTCGCCCGGCTTGCCTGGCGTAGTCTGACGCGGCGCACGGTTGGTACTGGATTTGAAACGGGTGTTACCCAGACCGTGCCAGCCGCCCTGCACTACCATCAGTTTCTGACCAGCCTTGGTCAGGTCGCCGATGACTTCCTGGGTGGCGGAGTCGATCACGGTAGTGCCGACCGGCACGCGCAGGATCAGGTCTTCGCCCTTCTTGCCGGTGCAGTCGGTGCTGCCACCGTTGGAGCCACGCTCGGCATCGAAGTGACGGGTGTAACGGTAGTCGACCAGGGTATTGAGGTTTTCGTCGGCCATCATGTAGATGGAACCGCCGTCACCGCCATCACCGCCGTTCGGGCCGCCGTTTTCAATGAATTTTTCCCGGCGGAAACTCATGGCACCGTTGCCACCGTCACCGGCCTTTACGCGAATCGATACTTCATCAACAAACTTCATAACCAACGCCTCTCGCCGTACGGACGAGCCGAAAAACAATCAAGACATAAGACTCTTGCAAAAATGAGCGCAGCGACCCCAAGACACGACCTGCATCGCACGCCGACAGCCCATACAAACAGCTTTGCAAGAGACTCACCCCACAAACGAAAAAGCCCCGTCGCAAGACAGGGCTTCTCCAGCGATCTCGCGATTAAGCCGCGATTACGCTCACGTAACGACGACCGAAGGCGCCCTTTACTTCGAACTTGATCACGCCTTCGATTTTAGCGAAGAGAGTGTGATCCTTGCCCATGCCAACGCCGTAGCCAGCGTGGAATTGGGTGCCGCGCTGACGCACGATGATGTTGCCGGCCTTGATGACCTGGCCGCCATACATCTTCACGCCAAGGCGTTTGGCTTCTGAGTCGCGACCGTTACGGGTACTACCACCAGCTTTTTTGTGTGCCATGAGTTCAATTCTCCTAGTGAGGAATTAGGCTGTAATTAAGCCTGAATACCGGTGATTTTGATCTCGGTGAACCACTGGCGGTGGCCCATACGCTTCATGTGGTGCTTACGGCGACGGAACTTGATGATGCGGACTTTATCGTGACGACCTTGGGAGATCACTTCAGCCTTGACGGTTGCGCCAGCAACAACTGGTGCGCCGATGTTCACGTCGTCGCCATTGGCGACCAGCAGAACGCGATCAAAAGTCACGGATTCGCCAGTAGCGATTTCCAGTTTTTCGATCTTCAGGTATTCACCTTCAGCGACCTTGTATTGCTTACCGCCGGTAACGATTACTGCGTACATGGTATTTCTCCGATAATCCTGCTCACCCAGCTCTTTATAAGAAGAGGTATTGGCTGGCATGGCTGCATGGGGCTGGAACGGCCCAAGTGCAATTGCGTAAGGCAGGTGCTGCCCAGGAAGTTCAGGGTGCGCGATTGTACGCAAGCAATCTGCCTCGCGCAAGTGGCCGTCCATCGCGCCTTGACAGGTCTGGACGGGGGTCCTAGCATGCCGCGCAACCCTTCTGGAGCGACTCTCGCTGATGCAACCCCAAGCTTTCTACCGCGCGGTGGCGGACGATTTTAGCGCCGTCGACGGCATCATCAAGAAGCAGCTGACGTCTCGAGTGCCGCTGGTATCGAAAATCGGCGATTACATCACGTCGGCCGGCGGCAAACGCCTGCGTCCTTTATTAGTGTTGCTGTGTGGCAAGGCCCTGGGTCGCGAAGGCGACGACATGCGCCTGCTGGCCGCCACCATCGAATTCCTGCACACCGCGACCCTGCTGCATGACGACGTCGTCGACATGTCCGGCATGCGCCGTGGCCGCTCGACCGCCAACGCCATGTGGGGCAATGCCCCGAGCGTGCTGGTCGGCGACTTCCTGTATTCGCGCTCGTTCGAAATGATGGTCGAACTGGGCTCGATGCCGGTGATGAAGATTTTGTCTCAAGCCACGCGGATCATCGCTGAAGGCGAAGTGTTGCAGCTGTCCAAGGTGCGAGACGCCAGCACCAGCGAAGAAACCTACATGGAAGTCATCCGCGGCAAGACCGCGATGCTCTTCGAAGCCTCGACCCACAGCGCCGCCGCCCTGGCTGGCGCGACCGCCGAGCAGAGTGAAGCCCTGCGCACGTTCGGCGATCACCTGGGTGTGGCGTTCCAGCTGGTTGATGACTTGCTCGACTATAAAGGCGACGCGGAAACCCTGGGCAAGAACGTCGGCGACGATCTGGCCGAAGGCAAGCCAACCCTGCCGCTGATCTACACCATGCGCGAAGGTACGGCCGAGCAGGCGGCACTGGTGCGTCAGGCGATCCAGAAAGGCGGGATCGAAGACCTGGAAAGCATCCGCATCGCCGTCGAAGCGTCCGGCTCGCTGGAGTACACCGCGCAACTGGCCCGCGATTACGTGGCCCGCGCGATCAAGTGCCTCGAGGCGCTGCCGGCCAGCGAATACCGCGATGCGCTGGTTGAATTGAGCGAGTTCGCGGTAGCCCGCACGCACTGATTCATCCCCTGTGGGAGCGAGCCTGCTCGCGAAAGCAATCTGCCAATCGACTCAATGTTGACTGACACAGCGCTTTCGCGAGCAGGCTCGCTCCCACAGTTGTTTCTGCGCTATGCCCTCCTCCGCGTAAAACCCTATACAATGTGCGCCCTTTAGTCCTCCTGATACCCAAGGAACCTTAGTGAGCACGTTGCCACCCTGCCCGAAATGCAATTCCGAATACACCTACGAAGACGGCACCCAACTGGTCTGCCCCGAGTGCGCCCACGAGTGGTCTGCCAGCGGCGAAGCCGAAGTGGCGGCCGATGATGCCGTGAAGAAAGATTCGGTCGGCAACGTCCTGCAGGACGGCGACACCATCACCGTGATCAAGGATCTCAAGGTCAAAGGCACGTCGCTGGTGGTCAAGGTCGGCACCAAGGTCAAGAACATCCGCCTGTGCGATGGCGATCACGACATCGACTGCAAGATCGACGGCATCGGCCCGATGAAGCTCAAATCCGAGTTCGTCAGAAAAGTCTGAGCCTTGCGTCATCCATCCTGCGCCAGCCGTGGGATGGAGCTTTGCCCTCCCCGCTTCAGCTCAATAAATCCGCGCATGGCCATCAGCCAGCCATTTTGATCTGACACAACCTTTACCCGGAAAAGTCCACAATCCGCCAATAGGCACTTGCTATTTGACGAATAAGAATTATTCTCATTGAAACCTTTCAAGGAGATGAGACCCATGACTTATTTGATCGACGCCTGGCTGGATCGCCCACACCCGTACCTCAGAATCCTCCATCGGGAAACCGGCGAAGTCTGTGCGGTGCTTGAAGAAGAAGCCTTGCATGAGCTGCAGGATCAAGGTGATCTGGACGTCAGCAGCCTCAATTCCAGCGAGCCGCTGATACTCAAGGAGCTGGTGCGCAATCTGTTCCTGTTCTGCTATGCCCGGGCGTTGCGCCCGACCAATGAGCTGCACAACAAGATCGAAATATGAGCAGCATTAAAAAAACCTGTGGGAGCGAGCTTGCTCGCGAAAGCGATAAATCAGTCAACGAATGAGTCGACTGAAAAACCGCCTTCGCGAGCGAGCTCGCTCCCACATTTTTTAGCCCGCCATCTAGGCAGGCTCGGTATTACAGAACGTCCAGCAGCTCGACGTCGAATACCAGAACGCTGTGCGGCGGGATGCTGCCCACGCCTTGTGCGCCGTAAGCCAGTTCGCTCGGCACGTACAGGCGCCATTTGCTGCCGGCATTCATCAGTTGCAGGGCTTCGGTCCAACCAGCGATCACGCCGCCAACCGGGAATTCTGCAGGCTGGCCGCGCTCGTAGGAGCTGTCGAACACAGTGCCGTCGATCAGGGTGCCGTGGTAATGCGTACGTACCTGGTCTTCACGGGTCGGCTTGGCGCCTTCGCCCTGAGTCAGCACTTCGAATTGCAGGCCGGAAGCCAGGGTGGTGATGCCGTCACGCTTGGCGTTTTCGGCGAGGAAGGCCAGGCCTTCGCCAGCCGCGGCTTCAGCCTTGGCCGCTGCTTCGGCTTGCATGATCTCGCGGATCACTTTGAAGCTGGCGGACATTTCTTCCTGGCCAACACGGCTTGGCTTGCCGGCGAAAGCGTCGGTCAGACCGGCCAGGATCGCGTCCAGGCTGACACCCGGTGGCGGGTTGTCGCGCAGCTGGTCGCCGAGTTGACGGCCGATACCGTAGCTGACGCGGGTTTCGTCGGTGGACAGATTTACTTCGGACATGACACTGCTCCGCTGTGCGGACGGCAACAGGACTTGCCGTGCGTGCACAGCGCGTCCCGGCGCGCCCGGAACCAAAAGGGCGAGCAGACTAGCACAGATACCCCGGACTTGGGGCCGGGGCTACAGGGCCGAGCGCCAGGCGAGCGGCACTTTCAGGCTTTCATCGAGGTCAGCGACCAGCCCGCACATTTCGTCATGGACCGAGGTGTGCACAAGGTTGAATGGCAGCACCGGGAAGGCATGCAGCAGATCCCGCGCGTGCTCCACTGAGCGCAGCGTCAGCATATTGCCCTTGAGATCGCTCAACGGATACGCCGTCCCATGCATCCTCGCTTCCAACAGGTAAATGCCCCCTTCCATGGAGATCAGGTTCAACTCGTCGACCTTTTTGGCAACAGCAAACGCGTTCAACTCTTGCAGGTTCATGGAAGCACCTCACACCGTGGCGAATCGCACCGTTACAGGCATAGGCCGCTGCGCTTGAAAGCACAAGCCACAAACGAAACCGCCCGTCTGTTTCGCTACAGACGGGCGGTTTTTTTGCCTTGATCGGCTGATCAGTGCTTGGTGACCTTGTCCAGGTAACCCATGGCAAACGCGGACACCACAAAAGTCATATGAATGATCACGTACCACATCAGATGCTCGGGATCGACGTTCTTGGCATCCATGAAGATGCGCAGCAGGTGGATCGAAGAAATCGCCACGATCGACGCCGCGACTTTCATCTTCAGCGACGACGAGTCCATGGTGCCCAGCCAGCTGAGCTTCTCTTTGCCTTCGTCGATGTCCAGTTGCGAGACGAAGTTCTCGTAGCCGGAAATCATCACCATCACCAGCAGACCACCCACCAGCGCCATGTCGATCAGCGACAGCAGCACCAGAATCAGATCCGATTCAGCCATGGCGAAGACGTTGGGCAGGATATGGATGATTTCCTGGAAGAACTTCAATGCCAGCGCCAGCAGACCGAGGGACAGGCCGATGTAGATCGGCGCCAGCAGCCAGCGGGTGGCGTACATTGCATTTTCGATAAAGCGTTCCATTGACTCTCACACAAGGGGCTGGAAATGGCGGCGAGTATAACAGCCCGCTGTGACAGCCAGAAACCGCCGGAAAATCCGCCACCTGCGTGTGTGTGACAAAGTTTTTCTGCTAGTGTCCAAAGCATTGACAGCCCAATGACAGTGGACAGGATGCGTGGAAATGGATGTGCGATCAGCCTTGACGACTGCCGGAATCTGCCTCGCCTTGCTCATCGGCGGTTGCTCGCCCGGCGATGAAAAACAAGTCGCCAACCTTGACGAAAAGACCGCCACCTTCGAACAGTCCCTGGACACGATCAGCGATCCGAAGCTCAAGGACGCCATCACCGAACTCGGCGGTTCGCTGCTGTTGCTCGAACGGGCCAGGCTCAAGCTTGACGACATCACCCCGCATACCGAATACGGTGCCGACGCCCTCGCCGTGCTCAAGCACTACCCTACCCCGCAGGCGCTAGTCGATACCTTCATCAACGGCCTGTTCGTGCTGCACAAGGACGCCAGTTCGGATTACCTGACCGATCTGCAACCGGTATTCCCGTTCAACCTGAACATTCCCGGCGGTTTTCTATTCCCGCACGGCATCGAGTGGCACTCGGTGACGTTGAGCAACAAACGCGTGATCGCCTGGCAGCCGGAGTGGTCGGAGACCGATCCTGGCATTCAGCTCAGCCCGTCCAGCTCCAACGTGACCAACCCCGATGACCTGACGGTGACCTATCCGTTCATCGATGGCCTCAACGTCGACAAAAAAAGCCTGCCACAACCGGTCAGCCTGCAAGGCCAGGTCGAGGTCATTGCGCCCCGTCGCTTGTACAGCTTCGACCTGACGCACAAAGATGTCGGCCAAACCCGCAGCAACGACAACCTCAGCGTCAAACTGCTCAAGCTGGAAAAGAACTTCGCCGAGGTCGAAGTCAGCAACAGCCTGCCGCTCGCGGCAGAAGTGGCCGAAACCCGGATCAATCCGCTGATCGTCCAGGCCCGCGACGCCAGCGGCCAATACCTGGTGCGCGCCGGTTCAATCAACGAAAGCCCGGAGCAGGTCGCGTTCTACCAGAAGCAACTGACGCAGTTACAGAAGCAGAAGAGCTGGAGCGACACCCTGGAAAAACAGCTCAGCGACGAACAGCAAGCCTTCGAGAAAGAACACCCGCGCCGCTACAACAAGGTGTATTTCCACGGCCCGATCGACACACTGGAAGTCAGTGTGCTCGACTTCTCCTCGGCAACAGTGACGCGCAAATCCCTGGACCTGCCGGTGCGCACCTTCAATCCGCACACCACGGCCAAAGCCGTGCAGCCGCTGGACCTGCCAGTTGTGGTGTATGACGATCTCGCCGCCAACTGGCTCAAAGGCGCGGACCTGACCGAGGAACAATTGAAGGCCGGCGTGCGCATTCATCAATCGGTGGAAGAGCCGAGCGCGGCGCGTATCGAGTTTTCCCACCGCCGCACCTTCAATGACGAATTGCTTGGCGACCAACTCAATCCCGGCGTCAGCCCGGTGACTTTCTTCACGGAAAAGCGCGGCGGCAAACTCGACGAGCCGATCGAACTGCCGCCCGAGGCGTATCAGGTCGATCCGCTGCAAGCGACGATTACATATGATCTGAACCTGTTTCCGGAAACCCCGGCGATTGCCGTGGGCTCGATGCCGTTATTTCTGGCCACGGTGGCCAAGCAATCCTACGACGCGCAGTCATTGCCCAAAGGCCTGGCGATCAAGGACAACACGCTGGTGGTCGACCTGAAAACCTTCCCGGCCAACGAATGGCGTTTCTTCGTCAAGGACGACAGTGGCCACTACCTCAAGCAGATTCTTTCGGTCAGCCACGACGCCAGTGCAGAAGGCCCGGCGCTACTCGGCGTGCACTATTTTTACGGTCGCCCGACTCGCGTGGAAACCTATCAGCGCACCGACCTCGCCACCGTGCAATACGGTTTTGAGGTCAAGCTCGACAAGGCGCAGGTCGACCAGTCAGCACCTTAACCGTTGAGGCTGCGCCCACGGCCGCCGTTGATCTGCCGCAACTGGGCTTGCAGGTGCAGGCTCCAGATCTGCGGATCATCGGCCAGTTCGTAACCATGCAAGGTCAGGCTTTCAACGATGGTGTCGAGAATCGACTCGGCCGCGACCGGGCCGTGAAAAGGGCCTTGGGCTTTGATCGCGGAAGGTTGTTCGCCGGCCATGCCGGCCGCGAAGAGCAGCGTCCACATGCCGTTGTCGCCGGCCAGCGGCTTGACGGCGCATTCGATCCGGGTCACCAGACCCAGGCATTGACGGGTGAGACAGAGGTTGCGCGACATGGCGGCGACCCTCGGTAAAGCCGGTATTCAGCCCCCATGGGAGGACTGGCTCGATCCAGTGATACTGTCGATATCCTTGACCTGAGAATAGAAGAAAAGTGTCCCGCGCAAGCCAAATGGAACCAGAAGGCGCCGAATGGTCATTGTGTGAATATTGGCGCCAGACTCGTGACACATTCCCCGAAGATCTCCGCAGAAATCAATCTGGAAAAGCATTGTGGGAGCGAGCCTGCTCGCGAAGACGATGGATCAGCCAACTCATTCGTCGATTGATACAGCGCTTTCGCGAGCAGGCTCGCTCCCACAGGGTCTGGCGTGAACTGATCAGGCCGGTTTGGCTTCGGCGAGAGCCTCCTGCGCCAGCTCCTTCTCGGCCTCTTTCAAGTCCTCTTCGCTGATCATCTCGGCGATATCGCGCAGGCGCTCGACCACTCGGGCATTGATGCTGCCTTCGGGGAATTCGCCATCGGCGTTCGGCTCTCCGGCCGGCTCGCCCACCAGCAGGCTCAGCGCCTCATCGGCCTGACGCACCGCATACACGTGGAACTGGCCGGCGCGCACGGCGGCGAGGACTTTCTCATCGAGCATCAGCGTGGCGACGTTGGCCTGGGGAATGATCGCGCCCTGCTCGCCGGTCAGACCGCGTGCTTCGCAGAGGCGGAAGAAGCCTTCGATCTTCTCGTTGACCCCGCCGACCGCCTGCACTTCGCCAAACTGGTTGATCGATCCAGTGATGGCAAAACATTGCTTGAGCGGGGTTTTCGACAGTGCCGAAATCAGCGTGCACGCCTCGCCCAGCGATGCACTGTCGCCGTCGACGTAACCGTACGACTGCTCGAGCGCAATGCTTGCCGAAATCGCCAGCGGGAATTCCTGGGCGTAACGGCTGCCCAGATAACCGGTGAGGATCATCACGCCTTTGGAGTGAATCGGCTGGCCGAGGTTGACCTCACGTTCGATGTCGACGATACCGCTGCCGCCCGGATAGACCGTGGCGGAAATCCGCGCCGGCACGCCGAACGCCGAATCACCGACCTCCAGCACCGTCAGCCCGTTGCACTTGCCGACTGCTGCACCGTCAGTGTCGATGAGGATGATTCCGGCGAGCATGTCGTCGAGAATCCGCGCCGAGACCCGCCCGGTGCGGGTGGCCTTGGCTTTCAGGGCGCGTTCGATATGGCCGGCGTCGGTCATTTCATCGCCGGCCAGATGGCGAATGAAATCCGCCTCGCTGACCAGTTGGAACAGATCGCCAATGCGCGCCGACAAGCGCCCCTGATGCTCGGCCAGCCGTGCGCTGTAGGTCGCCAATCGTGCCACCGCATCGGCGGTCAACGGCGCCATGCCTTCTTCCGAAGTACGCGTCTTCAGGAGCTGGGCGAACTGCTCGAGGCTTTCGTCGACCATCGGGATGTCTTCGTCGAAGTCGACCAGAACGCGAAACATCTCCTGGAAGTCCGGATCGAGATCCTGCAGCGTGTAATACAGCTGCCGCGCACCAATGATGATGACTTTGACCTGCAGCGGGATGTGCTGCGGATTCAGGGTCATGGTGGCGAAGCGGCCCATCTCGCCCAGCGGCGACTCCATTTTCAGTTTGCGCGATTGCAGGGCGCGTTTGAGCGCATCCCACACGAACGGCTCGCTGAGCATTTTTTCCGCTTCGAGAATCAGGAAACCGCCATTGGCGCGGTGCAGCGCACCCGGACGCAACTGCCGGTAAGTGGTGTAGAGCGCACCTTGATCAGTGGTGTACTCGATGCGGCCGAACAGGTTTTCGTAGGTCGGATGTGGCTCGAATACCACCGGTGCACCGCCGCTGGCCGGATGCCCGACCACCAGGCTTGGTGCGTATTGTTCCTCCAGCAACTTGCGCGCGACGGCGTCGGTCTTGCTGTCGTCGACCAGTTGTTCGACCACGGTTTTCAGCAGGTAGACCTGCATCGCTTGCAGGTAACCGCAGACCCCGGCGTTCTCCGCGTACTTCTCCGACAGCGGCGCCAGCAACGGCTGCAAGGCCAGGGTGATGGTTTCTTCATTGAGGTGGCGCAGTTGATTGTTCGACTCGCGCTTCCACTGCGGCAGGCTGGCGAGTTCTTCGTTCAGGCGCTCTTCGAGGCCGGAAATGTCATCGTGAAAACGCTCGCGCTCGGCTTCCGGCAACTGCGCGAATTCGGCTTCGTCCAGGGCCTTGCCGTCGAGCATCGGCGTGAAGGCGATATTGCTGCTGTCGCGGTACAGGGCGACGTCTTTTTCCAGGGCCAGGCGCTCGATGATGTCCAGCGCCTTGTCGTAGCGCTGGTTGAAGGCGCGGTCGATGGCGCTTTTTTTCTGCTGGTAGGACGGGTGTTCGAAAACCGCCGGAAAAGTCGCCAGCAGGTTGTCGATCAGGCCGTTGATGTCAGCGATGAACGAGGCCGCCGTGCCCGATGGCAGCTCCAGTGCACGCGGTTCGCGCGGCTCATCGAAGTTGTTGACGTAGACCCAGTCCGCCGGGGTCTGCAGGCGCTTGCCTTCGGCTTTCAGGTAGCGTTTGACGAACGAGAAACGGCCGGTGCCGGGCTCGCCCATGACGAATACGTTGTAACCGGGGCGTGGCATCGCCACACCGAACTGCAAGGCTTCGACCGCGCGTTCCTGGCCGAGCACACCGCGAAAGGGCTCCAGATCATTGGTGCTAGTGAAGCTGAACTGTTCAGCGGAAAACGGACGAGTCAGCGCTTCGGGCGCAAGACGCAGGCTGGCAGCAACAGGATCAGGCATCGGGCTTCCTTAACAATCAGGCGGGGCAGGTAGCGGCATTCTGGCGCTGCCCGTGCCCCACTGGCAAGGCGCGCCACATGACAAAGCATAGACAAGCGCGCGGCCGGCCGACGCATCCCGATAAATCAGAGGTTTATTCCAAATATTTTGCAAAAAATCACGGAACCGCTGGAACGTGCCTAAACTCCAAACTGCGCGGCTGGAACTAATACCGGCCCACTGACACTTTCGGCTCTGTCCTCGGGCAGAGCGCGAAGGGCCAGAACCCTGTCCATTGGTATGCACATAAAGAGAACAAAGCTATGAAACGGATTCTTCTCGGTACTCTCTTCACCGCTGTATCCATCAACGCAATGGCGCAAGCCCCGGGCGGCCCGGATTGCGGTTGGGGCAACATGCTGTTCGAAGGTCAGCGTGGCACCCCGGCGCACTTCCTTGCTTCCACCACCAACGGCACTTCCGGTAACGCCACGTTCGGTATGACTTCCGGCACCAACGGTTGCTCGACCAACGCATCGCTGACCTACGGCGGCAAATCCTGGTTCGCCATGAATGGCATGATGAACGAGCTGTCCGAAGACATGGCCAAAGGCAATGGCGAAGCGCTGACCACTTATGCCGTGGTCCTGGGCGTAGCACCGGAAGATCGCGCGCACTTCGCGCAAGTGACCCACGAGCACTTCCAGCAGATCTTCAGCAAGGCTGACGTGACCGCTGAAGACGTGCATACCAACACCCTGGCGGTACTGAAATCGGACCCACGTCTGGCCAAGTACGCAACTCAGGCTTAAGCTCGACCCCGCCCGCTTCCTTCGGGAAGCGGGTTTTGTTTTTTTGGCCCGCCCCTCTTTGGGTCTTTTATTTCTTTTCCTGTTCAAGTTGCCGACTATGCTCAAACGCCTTGCCTGGCTGGCGCTCTGTGTCTGCGCCCCGCTGTCCGCCGCGCCTCACATCGATCCTCAACGTTTGCAGCAACTGGCCAACGACCGCTTCTGGATTTCCCTCGGTCATTACGAAACCGCCAAACTCGGCGGCTGGCGCAGCTATGTCAGCGACAAGAAGTTCTTTCTCGCGCCCGACGGCAACGAGCATCCGGACCGCGAACTGGCCGCCACCGTGCAGGCGCTGTACGCCCCGGCCAGCCTCGGCGAGCAACACGCACAATGCGTCTACCCGGCGCGTACACGCTGGCTGAAAGCGCAGCTCAATCTCGCCGACCTGCCAGCGCCCGAATGCGCCGAATACAAGCAATGGTTCAAGGACGTCTCGCCGCACAGCGCGGTGATGATCTTCCCGGCGGCGTATCTCAATAGCCCTTCGTCGATGTTCGGCCACACCCTGCTGCGCATCGATCAGGCGGATGTGCAGGCCGACAAGACTTCGCTGCTCAGCTACGCGATCAACTTCGGTGCCTACATCGAAGGCTCGGACAACAGCATTCTGTATGCCTGGAAAGGCTTGATGGGCGGCTACCCGGGGCTGTTTGCGCTGGTGCCGTATCAGGAAAAACTCTCGGAATACCGCAGCCTGGAAAACCGCGACCTGTGGGAATACCGCCTCAACCTGACTCAGGAAGAAACCGCACGCATGGTCGAACATGTGTGGGAGCTCAAGCAGATCCAGTTCGACTACTTCTTCTTCGACGAAAACTGCTCGTATCGTTTGCTGGAACTGCTGCAAGTGGCGCGACCGAGCCTGCGCCTGACCGAACAATTCCCGCTGACCGCGATCCCGACCGACACTGTCAAAGCGGTGAAAGAGGCCGGGCTGGTCGAACACATCGAATATCGCCCGTCCCGCGAACGTGAACTGCTCAGCCGCGCCGAACCGTTGAGCGATGAAGAACAGCAATGGGTGCTCAAGGTCAGCGCCGATCAAAAAGTCCTGCAAGAGCCGACGTTCAAGGCGCTGCCGCGCGCGCGCCAGGCGTTGATCGTCGACGCCGCCTATCGTCTGGAGCGCTACCGCGCCAACGGCCAGGAGCGCGACCCGCAACGAGCGCAGCGCAGTTTCGAACTGCTGCGGGCGATCAACAAGAACCCGGCGCCGGAGTTGGAAATTCCGCAACCCGGTCTGCCCGAAGATGGCCACGAGTCCCGCACCTGGCAGGCCGGCCTAGGTACGCGAGGCGATCGCGCCTTTGGCGAATATGGCCTACGCATGGCTTATCACGACCTCAATGACAACGCCGAAAGCTTTCCTCTCGGCGCGCAGATCGAGATCCTGCAACTGAAGCTGCGCCAATACGAAAGCAATGACTGGCAGTTGCAGCAACTGGACCTGGCGACCATTCGTTCGCTGACACCGCGCAACGAGCTGCTGCAACCGCTGTCGTGGCAAGTCACCGGTGGCCTTGAGCGCGTGCCGGGCAAGCATGATGACGAGACGCTGGTCAGCCATGTCAACGGTGGCGGCGGCGGCACGTGGCAGTTGGGCGAAGACGTGCTCGGCTTCGCCCTTGGCACGGTGCGCGTGGAACACAACAACGACTTCGCCGAGTTTGTTTCCCCGGCCGGCGGCTTCAACACTGGCGTGCTGTGGAAAAACCCGCTGGGCAATCTGAGCCTGGAGGCCAAGGGCGACTACTTCTTCAACGGTGAAGTGCGCCGCAGCCTGAGCCTGAATCAGCAGTGGGAGCTGTCGCGCAACCTCGGTTTGCGCCTGAGCGCTCAGCGCGAGTTCAGCCAGCTCGCCAGCCCGGAAACGGAAGTCATGCTTGAAGTGAAGTGGTATCACTACTGATCCCGAGCCTGTGTAAATCTCCCTGTGGGAGCGAGCCTGCTCGCGAAAGCGGTGGGTCAGTCAATAGCAGTGTTGCCTGACAAGACGCCTTCGCGAGCAGGCTCGCTCCCACAGGGGCCTTGTGGTGTGCAATGGATTTTTCACAGGCCTTCGACAGCCGCCTCATGAATCCCCTTCTAGACTTTCCTTATGAGCCGAGTATCGGCGCGGGAGAGTGCGATGTGGCGGTGCGTGGGATTGTTGGGCGTTGTATTGGCGCTGGGCGGTTGCCAGACCACCCATGAAGACTTGATCGCCAAGGGTTATCCACCGGCCTTCGCCGACGGTTTCGATGACGGTTGCGTCAGTGGCCGGCAAGCGGCAGGTTCGATCAGCGGCGAGTTTCGCAAGAACGTGCCGCGCTATCTCAAGGACCAGCAATACGCCGACGGCTGGGTCGACGGCTTCCGCCAATGTCAGGCGATGCTCGAAAACAAGGATCGCGAGCAATATCGCAACGAACATTGGGATGAACGCGAACGCGCCTGGCAGCAGCAGAAGGACCAGGACGTCGGGCGGGCTTATCGCTCGCAATAGGTCGTTTGCAGACATCCGTTGAAACCAAATGCCGGCAACCATGGCCCAAATCCTTTAACAGGAGGACTTCATGAGTCGCGCATTCGTCAACGAAGACAACGCCGCCGCGCAGGCTGATCAGCCGGTCGAACGTCAGGTCAGCACGCAGCCCAATTACGTCACACCGCAAGGTCTGGCACAGTTGCACGCCAAGGTCGCCGAACTGCAAAGCCTGCATGCCGAGCAAACGGCCAAGAGCGAGCAGGCCGACAAGCAACGTCTGGCCGATCTGCAACGGGATCTGCGCTATTTCACTCAACGCCTGAGCAGCGCCCAAGTCGCAGTCGCTGCGACCTCCACCGACAAGGTCCAAATCGGTAGCTGGGTGACCTTCGCCGACGAACACGACACTGAACACCGCGTGCAACTGGTCGGCGAGGATCAGGCCGATGCCAGTCAGGGCCTGATCAACTGGGCCTCACCGCTGGGCCGGGCCTTGCTCGGCGCCCGGCTCAACGATGAAGTGCTATGGCAGCGACCTGCCGGCGATCAACTGATCGAAGTGATCAGCATCGAACCGGCTTAAACCACGCCTTGCGCCAACATCGCATCGGCGACTTTGACGAAGCCGGCGATGTTCGCGCCTTTGACGTAATTGACCTGACCGTTGTCTTCGCCGTAATGCACACAGGCGTGGTGGATCGACTGCATGATCGCGTGCAGCTTGCTGTCCACCTCGCCCGCCGTCCACAGCAGGCGCATGGCGTTCTGCGACATTTCCAGACCGCTGACGGCAACACCGCCCGCATTCGACGCCTTGCCCGGTGCGAACAGAATGCCGGCCTCGATAAAGATATCCACAGCCTCCAGCGTGGTCGGCATGTTCGCGCCTTCAGCCACACAGACGCAGCCATTGCGCAGTAGCGTGCGTGCGGCCTCGGCGTCGAGTTCGTTCTGCGTCGCGCAGGGCAGCGCGATATCACACGGCAGCGACCACGGATGTTCGCCGGCGCGGAATTCCAGACCATGGGCGCTCGCCAGTTCGCTGATGCGCCCGCGTTTGATGTTCTTCAGCTCCAGCAGCGCCAGCCACTGTGCTTCGCTCAAGCCTGCCTCGCAGTACAGCGTGCCTTCGGAGTCGGACAGGGAAATCACTTTGCCGCCCAGGTCCATCACTTTGCGCGCCGCGTACTGAGCAACGTTGCCGGAACCGGAAATCGCCACGCGCTTGCCTTCCACGCCCTGCCCGCGGCGCTTGAGCATCTCCTCGGCGAAGTACACGCAGCCGAAACCGGTGGCTTCCGGGCGAATCAGGCTGCCGCCGTAGGTCATGCCCTTGCCGGTGAGGACGCTGGTGAACTGGTTGCTCAGGCGCTTGTACTGGCCAAAGAGGAAACCGATCTCCCGCGCACCGACACCGATATCACCGGCCGGCACGTCAACGTCGGCGCCGATGTGGCGATACAACTCGCTCATGAACGCTTGGCAGAAACGCATGACCTCGGCGTCGCTCTTGCCCTTCGGATCGAAGTCGGAACCGCCCTTGCCGCCGCCCATGGGCAGGGAGGTCAGCGAGTTCTTGAAGGTCTGCTCGAAGGCGAGGAATTTCAGCACGCCGAGGTTCACCGACGGATGGAAGCGCAGGCCGCCCTTGTACGGGCCGATGGCGCTGTTCATCTGGATACGGAAGCCGCGATTGACCTGGACCTTGCCCTGATCGTCGACCCACGACACGCGAAACACCACCGCGCGCTCCGGCTCGCAGATACGCTCGAGAATGCCTGAAGTCAGGTAATGCGGATTGGCTTCAAGAAACGGCCACAGACTGCGCAGGACTTCTTCGACAGCCTGGTGGAATTCGGGTTGATCCGGGTCGCGTTTTTTCAGGCGCGCAAGGAAGGATTCGACGGATTCGATCATGGGCAAAGTCTCGGCAAATTTATTGTCGTTGGAGGAGATTGGGCCGGACTGTAACAAACGAATTGCGCACAGGAACAGAGCAAAATGTCGCAGTTATGAAATTAAATGGTGCACAGGATATAAATCCGAGGGGTATTTGATCCGTTTTTGCACCTGAGTGGGGAGCACAGATCCAAGACTTGCACCAACAGTTACACCGTATTCGCGAGCAGGCTCGCTCCCACATTTGGAATGCGTTACCCCTGTGGGAGCGAGCCTGCTCGCGAAAGCCGCAACTCGGTTTATCAGGAAAAACCCAGGGCAAAAAAAACGGAGCCCGAAGGCTCCGCTTTCTGCAACCAACCCGATTTCAGGCCAGTTTCTTGTGACGTACCCGGTGTGGCTGGGCCGCTGCTTCGCCGAGGCGCTTTTTGCGGTCGGCTTCGTACTCGGTGTAGTTGCCTTCGAAGAACACCGCTTGCGAGTCGTCTTCGTACGCCAGGATGTGCGTGGCGACACGGTCAAGGAACCACCGATCGTGGGAGATCACAATGGCGGCGCCCGGGAAGTCCAGCAGGGCTTCTTCCAGCGAACGCAGGGTTTCCACGTCGAGGTCGTTGGACGGTTCGTCGAGCAGCAGGACGTTGCCGCCCTCCTTCAGGGTCAGCGCCAGGTGCAGACGACCGCGCTCACCGCCGGACAGATCCTTGACGAACTTCTGCTGATCGCCGCCCTTGAAGTTGAAGCGGCCGACGTAAGTGCGCGACGGGATCTCGTAGTTGCCGATGCGGATCTGGTCGGAACCGTCGGAAATCTGCTGGAACACGGTCTTGCTGCCGTCGAGGTCTTCGCGGCTCTGGTCGACGCAGGCCAATTGCACGGTTTCGCCGATTTCGATGCTGCCCGAATCCGGGGTTTCCTTGCCCATCAGCATGCGGAACAGCGTCGACTTACCGGCACCGTTACCACCGATCACGCCGACAATGGCGCCTTTCGGCATGGAGAACGACAGGTTGTCGATCAGCACGCGATCGCCGTAGCCTTTGGTGACGTTCTTGAATTCGATGACCTTGTCACCCAGGCGCGGACCGGCCGGGATGTAGATCTCGTTGGTTTCGCTGCGCTTCTGGAATTCCTGCGATTGCATTTCTTCGAAGCGTTGCAGACGTGCCTTGGATTTCGACTGGCGGGCCTTGGCGCCTTTGCGCACCCACTCCAGTTCTTCTTTCATGGCTTTTTCGTGAGCCGACTGCTGCTTGGATTCCTGGGCCAGGCGATCGGACTTGGCTTCGAGCCAGCCCGAATAGTTGCCCTCGTAAGGAATGCCCGCGCCGCGGTCGAGTTCCAGAATCCAGCCGGCGACGTTGTCGAGGAAGTAACGGTCGTGCGTGATCGCGACCACGGTGCCCGGGAAGTCGTGGAGGAAATGCTCCAGCCACGCCACCGAATCAGCGTCCAAGTGGTTGGTCGGTTCGTCGAGCAGCAGCATGTCCGGTGCGGACAGCAGCAGACGGCACAGGGCGACACGACGCTTTTCACCACCGGACAGGTGTTCGACTTTCGCGTCCCAGGCTGGCAGACGCAGCGCATCAGCGGCGACTTCCAGCTGGCGCTCGAGGTTGTGGCCGTCGCTGGCCTGCAGAATCGCTTCGAGCTTGGCCTGTTCAGCGGCGAGCTTGTCGAAGTCGGCGTCCGGGTCGGCGTAGGCCGCGTAGACTTCGTCCAGACGCGCTTGCGCATCCTTGATCACGCTGACCGCTTCCTCGACCACTTCACGTACGGTCTTGGCAGGGTCGAGCTGCGGCTCTTGCGGCAGGTAACCGATGTTCAGGTCCGGCATCGGACGGGCTTCGCCTTCGAACTCGGTGTCGACGCCAGCCATGATTTTCAGCAGCGTGGATTTACCCGAACCGTTGAGGCCGAGTACGCCGATCTTGGCGCCGGGGAAGAAGGACAGCGAAATGTTCTTGAGGATTTCCCGCTTCGGCGGAACAACTTTGCCCAGCCGATGCATGGTGAAGACGTATTGAGCCATGGAGAACCTTGGGTCAGTGACAGATGAATGATTGGAGCGCAGGCGATGCCTGGCCAGACCGGTGCGCGTCGTTCACTTGAGGATCATCAATGCGTGCGCGCGGAAAAAGTCTGATTCTAGGAGCTGGAACGCCCCCGCGTAACCGGCAAAGCTACCTTAATGACCGATGGCAGTCCAGCCGAGAGGGGCTGGCACTTCGCCACAACTCAAGGCATGCTAGCCGCCCTTCGGGCGTCCGGCTTATAGTGCACGTCGCGCCAGTCCAGCCAAATCGCAGGATCACAGCTTGACCAATGTCACTCCGCCAGCCTCTGTGAGCAGCACCCCACCGGCGCCCGGCTCGCCCCTGCGCGGGACATTGAAGGGTGCGCTGGCCACCCTCGTGCTGTTATTGCTCGCGTTGCTGTTCTGGCAACTGCTCGATCAATTGCGTGAAACCCAGAAGAATCAGCGCCAGTACACCATCGACTACACCGCCGATCTCGCCGCTCAGGTCAGCCTGAACATGGCGCTGAATGCGCAAATCGCCCTCAATCTGCTACCGATCGTCGAACAACCGCAAACCGCCGACGAACAGCAGATGCTCCTGCGCAAGTTGCAACGTTCGCTGCCCGATCTGCGCAGCATGGCCCTGCTCTCGCCCTCCGGCCGCATCATCAGCGACAGCGCCACCGACAGTTCCGACGCCGATTACCTGACCGAACTGGTGCGCCGCAGCCGCGCCCAGGCGCATTACTTCAGCAATGCCGATGACGGCTCGGTGGTACACCTGCTGTTGCATCAGGCCAGCGGCAGCAGTCGCGGTTACTGGGCCTTGCGCCTGACGCCAACCTTCTTCGACTCGCTCACCAAACAGGACGCCACCGCCCTGCGCCCGCTGTGGCTGGTGGAAAACCGCCTCAATCACCAGATCATCAGCCGCGAAGCGGGGCTGCCCTCGGCCAAGGCTGGCGGGCTGACGCCTGACGATGTCGCCAACACCGTGCTGACCGTGCCGCTGAGCAGCAGCGACTGGCAACTGCGCGGGCTGTTCGACCGCCAGCGCGTACTGGAAGAATTGCTGCCGGCGTTCATCGGCAAATGCCTGCTCGGCCTGGCGTTTTCGATGTTGCCGGTGATTGCACTGTTGAACATGCGTCGGCGCCAGCGCCAGGTGCATGAAGGCCGGCGGCGTTACCAGGATATTTTCGAAGGCACCGGCGTGGCCTTGTGCGTGCTTGACCTGTCCGGACTCAAGCAGATGTTCGACAAGGCGCAGATCCAGACCAGCGACCAGCTCAAGGCCTGGCTCGACCAACCGCAGCAGCGCCAGCAGTTGCTCGCGGAAATGCGCGTCACCGAGGTCAATCAGGTCGCCCTGCAACTGCTCGATGTGCATTCCTGCGACGATGCCTGGCAACTGCTGATCGATGGCCAGCGCCATCCGCAGTGCGCGATCGGTCAGCAGATCCTCGACGCCGTCCTGCAGCAGCAGAAACAGCTGGAACTGGAAATCAAACTGCCCAACAGCAACGGTCGCGACCAGCATCTGTGGATGGTTTTGCGCCTGCCAAGCGAGCAGCACGACTATAAAGCGGTGATCCTCAGCATCAACGACATCACCAGCCGCAAGCTGATCGAGCTGTCGTTGCTGGAGCGCGAAGGCTTCTGGTCGGACGTGGTGCGCACCGTGCCGGATCATCTGTATGTGCAGGACGTGATCAGCCAGCGGATGATTTTCAGCAACCACCACCTCGGCCAGACCCTGGGGTACAACCGCACTGAACTGCATCAGATGGGCGAATACTTCTGGGAAATCCTTCTGCATCCGGAAGACGCCGACTATTACCATCGCTCGCGGCAGTTGCAGCGTCACGCCGGTTACAGCCAGTTGTTGCAATGCCAATTGCGCTTCCGCCATCGCGACGGCAAGTGGCGGCGCTTCGACATCCGTGAACAGGCGCTGGCGCGGGACAAGCATGATCAGGTCACGCGGATCATCGGCGTCGCCAAGGACATCACCGAACAGATTGAGGCGAGCGAATCGCTGCGTGACAGCGAGCAGCGCTACCGCATGCTCGCCGAAAGCATCAGCGACGTGATTTTCTCCACCGACAGCAAGCTCTCGCTGAACTACGTCAGCCCGTCGGTGCAGGCCGTGCTTGGCTACAACGCCGAATGGATCTTCCAGAACGGCTGGCAATCGATCATCGCCAATCCCGGGCAACTGAACGGCATTCATGTGCTGATGGACCGCGTCAGCAAGGCGCTGGACAAGCCCGAGCAACTGGCATTGCTGCGCAGTCAGGTGCAAACGCAACTGTTCCTCTTCGATTGCCTGCGTGCCGATGGCCGCAAGATTCCGATCGAACTGCGCCTGGTGCTGGTGTGGGACGAACACGGCGCGTTCGAAGGCGTGCTCGGCGTCGGCCGCGATATCAGCCAGCAGCGCCGTGCCGAAAAAGATTTGCGCATGGCCGCTACGGTATTCGAGCACTCGACTTCGGCAATCCTGATCACCGACCCGGCCGGTTATATCGTTCAGGCCAACGAAGCGTTCAGTCGGGTCAGCGGCTACAGCGTCGGCGAAGTGCTTGACCAGTTGCCGAACATGCTCACCGTCGACGAGCAGCAGGATGCGCACCTGCGCTACGTGCTCAAGCAGTTGCACGAGCACAGCACCTGGGAAGGCGAAGTATGGATGAAGCGCCGTAACGGCGAGCATTACCCGGCGTGGGTCGGCATCACTGCCGTGCTCGACGACGAGGGCGATCTGGCCAGCTACGTGTGTTTCTTCAGCGACATCAGCGAGCGCAAGGCCAGCGAGCAGCGCATCCACCGCCTCGCCTATTACGATGCCCTCACCCATTTGCCGAACCGCACGCTGTTCCAGGATCGTCTGCACACCGCGCTGCAAGCGGCCGAACGGCAGAAGTCGTGGGTGGTGCTGATGTTCCTCGACCTCGACCGTTTCAAACCGATCAACGACTCCCTCGGCCACGCCGCCGGCGACCGCATGCTCAAGGACATGGCCACGCGCCTGCTGGCCTGCGTCGATGACGACGACACCGTGGCGCGCATGGGCGGCGACGAATTCACCTTGCTGCTGCAGCATCGCTCCAATCGCGAACTGGCGCTGAACCGGGCGATTCATGTCGCCGAGCAGATTCTCGCCAGCTTGGTGCGGCCGTTCGTGCTCGAGGGCCGCGAGTTCTTCGTCACCGCCAGTATCGGCATCGCCCTGAGTCCGCAGGACGGCAACGAACTCAGCCAGTTGATGAAGAACGCCGACACGGCGATGTACCACGCCAAGGAACGCGGCAAGAACAACTTCCAGTTCTATCAGGCCGACATGAACGCCAGTGCGCTGGAGCGTCTGGAACTGGAAAGCGATCTGCGCCATGCGCTGGAGCAGAACGAATTCGTCCTGTATTACCAGCCGCAGTTCAGTGGCGACGGCAAGCGCCTGACCGGCGCCGAAGCGCTGCTGCGCTGGCGCCATCCACGTCGCGGGCTGGTGCCGCCGGGGGATTTCATTCCGGTGCTGGAAGAGCTCGGCCTGGTGGTGGACGTTGGCGACTGGGTCATCAGCGAGGCCTGTCGACAGCTGAAAACCTGGCACCAGCAACGGGTGCGGGTGCCGAAGGTGTCGGTGAACATTTCCGCACGGCAGTTCTCCGACGGCCAGTTGGGCACGCGAATCGCGACGATCCTGCGCGAAACCGGCCTGCCGCCGGCGTGTCTGGAGCTGGAACTGACCGAAAGCATCCTGATGCGCGAAGTCAGCGAGGCGATGCAGATTCTTGCCGGGCTGAAGAACCTCGGCCTGAGCATCGCAGTCGATGACTTCGGCACCGGTTATTCATCGCTCAACTACCTCAAGCAATTCCCGATCGACGTGCTGAAGATCGACCGTACTTTCGTCGACGGCCTGCCGTCCGGCGAACAGGACGCGCAGATCGCCCGGGCGATCATTGCCATGGCCCACAGCCTGAACCTGGCGGTGATCGCCGAGGGCGTGGAAACCCATGAGCAACTGGACTTCCTGCGTGAGCATGGTTGCGATGAGGTGCAGGGCTATCTGTTCGGCCGGCCGATGCCGGCGGGACGGTTTGAAGCGCAGTTCTGTAACGATGCGCTGTTCATGTTCGACTGAACATCTGCGGCGCGCCCTTCGCGAGCAGGCTCGCTCCCACAGGGGAATGCATTGCAGCAGGGGAATGCATCTCAAATGTGGGAGCGAGCCTGCTCGCGAAGGGGCCGGCAAAAGCACCGCACATCTGTCATGAACGCCACTTGTCTGCGACATGACGTCGTTTCATATGTCATCCAAAAGCGGTTGGGTTAGAATGCCCCCCTTTTCTGCCCCCGATCCTTGAGGACCGCCATGTTCAGCCGTGATTTGACTATTGCCAAGTACGACGCCGACCTTTTTGCCGCCATGGAGCAAGAAGCTCAGCGTCAGGAAGAACACATTGAGCTGATCGCTTCGGAAAACTACACCAGCCCAGCGGTGATGGAAGCTCAAGGCTCGGTCCTGACCAACAAGTACGCCGAAGGCTATCCGGGCAAGCGTTACTACGGTGGTTGCGAATATGTTGACGTGGTTGAGCAACTGGCCATCGACCGTGCCAAGGAACTGTTCGGCGCCGATTACGCCAACGTTCAGCCGCACGCCGGTTCCCAAGCCAACGCCGCTGTTTACCTGGCTCTGCTGCAAGGTGGCGACACCATTCTGGGCATGAGCCTGGCCCATGGCGGTCACCTGACCCACGGCGCCAGCGTTTCCTCCTCGGGCAAGCTGTACAACGCCGTTCAATACGGTATCGATGCCAACGGCCTGATCGACTACGACGAAGTCGAGCGTCTGGCGGTCGAGCACAAGCCGAAAATGATCGTTGCCGGTTTCTCGGCCTACTCGCAGATCCTCGACTTCCCGCGCTTCCGCGAGATCGCTGACAAGGTTGGCGCCTACCTGTTCGTCGACATGGCTCACGTCGCCGGTCTGGTTGCCGCTGGTGTCTACCCGAACCCGGTACCGTTCGCCGACGTCGTGACCACCACCACGCACAAGACCCTGCGCGGTCCACGTGGCGGTCTGATCCTGGCCCGTGCCAACGCCGAGATCGAGAAGAAGCTCAACTCCGCAGTATTCCCGGGCGCCCAGGGTGGCCCGCTGGAGCACGTGATCGCGGCCAAGGCGATCTGCTTCAAGGAAGCGCTGCAGCCTGAGTTCAAGGCTTACCAGCAACAAGTGGTGAAGAACGCCAAGGCCATGGCCGAAGTGTTCATCGCGCGCGGTTTCGACGTGGTATCGGGCGGTACTGAAAACCACCTGTTCCTGCTGTCGCTGATCAAGCAGGACATCTCCGGCAAAGACGCCGACGCCGCTCTGGGCAAAGCGTTCATCACCGTGAACAAGAACTCCGTGCCGAACGATCCACGCTCGCCGTTCGTGACTTCCGGCCTGCGCTTCGGTACTCCGGCTGTGACCACTCGCGGTTTCAAAGAGGCTGAGTGCAAAGAGCTGGCCGGCTGGATCTGCGACATCCTGGCTGACCTGAACAACGAAGCGGTGATCGACGCCGTTCGCGAGAAAGTCAAAGCCATCTGCAAGAAACTGCCGGTGTACGGCGCTTAATCGCGACGTTAAACCAGCAGCATGAAAAAACCGGCCAAGTGATTGGCCGGTTTTTTTTCGCCTGCAATTCACCTGTAGGAACTGCCGAAGGCTGCGATCTTTTGATCTGGATTTTAAAAACAAGATCAAAAGATCGCAGCCTTCGGCAGCTCCTACGCGGCTTTGGCCGCTGGTCAGACCGGTCATGCCAATTTCATGTTTTCCCCTTGTAATCAGGAAAAAACCAAGCCTAGACTGCGCCTGCACTGGACATACCGGTAAGACCACAATAATTAAGTCCTGCATCCGATGCGCAACGCGTGCGGCAGCCAGGACACCGACCCAGGATTCCTCCCATGCTCAGATGGTGCTCGCGTTCAATCTTCCTTCAAGTGGTTCTCGGACTGATGCTCGGCATCGTCTGCGGGCTGACCCTTCCTGAATACTCCGCCCAGCTCAAACCGCTCGGCGATGGCTTCATCAAATTGATCAAGATGCTCATCGGCCTGATCGTATTCTGCGTGGTGGTCAGCGGCATCAGCGGCGCGGGCGATCTGAAGAAGGTCGGGCGCATCGGCCTGAAGTCGGTGATCTACTTCGAAGTGCTGACCACCATCGCCTTGGTGATCGGTCTGGTGTTCGCCTTCAGCACCGGCATTGGCAGCGGCGCGAACATTCATCTGGAGCAGCTCTCCAGCGCCGACATGGGCGACCTCGCCGAGCGCAGCCAGCACATGCACACCACCACGCAATTTCTGATGGACCTGATCCCGACCTCGGTGATCGGTGCCTTCGCTGACAACAATATTCTGCAGGTGCTGCTGTTCTCGGTGCTGTTCGGCAGTGCGCTGAATCTGGTTGGCGAAGCCGCTTCGGGAATCTCGCGGCTGATCAACGAACTCAGCCACGTGATCTTCCGCATCATGGGCATGATCGTGCGTCTGGCGCCGATCGGCGTGTTCGGCGCCATCGCCTTCACCACCAGCAAATACGGCCTCGATTCGTTGCAGCACCTGGGCAGTCTGGTCGGTCTGTTCTACCTGACCTGCGTCGCCTTCGTCGCGCTGATCCTCGGTCTGGTGATGCGCGTCTCCGGCCTGCGCATGTGGCCGCTGCTCAAGTACCTGCGGGAAGAACTGCTGATCGTCATGGGCACTGCCTCTTCCGACGCCGTACTGCCGCAGATCATGCGCAAGCTCGAACACCTCGGTATCGGCAGCTCGACGGTCGGTCTGGTGATCCCGACCGGGTACTCGTTCAACCTCGACGGTTTCTCGATCTACCTGACCCTGGCCATCGTGTTCATCGCCAACGCCACCGGCACGCCATTGGCGATGACCGATTTGCTGACGATTCTGCTGGTTTCGCTGATCACCTCCAAAGGCGCCCACGGCATTCCCGGTTCGGCGCTGGTGATTCTCGCGGCAACGCTGACGGCGATTCCGGCGATTCCCGTGGTCGGCCTGGTGCTGGTGTTGGCCGTGGACTGGTTCATGGGCATCGGCCGCGCGCTGACCAATCTGATCGGCAACTGCGTCGCCACCGTGGCCATCGCCCGCTGGGAAAAGGACATCGACGTGCAGCGCGCGAACAAGGTGCTCAACGGCGAGCAGGGCTATAACTTTCAACCGCGAAAAACCGTCGCTCCGGCGGCGGCCAAAGAATTCTGAATGAGTGCCGTGCCTGCCAATGCGCAGGCACGGCGCAGGGAGCCAATACGTGATTACAACTTCAACCGTCGTCAATTCAGTGGTGGAAAAACTCCGCGCCGCGTTGGCCCGAGGCCAGTGGCGCTCCGGCGACATGCTGCCGGGCCAGCGAGAACTTGCCGAACAACTGGGCATCAGCCGGCCGAGCCTGCGCGAAGCGGTGATCGTGCTGGAAACACTCGGCCTGGTGCGCTCGATGCCGGGCAAAGGCGTGGTCGTGCTCGACGCACAACTCAGCGACAGCCAGAGCCACGACAGCGCAGTTGCCGGCGCCAGTCTCGAAGACGTGCTGCAACTGCGCTACACCCTTGAGCCGTTCATCGTCGGGCTGGTCGCGCAATCGATCAGCAGCAAGGAAGTCGGCCAATTGCGCCTGACCCTGATGGACATGCGCGAAGCCCTCGAGGCCGGTGACAGTGAAGCCGGGGTCAGCGCCTACATCGCTTTCCACGAAGAACTGTTCACGCTGACCTCGAACCCGATTTTCCAGAGCGTGGTGCAGCAGACCAGCAACGCGCTCAAGCAAAGTGCCGAAGTGTTGCGCAATTCACCGGAACATCTGGCCGAACGCCTGGAAGAAAACGAAGCCGTAGTCCGCGCGATCCGCAGCAAGAACAGCGCTCAGGCCAGCGCCGAAATGCGTCGGCACATTCTGCGCGAAGGCCAGCGCATGGGCGTTGAGCTGAATATTCCGGACGACAACCTGCCCACCTGATTTGCCAGGAGAACGGCCATGAACAGTTTTGCTTCAGCCTCGCATGCCGATTCGACCGCCCTGCCCGTCTCTCGCCTGCGCATGCCGGTGGAGGAGTTGTATCCGCGACTGTTCGACGCGATTCTCGAGCAGCGTATCGATGAAGACAGCCGGTTCACCGAGGACAGTCTGCAGGCGATGTTCAGCGCCAGCCGCGCCGATGTGCGGCGGGTGCTGACGCAGTTGTCCCATGAGCAGATCGTGGTATTGCGCGCCAATCATCGACCACGAGTGGCTGCGCCTGATCGGGAGCTGATCCGGCAGACCTTGCATGCGCGACGGCTGGCTGAGAACACCTTGGTGCGGTTGGCCTGTCAGCGTCCGCAGCCAGACGATTTGAAATGCTTGCGCACGTTGATAGAGCGCGAGAAGCGCGCCGTCGAGCAGGATCGTCGGGGGGCGGCGATTCGGTTATCGGGGGAGTTTCATTTGCAATTGGCACGGATGGCGGGGAATGTGCCGCTGGCGCATTTTCTGCGCAGTCTGGTGCCGTTGACCTCGTTGGCGATTGCGCGGAGTCAGGATTCGACGCGAAGCTGTTGCGCATGGCAGGAGCATTTGGCGTTGGTTGAGGTTGTGGAGCGAGGTGATGCTGCCAAGGCAGAGGGGCTGATGAATCGGCATCTGGATCATCTTGAGCAGACACTGCTGGGTTCAGATCTTGAGCATTGTGCTGTCGGTTAGACCGCCTTCGCGAGCAGGCTCGCTCCCACAGTGGATTGCATTCCTTCTGACAGAATGCGTTCTACTGTGGGAGCGAGCCTGCTCGCGAAGAGGCCCGTTGAGCTATTGAAATTATCAGGCTTGTTGCGCTGCAACCCTGGCAAACCCCGCCCGAATCTTCTCTTCCGGCAAGTCATCGGCGATAAACACGATCACACTCTCGCGCGTCTCGCCCTCGGCCCATTCGGTGTCCCAGTCGAAACCATAGAGTTTCAGCACACCCTGAAAAACCAGGCGCCGATCTTCCCCGGCAATATTCAACACGCCTTTGTAGCGCAGCAATTGCTTGCCGTGCTCTTCCAGCAACTCGTTCATGAACTCGCTGAGCTGATCGATATCCAGCGCCTGATCGGTGCGCAGCACCAGGCTGGAGATGCGATCGATCGACGGCGCCTTGCTCACCGGACGCAAGCTCAAACCGCCGCCCAGGTCAGCATTGAGGTTGAAGCCGCGCACATCCAGCAGTTCAGCCAGATCGATGTTGCCATGCTCGACCACGCGGATCGGCGCGCGGCGGTTGATTCGCGTAAGGCGCTCGCTCAGCGCGGTGAACGTCGCCTCATCGACCAGATCGGTCTTGCTTACCAGCAGACGATCGGCGAAACCGATCTGCGCCTGGGCGATGGTCTGGGTCAGGTGCACGTCGGCGTGAGCGGCGTCGACCAGGGTGATGATGCCGTCGAGCAGGTAACGCTCGCGCAGCTCTTCGTCGATGAAAAAGGTCTGCGCCACCGGTGCCGGATCGGCGAGACCGGTGCACTCGATCACCAGACGATCGAAGGCGATCTCGCCGCTGTCCAGGCGCTCGAGCAGCAAGTACAGCGCCTTGGTCAGATCGGTGTGAATGGTGCAGCAGACGCAGCCGTTGGCCAGGGTCATGACCTGCACCGGCTCGTCACCCAGCAACTGAGTGTCGATGCCGGCGTCGCTGAATTCGTTTTCGATCACGGCGATTTTCAGGCCGTGCTCGGCTTTCAATAAATGACGCAGCAAAGTGGTCTTGCCGGCGCCGAGGAAACCGCTGAGGACCGTTACCGGAATGGGAGAAGACAAAACCCGATCTCCTGAAAAGAACACAAAAACAAATGTGGGAGCGAGCCTGCTCGCGAAAGCGGTGTGTCAGTCAAATCCTTCATCAACTGACACTCCGTATTCGCGAGCAGGCTCGCTCCCACAGGGGATTACCTCAACCGAAGGCTGTCAGCTCAACAGCACTTCGGCCCACCCTTGCCACCGTAACGGGCTTCCTGACGTTCGCGAAAGAACATCTCGTAGCTCATCACCGGTTTGTCCGGGTGTTTGGTTTGCATATGCTCGACGTAGGTGTCGTAGTCGGGCATGCCGACCATCAGGCGCGCGGCCTGACCGAGGTATTTACCGAGGCGACTCAGGTCATTGAACATGCTGCAATCCTCTGGTTACGCATCCGGCAGGGCCTGGAATGGCGATTCTTTATCCGTACGTTCTTTCTTGCCCCAGGCGGCGATGCCGACCTTGAGCGCATAGAACAGGATGCTGAAGACCACGAACAGGAACAGCGCGGTGAGTGTGGCGTTGGTGTAGGCGTTGAAGATCACGTGCTGCATCTGCTCGACGCTTTTCGCCGGCGCCAGCACCTGACCGTTGGCCAGCGCATCGCTGTACTTCTTGGCCAGGGACAGGAAGCCGATCGCCGGGTTGGCGTCGAACAGCTTGATGAAGCCAGCAGTGGTGGTGCAGATCAACAGCCAGGTGGCCGGCAACAGGGTGACCCAGATGTAGCGCTGGCGCTTCATCTTGATCAGGACCACGGTGCCGAGCATCAGCGCGATACCGGCGAGCATCTGGTTGGAGATGCCGAACAATGGCCACAGGGTGTTGATGCCGCCCAGTGGATCGATCACGCCCTGATACAGCAACCAGCCCCACATCGCCACACAACCGGCGGTGGCGATCAGGTTGGCGGTCCACGATTCGGTGCGTTTCAGCGCCGGTACGAAGGAGCCGAGCAGATCCTGCAGCATGAAACGCCCGGCACGGGTACCGGCGTCCACAGCGGTGAGGATGAACAGCGCTTCGAACAGGATCGCGAAGTGGTACCAGAACGCCATGGTGTTTTCACCCGGCAGGACACTGTGCAGGATCTGCGCGATACCGACCGCCAGGGTCGGCGCACCGCCAGCACGGGCCAGAATGGTGGTTTCACCGATGTCGTGGGCCACGGCTTGCAGCGCTTCCGGCGTGATCGCGAAGCCCCAGCTGGTGACCATTTGCGCCACTGACGCGGCATCACTGCCGACCACGGCGGCCGGGCTGTTCATGGCGAAGTACACGCCCGGCTCGATCACCGAAGCGGCAACCATGGCCATGATCGCCACGAACGATTCCATCAGCATGCCGCCGTAACCGATGTAGCGGGCGTTGGTTTCGTTATCCAAAAGCTTCGGCGTGGTGCCCGACGAGATCAGCGCGTGGAAACCGGAAACCGCGCCGCAAGCGATGGTGATGAACAGGAACGGGAACAGACCGCCCTTCCACACCGGGCCGGTGCCGTCGACGAACTGGGTCAGTGCCGGCATTTTCAGCTCGGGCATGGTCACCAGAATACCGATCGCCAGGGCGACGATGGTGCCGATCTTGAGGAAGGTCGACAGATAGTCACGCGGCGCCAGAATCAGCCAGACCGGCAGCGACGCGGCGACAAAACCGTAACCGACCAGCATCCAGGTAATCTGCACACCGGTGAAGGTGAAGGCTTTGGCCCATACCGGATCGGCAGCAATCTGCCCGCCCAGCCAGATCGAGCCGAGCAGCAGCAACACACCGACCACGGAGATCTCGCCGATGCGGCCCGGGCGGATGTAGCGCATGTAGATGCCCATGAACATCGCGATCGGGATGGTCGCCATCACGGTGAAGATGCCCCACGGGCTCTCGGCGAGGGCCTTGACCACGATCAGCGCCAGCACCGCGAGGATGATGATCATGATCAGGAAGCAGCCGAACAGTGCGATGGTCCCGGGAATCCGGCCCATCTCTTCACGCACCATGTCGCCCAGGGAACGGCCGTTGCGTCGGGTCGACATGAACAGGACCATGAAGTCCTGCACCGCGCCCGCCAGCACCACACCGGCAATCAGCCAGAGTGTGCCGGGCAGATACCCCATCTGCGCCGCCAGCACCGGACCGACCAGCGGCCCCGCGCCAGCGATGGCCGCGAAGTGGTGACCGAAAAGAATGTGTTTGTTGGTCGGCACGTAGTCCAGACCATCGTTGTTGAGCACGGCGGGGGTGGCCCGACGCGGATCCAGTTGCATCACGTTGTTGGCGATGAACAGACTGTAGTAACGGTACGCAACCAGATAAATGGCCACGGCAGCGACCACAATCCACAAGGCGTTGATCGCCTCGCCGCGGCGCAATGCCACTACGCCCAGGGCGCACGCTCCTACGATTGCCAGCACGAGCCAGGGTAAGTGGCGCAGCAGGCTATTATTATTTTTCATTTTATTATTCCAGCCAGGGTGGACAAGAAAGACAGCCACCCCGAGTTTAGCGCTTACGGCGCCAAAGGCCATACCCCGACATAGGTCTAGACGCTTGAGCGATTGGCTGGCGCCCGCATTCGCGGTCTATAGTCAGCGAACCTTCATGAGGATTGCGCCATGAGCGAGCACCCCGCCAATCGACGTCGTTTCAAACGTATTGCGTTCGATGCCCGAACCGAGCTGAAACAGGGCGAGTACATCTGGCCGGTCAAGTTGATCGACCTGTCGCTCAAGGGCCTGCTGATCGAGCGACCGGAGCCGTGGCTTGGGGATAAAGAGCAGGACTTCCTAGTCGACATTCATCTGAGCGAAGACGTCGATATCGAAATGGACGTGCATCTGGCCCACGAGGAAAACGGCCACTTGGGGTTCATCTGCCGGCACATCAGCCTGGAATCGATCCAGCGCCTGCGCCGGTTGATCGAACTGAATCTGGCGGATGAGGCCGAGCTGGAGCGCGAACTGGGTGCGCTGATCGAAATCTAGCGCCACCCCCAACCCCGAATTGGAATGCCCTGTGGTGAGGGGGATCTATGTGGTGAAGGGACTTATGTGGCGAGGGGATTTATGTGGCGAGGGGATTTATCCCCGTTGGGCTGCGCAGCAGACCCGTTTTTTTCAGGGCCGCTACGCGCCCCAACGGGGATAAATCCCCTCACCACAGAGGTTCGGCGTTCACTCAAACAGTGCGTCAAGTGCTTGTTCAAGGCGGGTCACGGCAATGATCTGCAACCCCGCCGGCGATTCCTTCGGAGCATTACCCTTCGGCACGATGGCGCGTTTGAAGCCGTGCTTGGCCGCTTCTTTCAGCCGCTCCTGCCCGCTCGGCACCGGGCGCACTTCGCCAGACAGGCCGACTTCGCCGAACACCAGCAGATCATGCGGTAACGGCCGATTGCGCAAACTCGACATCACCGCCGCCATCAACGCCAGATCCGACGCCGTCTCCAGCACCTTCACGCCGCCTACCACGTTGAGGAACACGTCCTGATCGTGGGTCGGAATCCCGCCGTGGCGGTGCAGCACCGCGAGCAACATCGCCAATCGGTTCTGATCCAGCCCCAGCGTCACCCGACGCGGGTTGGCCAGATGGCTGTCATCGACCAGCGCCTGCACTTCGACCAGCATCGGTCGGGTGCCTTCCCACGTCGCCATGACCACACTGCCCGGGACTTCTTCCTGAGCGCGGGTAAGAAAAATCGCCGATGGGTTGGAGACTTCTTTCAGGCCCTTGTCGGTCATGCCGAACACGCCCAATTCGTTGACCGCGCCGAAACGGTTCTTCACCGCCCGCAGCAGACGCAGTCGACCATCGGATTCACCTTCGAAATACAGCACCGTGTCGACCATGTGTTCCAGAACACGTGGACCGGCCAGCGCACCTTCTTTAGTGACGTGGCCGACGAGGAAGATCGCCGTGCCGCTCTGTTTGGCGTAGCGCACCAGCAACGCCGCACTTTCACGCACCTGCGACACGCCGCCCGGGGCCGATTGCAGTTGTTCGGTGAAAATGGTCTGGATCGAGTCGATCACCATCACCTTGGGCTTTTCCTGGCGGGCGGTGGCAATGATGGTTTCGATGCAGGTTTCGGTCATCACCCGCAGTTGATCCTGCGGCAGGCCGAGACGGCGAGCGCGCATCGCCACTTGCTGCTGGGATTCCTCACCGGTGACGTACAGCGCTGGCATGCTCTTGGCCAGATTGCACAGGGTCTGGAGCAGGATTGTCGACTTGCCGATCCCCGGATCACCGCCAATCAGCACCACCGAGCCATCGACCAGCCCGCCGCCGAGCACGCGGTCGAGCTCACCGGACGCGGTGGAAAAACGTGGAATCTCTTCGATGCTGACTTCGGCGAGCGTCTTGATCTGCGCCTGCTGGCCAGCCCAACCGGTGCGCCCGGTGGGTGCCGTGGCGCCGCCGCTTTCGATCATGGTTTCAGTCAGAGTGTTCCAGGCACCGCACTCGCCGCACTGCCCGGCCCACTTGGGAAAGGTTGCGCCGCACTCGGTGCAGCCGTACATGCGCTTGGCCTTGGCCATCAGAACCCCCGGAACAAAAGACGCGATGATAACGCAGCCATCGATGATCAGCGCGGCGCAGCGGTACGGATTTCGCCGCTGGCCAGACGCGCGGCGCTGTTGCCCAGCGGATCCTCGGCATTGAGGTCAGCGCCCTTGGCTTTCAACGCATCAAGCAATTCCAGACGCTTGAACAGCCCGGCGTACATCGCCGCTGTCTGCCCGGCGCCGTTACGCTGGTCGGGGCTGCAATCGGTGGCCATCAGGCGCCGGGCGATCTGTAATTCGCCTTTGAAAATCGCACCCATCAGCGCCGTGTTACCGCGTTGGTCCTGGGCACAGGCATCTGCGCCAGCGGCGAGCAGGCGCTCAACCGCCGGCGCCTGACCGTGATAGGCCGCCAGAATCAGCGCGGTGTACCCCTTGCTATCGCGGGTATCGAGGGAATAGCCGGACTCGATAAAGGTCTCGAGCATCGGCACATCACCCCGGCGGGCGGCGTCGAAGTAGTAATCCTGCAACTGCGCCTTGATCGCTTCGGGGCTCTGCTCGACCGGGGTTGCCCACGCAGTAAGCGACAGGCACCCGGCCAGGCACAAAAGAAAAATACGCATCGGGCTCTCTCCTTGAACGCACGCGAGGCCGCACTGGCCCTCGCGTGCGCCGCATGGCTATCAGTCGGTCAGTTTCGCCGCCAGTGCTTTCACACGGCTGAGGTCGCCCTTGGCCACTTCGGTCACACCGCTGCCGTACTCAGGGTCGGCCTTGTACAGGAACGACAGGATGATGTGCTTGCTCTCGTCATCAGTGGTGGCCAGCGAGCCGCCGAAGCTGTCGATCAGGTCGCGGCGTTCCTGCTTGCTGTACGAGCGATACAGATCACCGGCCTGCTTGAAGTTCTGCTCACGCTGGATCTTCGCCTGCTGCGTGCTGCCCGACAGCGCCGACTGGCTGTAACGCGCCGATGATGTTTCTTCACGCGGTTGCAGGCGGCTTGGCTGGTAGTTGACACCGGACTGGCTGGCGCCGAAATTCATCGCACCATCCTGATTGCCATTGTTCACTGCGGTTTTCGGTGCATTGACCGGCAATTGCAAAGCGTTGGCGCCAAGGCGATACATCTGCGTATCGGCATAGGAGAACACTCGACCCTGCAACAAACGATCTTCCGAAGGTTCGATACCCGGAACTACGTTGGCTGGAGCCATGGCAACTTGTTCGGTTTCCTGGAAGACATTGGCCGGATTACGGTTCAGGACCATTTGTCCAACTTTGCGCTCGGCAATACCCGGCCAGATCTTGGTTGCATCCAATGGATCGAAATCAAACTTGGACAAATCCTGTGGCTTGAGAACTTGCACGTACAAGTCCCACTTCGGAAAGTTGCCCTTGTTGATATTACTGACCAAGTCGTTGGTCATATGACTGTAATCCTGACCCTGAACTTCGCTGACTTGTTTTGGCGTGAGATTCTTGATGCCTTGAAGACTCTTCCAGTGAAACTTCACATAGTGAACTTCATTCTTCGCATTGATCAGCTTATAGGCATGAACACCATTGCCATCCATCTCCCGATAACTGGCCGGAGTGCCGTAGTTGGAATACAACTCGGTCAGCGTGCGGGTGGCTTCCGGTACATGGGAGAAGAAATCGAACCGGCGCGAATCGTCATCGAGGTTGGTGCGCGGATCGGGCTTGAAGGCGTGCACCATGTCCGGGAATTTGATCGCATCGCGGATGAAGAAGGTCGGGAAATTGTTGCCGACCAGATCCCAATTGCCGTCAGCAGTGTAGAACTTGGTGGCGAAACCCCGCGGGTCGCGCAGGGTTTCCGGGGAATGGTTGCCATGCACCACCGCCGAGAAACGCACGAATACCGGCGTGCTCTGGCCTGCGGCGAACACCTTGGCCTTGCTCAGGTCGCTGAGGTCATCGGTCACGGTGAAGGTGCCGTGAGCGCCGGTGCCGCGTGCGTGTACGACGCGCTCGGGGATGCGTTCACGATCGAAGCGCTGCAGCTTCTGGATCAGTTGCACATCCTGCAGCAGCACCGGGCCGTTGGCGCCGGCAGTTTGCGAGTTCTGATTGTCACCGACTGCCGCGCCGTTATCGCGGGTCAGCGGAGCGGCGTTGACCGAGAAGGTCAGCAGCCCGGCAGTCAGTACGCCGAAGGTGCGGCGGAAGGGAAAAGCCCCCAGTCCAGGAGTGGATGTCATATCAGGTTCCTCTGGTTTTATTGGGCGCATCCAGGTGCGCCACACCAAGGCTAGAGGCCTGTGCCGCAGAACATAAATAGAAAGAACGTAACACCATGATTGAAGAAATTGGCTTTCCCGTCAGCGGGTTAGCGCGTATTCCGCGCGCGATTGCTGGCAATTTGCAAACTAATCGTCAATCGATGTGTCGATAAAAACGGGCATTGTAAGAAGGTGTTTCGCGCAGGAGGCGTTTCGCTGATTTACACTGCCAACACCAAACTCATCTGTAACAAGGAAATAACTATGGGCGTGCTTAGCGAGTTCAAGGCCTTCGCGGTCAAAGGCAATGTGGTCGACATGGCCGTCGGTATCATCATCGGCGCGGCGTTTGGCAAAATCGTTTCGTCGTTTGTCGGCGACGTGATCATGCCGCCGATTGGCCTGTTGATCGGTGGAGTGGACTTCAGTGATCTGGCTGTCACGCTCAAAGCAGCCCAGGGCGATGCGCCCGCAGTGGTGCTGGCTTACGGCAAATTCCTGCAGACGGTGCTGGATTTCGTGATTGTCGCTTTCGCGATTTTCATGGGTGTCAAAGCCATCAACCGCCTCAAGCGCGAAGAAGCCGTAGCACCGACCGCGCCGCCGATCCCGAGCAAGGAAGAGCAACTGCTGGGCGAAATTCGCGACCTGCTCAAGGCGCAGAACGAGCGGCCCTGAGGCATTCGGTAGTCATCAAAACGGCACCCGCGGGTGCCGTTTTCGTTACCAGTAATTTTCCACCGCAACCTGCCCCGGCTTGCGCGTCAGGCTCAGGCGCATGTCGCGCTGTTTCAGCAAGGCGCGGGTGTCGTCGATCATCTGCGGGTTGCCGCACAACATCACACGCGAATGCTCTGGCGAGAGCTCAACGCCCGCCGCACGTTCCAGCTCGCCGTTTTCAATCAGCGTAGTAATCCGGCCCCGCAGCGCGCCTGGATGCGCTTCGCGGGTCACAGTGGGGATGAATTGCAGCTTGTGGGCGTATTCGCTCAGATAGTCCCGTTGCGCCAACCCGGCGATCAACTCCTGATAAGCCAGTTCCCGCGCCTCCCGCACGCTGTAAACCAGAATGATCCGCTCGAATTTCTCCCAGACCTCGAAGTCCTGCAGGATCGACAGAAACGGTGCCAGCCCGGTGCCGGTGGACAGTAACCACAGGTCTCGGCCATCGACAAAGCGATCCAGCGTCAGGTAGCCGAACGCCTGGCGTTCTACCATCAAGCTGTCGCCGACCTGAAGCCGGCTCAGCTCACTGGTAAATTCGCCGCCCGGCACGACGATGGAAAAGAACTCGAGATACTCGTCGAACGGCGACGACACCATCGAATAGGCGCGCCAGACCGTGCTCCCATCGGCCTTGGTGACGCCCAGTCGGGCGAACTGGCCGGCACGAAAGCGAAAGCCTGGGTCGCGGCTGGTGCGCAGCGTGAACAGGTTCGCCGTCAACGGTTGCACATCGAGCAAGGTCTGGGTGGTGTACTTCTCGGCACTGGCAGTCATGAGGCACTCCTTGAAACGATTGCCCACAGTGTCCCGCAAAACCGCGCTGCCAAACACCTTCCATTGGTAATGATATTGACAGAATCAGCGCTGCACATTTGATGTGATGTCAATGTTAGATCTAGAGTAATAACTTTAAGATGACAGTTAAAATATAACAGCGCGTATTGCTAAGAACACTTTATAAAAAACATCAAAGTTTCAATCTCGAAAAAATGTAAGGCGTTTCGCAGGAAAGATCCTACACTTCGATTCGTGCCGGATCTTTTGGATCCATTCCGCACCCCGATATCAAGATACAGAGGCAAAGTTCATGGAAACGTGGAAGGAATCACAATTGAAACAACTGACATTTGCCAAAGGCATTGAAGCGGCATACCCGATACTGCTGAGATTTGCCGAGAATCTGGGCTTTAACTACTGTGCAATAGCAGTGACGTCCCCTCATCGTGATGTCCACCTGAATGCCTTGCAGATCAATAACTACCCTAAAGAATGGAACATTCAGTACAACAAAGAGAACTTCCGCAATATTGATCCGGTAATAGCGCATTGCAATCACTCAATATTACCCATTGTCTGGGAAGAAAGAGTCTTCAACGATGCACCCGAGTTGTGGCAGGCGTTGAAACAGAATGGGCTGCAGCATGGCTGGTCGCAGGCCTTTCATGACGAAACCAGCGGTTTGTGCAGCATCATCAGTCTGGCTCGAACCCACTGCCCGATCAGCCCGCTCGAACTGTATGAGCATTACGGTTATCTGTTTTTTGCCAACCGACACTTCAGTGACCTGTATGCCCGCACCGTGCCCACACCGGCCAAACCCAGCAAGCCGAGGCTATCGTCCCGGGAGCTGGAGATCATGAAATTGTCCGCCATGGGCAAAACCGCTCACGATATTTCGAGAATCCTCAGCCTGAGCGAACGCACCGTTAACTATCATGTGCAAAACGTCATCGAAAAATTCAACGTCTGCAACAAGATTTCCGCGGTGATTGCCGCCGCTCGTGCCGGGATTATCTGACTGACGAGCGATATCGCACGGTAATCCTGCGAGTATTTACGCGCAAAAAAACGTACCATTCAGGCCTTTCCGAGTGATGACGCAACCTGCTTGCATCGCAGTCCACTCGGTCGGATCCCGTCGCACCATCTGCCGGCAACGGGATATCTGCCGAATATCCTGAGTCCCCGCCCCATGCCCTTGCTCGAAACGCCTTTCGCCCAGCTCGACCTGATCCGCCAGCCTGAACAGCAGAATGAACCGCTGCAAGCCTTCGATGCGGCGGACGAATACCTGCTCAATCATCTCGCCAGCGGACAACCTCAGAGCAGCACCCGCGTGCTGGTGCTCAATGACAGCTTTGGCGCCTTGGCGATCAGCCTGCTGGGCAAGGTCGAGGTGAGCAGCAGCGGCGACTCGTTCCTCGGTTTCGTCGGGCTGGAAAAGAATCTGCTGCGCAATGGCCAGGCGTTCGATGCGATCCGTCCGATTCCGGCCAGTGAGCCTTTGGTCGGGCCGTTTGACCGGGTGCTGATCCGCGTTCCCAAGACGCTGGCGCTATTGGAAGAGCAGTTGATCCGCCTGCAAGGGCAACTCGCTCCGGGCGCGCAAGTGATCGCCGCCGCCATGGTCAAGCATCTGCCGCGCGCTGCCGGCGATCTGCTCGAGCGCTACATTGGCCCGGTGCAGGCGTCGCTGGCCGTGAAGAAAGCCCGACTGCTGATCGCCACGCCTGAAACCAAAGCGCCCGCCACATCGCCCTATCCGACTCGCTATCGCCTCGACGAACCGGCAATCGAACTGCTCAACCACGCCAATGTGTTCTGCCGTGAAGGCCTCGACATCGGCACTCGCGCGTTTTTGCCGCATCTGCCGAAGAACCTTGGCCACGCGCGAGTCGCCGATCTCGGTTGCGGCAACGGTGTTCTGGCAATCGCCAGCGCCTTGCAGAACCCGGATGCGCATTACACGCTGGTCGACGAATCGTTCATGGCGGTGCAATCGGCTGCCGAGAACTGGCGCGCGGCATTGGGCGCTCGCGAAGTGATCGTGCGCGCTGGCGATGGTCTGGCCGGGCAGGCGCCGCAGTCGCTGGACGTGGTGCTGTGCAACCCACCGTTCCATCAGCAACAGGTGGTCGGCGATTTCCTCGCCTGGCGCATGTTCCAGCAGGCGCGCGAGGCGCTGGTGGTCGGCGGTGCGCTGTACATTGTCGGCAATCGGCATCTGGGCTATCACAGCAAACTGGCGCGCTTGTTTCGTGGCGTCGAGCAAGTGGCGGCCACGCCGAAATTCGTCATCCTCAAAGCGCGCAAATAAATCTGCGGCATAAAAAAACCCTCCGTGAGGAGGGTTGCGAGTCCATACCCGAAGGCGCCGGGACGGGATATTTCAGTGGGTGGTCAAACCCGCGGCATTCATGAACATGCGCATCAGGCTGGCGGCGATGAACAACACGCCGACACTGCCAACCCAGATCAGGGCCAACCAGCCGAGCCGCTGCCACAGCGGCTTTTTTTCGGCTTCTTCAATGTCGTGCAGGGAATGTTTGCCGGTCATTGCATCGATCTCCGTTAAGCCAAGGCGTCACTGCGGACGCCTTCGCGAGCAGGCTCGCTCCCACAGGGCAAGCCCAGCAATTGGATTAGTGATAACCATCTTCGTGGGTGACCTTGCCGCGGAACACGTAGTAGCTCCAGAAGGTATAACCCAGGATGAACGGAATGATGAACAGCGTGCCGACCAGCATGAAGCCCTGACTTTGCGGCGGCGCGGCGGCGTCCCAGATCGAGATCGACGGCGGCACGATGTTCGGCCACAGGCTGATGCCCAAGCCGCTGTAGCCGAGGAAGATCAGCACCAGGGTCAGCAGGAACGGCGTGTAGTTGGCGTTACGTGCCACCGCGCGGATCAGGCCGTACAAGGTGACCAGCACCAGAATCGGCACCGGCATGAACCAGAACAGATTCGGCATGCTGAACCAGCGTGAGGCGATTTCCGGATGCGACAGGGGTGTCCACAGGCTGACGATACCGATCACTGCCAGCAGGACGAACGCCAGCGGCCGCGCCAGGTCGTGCATTTGTTCCTGCAGCTTGCCTTCGGTTTTCATGATCAGCCAGGTGCAGCCGAGCAAGGCATAAGCCACTACCAGCGCCGCGCCGCAAAACAGCGTGAACGGTGTCAGCCAGTCCAGTGAACCTCCAGCGAACTGGCGATTGACCACAGGCAGACCATCGATGAACGCTCCCAGCGCCACGCCCTGAAAGAACGTCGCCGCGATCGAACCACCGATGAATGCCTTGTCCCACAGGTGACGTTTTTCATCCTTGGCCTTGAAGCGGAACTCGAAGGCCACACCGCGAAAGATCAGGCCCATGAGCATGAAGATCAGCGGCAGGTACAGCGCCGACAACACCACCGAATAGGCCAGCGGGAAGGCGCCGAACAACGCCGCGCCACCCAGCACCAGCCAGGTTTCGTTGCCGTCCCAGACCGGGGCGACGGTGTTCATCATCACGTCGCGATCGGTCTTGCCGGGTACGAACGGGAAGAGAATGCCGATGCCCAGGTCGAAGCCGTCCATGACCACGTACATCATGATGCCGAAGATGATGATCACGGCCCAGATCAGCGGAAGATCGATACCCATGAGTCAAATCTCCTTGGTCAAGCGAGTGTTGTCTTCGTGCTCGCCCTCGGCCGGATCGTCGGCTGCGGACAACGGACGCGCCGGGGTGCGTTTCTTGCCTGGACCACCGTCCGGCGTTGCGCTGCCTTCGCTGATCTTCGGCCCTTTGCGCACCAGGCGCATCATGTAGCCGAGACCGGCGCCGAACAGGGCGAAATACACCACTACGAACATGATCAGGGTGATGCTCATCTGCATGAAACTGTGGTTGGACGAAGCATCTGCGGTGCGCATCAGGCCATAGACCACCCACGGTTGACGGCCGATTTCCGTGGTGAACCAACCGGCAAGAATTGCGATCAGGCCGGACGGCCCCATCCACAACGCCAGATGCAGGAACGGCCGCGAGGTATACAGCGAGTCACGCTTGCGCAGCCACAGACTCCACAAACCGGTGAAGATCATCAGGAAACCGAGGCCGACCATGATCCGGAACGACCAGAACACGATGGTCGAATTCGGCCGGTCTTCCGGTGGAAATTCCTTCAGCGCCGGTACTTGTTTATCCAGCGAGTGGGTCAGAATCAGGCTGCCGAGGTATGGAATCTCTACGGCGAACTTGGTGCGTTCCTCTTTCATGTCCGGCCAGCCGAACAGGATCAGCGGCGTCGCTTCGTCGCCATGGTTTTCCCAGTGGCCTTCGATCGCAGCGATTTTTGCCGGCTGATGCTTGAGCGTATTGAGTCCGTGGAAGTCGCCGATAACCGCCTGGATCGGCGCGACGATCAATGCCATCCACATGGCCATCGACAGCATGGTGCGGATCGCCGGGTTGTCTCTGCCGCGCAGCAGGTGCCAGGCCGCTGACGAGCCGACGAAGAACGCCGTGGCGACGAACGCGGCCGTGGCCATGTGCATCAGCCGGTAAGGGAATGACGGGTTGAAGATGATTGCCAGCCAGTCGGTGGGGATCACCTGACCGTTGACGATTTCAAAGCCTTGCGGGGTCTGCATCCAGCTGTTGGAGGCGAGAATCCAGAAGGTCGAAATCAGCGTGCCGATCGCTACCATCACCGTCGAGAAGAAGTGCAGGCCGCGCCCGACCTTGTTCCAGCCGAACAGCATGACGCCAAGGAAACCGGCCTCAAGGAAGAACGCGGTGAGCACTTCATAGGTCAGCAACGGCCCGGTGACGGCACCGGCGAAGTCGGAAAAACGACTCCAGTTGGTGCCGAACTGATAAGCCATGACCAGCCCGGAAACCACGCCCATGCCGAAGTTGACGGCAAAAATCTTCGACCAGAAATGGTAGAGATCGCGGTAGGTGTCGTTGCGGGTCTTCAGCCACAAGCCTTCGAGCACCGCCAGGTAACTCGCCAGGCCAATGGTGATGGCCGGGAACAGAATGTGGAACGAGATGGTGAACGCGAACTGAATTCGGGCGAGATCCAGAGCCTCTAAACCGAACATATGGCTTCCTCTGTCAGGTAATACGGGTAGCTGGCCCGGAGGCCTGCACCACTGCCCCCACGGATATGGAGTGCGGCGAATTCGGATTCGTTCTTTTTCTTGCAACCATCGCAACGCAGGGAGTCTGGCCAAATGGCCGCCAGATCAGTTCCGGTCGGGGTCTTGATCTGGATCAAGCAACGTTGAAAGAGTAGTCCCATTTTTACCAATGAACTGCGTGGTGGTTTGCCGCGTGACAAGTTGCCTCACTCCCCCGTGGCGAGGGGATTTATCCCCGTTCGGCTGCGCAGCAGTCGTCGCTTCCAGCTTTTGGGGCCGCTGCGCGACCCAACGGGGATAAATCCCCTCACCACAGGGTTGATTGTCAGCATGAAAGATCGATGTCTGGCTAACTGAATTGTTTCTCCTAGCAACTTCCTGTTACAGACTGGTGATAATCTCGCCGTTCACTCGCCCAAGACCTGCCTTCAGATGCCCATTCAAGAGCCCCTGCTGTTACGTCACCATCGTCCATTCATGGCCTTTTGGCTGGCGCGGATTTTCACCGCCAGCGGTTTCCAGATGCTCACCGTGGCGATCGGCTGGAATCTGTATCAACTGACCGGCAACGTGCTGGATCTGGGCCTGGTCGGGCTGGTCGAATTCGCGCCGCGGGTGCTGTTCATGCTGCACACCGGGCACGTTGCCGATCGCTATGATCGGCGCAAGGTCGCCGCACTCTGCCAGTCATTGCAGGCATTGATTGCCTTGGCGCTGGCCATCGGCAGCGCCACCGATCACGTCACCCGCGAGATGATTTTCATCCTCGCCTTTCTGCTCGGCGCCGCCCGTTCGTTCGAGATGCCGACGACTCAGGCCTTGCTGCCGAGCATCGTCCCCAGTGCGCTTTTCCCCCGTGCGGTTGCCGCCGCGCAATCGGCGCAGCAGTCGGCCACTATCGTCGCTCCGGCTCTTGGCGGTTTGCTCTATGCGTTCGGCAGCGTCTGGGTCTACGGCCCGACCGTGCTGCTGTACGTGATCGCCTGCACGCTGATGCTCAACCTACCGGCACGCCAGACGCCATTGAATAAAGGCAAAGCCACGCTGGACTCGCTGTTGGCAGGGATTCGCTTCATCCGCAGCCGCCCGGACATCCTCGGAGCGATCTCGCTGGACCTGTTCGCCGTGTTGCTCGGTGGCGCCACAGCGCTGCTGCCGGTGTTCGCCAAGGACATTCTGCTGACCGGCCCGTGGGGCCTTGGCCTGTTGCGCTCGGCGCCGGCGGTGGGTGCGTTGCTGATGTCGCTGTTTCTGGCGCGATTTGCCGTGGAACGCAATGTCGGCCGGGTGATGTTCACCGCCGTCGGCATCTTCGGCGTCGCCACTATCGCGTTTGGTTTGTCGACCTCGTTCTGGTTCTCCCTGGCGGTGCTGGTGGTGCTCGGCGCAGCGGACATGATCAGCATGGTCATCCGTGCCTCGTTCGTGCAACTGGAAACCCCCGACGAAATGCGCGGCCGGGTCAGCGCGGTGAACGGGCTGTTCATCGGCGCATCGAACCAGTTGGGCGAATTCGAATCCGGCCTCACCGCCCACTGGTTCGGCACCGTGCCGGCGGTGGTCATGGGCGGGATCGGCACGCTGGTGGTGACGGGGACGTGGATCAAACTGTTTCCGACGTTGGCGAATCGGGATCGGATGCATGTGCCGGTGGAAGAGAAGGTCTGAGTTTTTTGGAAAAAACTCACCTGCTTAGCACTTATTAAGCGACAACGTGCGGTACATAGTTACCGCACCAGGTGTAATGTATCGCCTTACACTCGCCGCCATGATCAAATCCTTTCAGCACAAAGGCCTTCGTGGCTTCTATGAAACAGGTACGACTCGTGGAATTCGTGCCGACCATGCAAAACGGCTTTCGCGCATGTTGCAGTTCATGGATCGAGCGACGCTTCCCGCAGACCTGGACTTGCCCGGCTGGCGCCTGCATCCGTTGAAAGGTGAGCTGAGCGAATATTGGTCGCTCAGCGTTTCAGGCAACTGGCGAGTGATCTTTCGTTTTGTCGGTTCGGATATCGAATTGGTCGATTATCTGGACTACCACTGACAGGAGGCAGGCTCATGCCCATGCACAACCCGCCACACCCCGGTGAAACCCTGCTGCTGGATGTCTTGCCCGAGCTTGGTATCAGCGTGAGCGAATTGGCCCGGCACCTTGGCTTTGCACGCCCGCATCTTTCGCGCGTACTGCACGGACACGCGCCGATCAGCCCGGATCTGGCAGTACGACTTGAGCGTGCAGGGATCGGCAAGGCGCGCGTTTGGCTAGGCGTCCAAACCGACTACGATCTTTGGCAAGCGGAGCACCGTGAGCAACCAATGATAGAACCCCTCGCAGCCCACGGCTGAACCGTCAGGCCATCAACTCCCCCGCTACCCTCGCCCGCAACGCCTTGCCACCAAGTTGCTCGACCAGGGTCAAGGCAAACTCCAGCGCCGGTCCCGAGCCTTGGGCCGTGATGCAGTTGCCGTCGACCACCACCGCTTGATCAACAAACGTACAGCCTGATAGTTGATGGCTGGCGCCGGGCAGGCAGGTCATGCGTCGCTGGCGCAGCACGCCTGATGCTTGCAGGGCGACAGCTGGAGCTTCGCCGATGGCGGCGAACAGGCGGCCGGCGCTGGCTTGGTCCTTGAGCAATTGCTGCAAGGGTTGATGCGCCGCCAGATGCCGGGAACCGACGGCACCGCCCGGCAGGACAATGAGGTCAAAAGTCTGTGCCAGTACATCGACCAGCATGCCGTCGGCAGTCAGCCGGGTGCCGCGCGCACAGGTCAGCATGCGTCGGCCTTCGATGCTGGCGGCGACCACTTCGATGCCGGCGCGGCGCAGCACGTCGATCAGGGTCACGCTTTGCAAATCGTCGATGCCCTCGGCGAGGGCAATCAGGGCTCTGGAAGTCATGGGCGCTTTCCGCTGGATAGTCAGTCAAGCGTAGTCAGCTTTGTCCCACCCTGTTCGCAGACAGCCGTTACTTGATGTAAAGCTGGGTCGAAAGCGTGTTGCGCGGGGCGTTGATCGAGGTGTTGCTGAAGTTGAAGCTGCCTTCCTGTTTGCCGGCCAGATCGAAGGTATAAAGAGAACCGACGGTTTTGCTACCGGGCGTGCACTCGGTGAGATTGCCATTATCGAAGGCGCACACCGGGCCTCGGGTGCCGTTGACCTCGAAGCCATCCAGAGTCACGTGTGGCTGGTTCTGGCCATAGCCGACTTCCAGCACGAAGACTTTGATATTCGGCCCGCTGTGATTGCATTGGGTTTGCGGCTGGTTATCGGCAATATCTTCCAGGCCGCAGGACGGTGACTGTACTTTGATCACCTTCACCTCGGAGAGTGGCGGCGCCGATGCCGCGAACGCCGGAGCTGTCAGCAGCAGTGCTGCAATCCATCCGAAAATCCTGATCCCGCTGTTGCGCATGCCTGCCCACTCCGAAAAATCAGCGCGCAGTATGGCGCAGTTGTCGGCTGCGCAAAACTTCGCCGACGATCGACACCAACATCCGCCAAATTCCTCACGCGGCTGGTATGATGCGCGGCTTTTTCCGGCCCACGACAATTTTCCAGGCGCTTGCGACGGTCTGTGCTTTGCTGTTGAGGTCGATACATTCACGGCGCCACGCGCGCCACGGGGAGCAGACATGCTGGAAAGGCTGTTTCAACTCAAGGCACACAACACCAACGTGCGCACCGAAATTCTTGCGGGCGTCACGACTTTCCTGGCCATGGCTTACATTCTGTTCGTCAACCCGAGCATCCTCGGCGAGACCGGCATGGACAAAGGCGCGATCTTCGTCGCCACCTGTCTGGCGGCTGCAATCGGCTCGACCGTGATGGGCCTGATCGCCAACTACCCGATCGCTCTCGCTCCGGGCATGGGCCTGAACGCCTTCTTTACCTACACCGTGGTGCTGCACATGGGCCACACCTGGCAAGTGGCGCTGGGTGCGGTGTTCATTTCCGCCGTGCTGTTCTTTCTGCTGTCGATCTTCCGCATCCGTGAATGGATCATCAACGCCATTCCGCTGCCACTGCGCTCGGCGATCGCCGCGGGTATCGGCCTGTTCCTGGCACTGATCGCCCTGCACAATGCCGGCATCGTGGTCAGCAACCCGGCGACCATGGTCGGCCTCGGCGATCTGACCAAACCGGCACCGATTCTGGCCACCGTCGGCTTTGCCGTGATCGTCGCCCTCGAAGCGCTGAAAGTGCGTGGCGCGGTGCTGATCGGCATTCTCGCCGTAACCATCGCCTCGATCGCACTGAACGTCACCGAGTTCGGCGGCATCCTGTCGATGCCGCCGTCGCTGGCGCCGACCTTCCTGCAACTGGACATCAAAGGCGCACTCGACACCGGTCTGGTCAGCGTGATTTTCGCCTTCCTGTTCGTCGACCTGTTCGACAACTCCGGGACCCTGATCGGCGTCGCCAAGCGCGCCGGCCTGATGGGCAAGGACGGCCAAATGCCGAAAATGGGCCGTGCGCTGATCGCCGACAGTACTGCGGCCATGGCCGGCTCGCTGCTGGGTACTTCGACCACGACCAGTTACATCGAATCCGCTGCCGGCGTCAGTGCCGGTGGCCGCACAGGCCTGACCGCCATCGTCGTGGCAATCCTGTTCCTGCTGGCGCTGTTCTTCTCGCCCCTGGCGGCCAGCGTTCCGGCGTTCGCCACTGCGCCAGCGCTGCTGTTCGTCGCCGTGCTGATGACTTCCGGCCTGGCGGAAATAGACTGGGACGACATCACCGTGGCGGCGCCGGTTGTGGTTACCGCGCTGGCCATGCCGTTCACCTATTCGATCGCCAACGGTATCGCCTTCGGCTTCATCGCCTGGACCGCCATCAAGCTGCTGTCCGGCCGTGCCCGTGAGCTGAACCCGGCACTGGTGATTCTGTCGATTCTGTTTGTGATCAAGTTGGGTTGGTTCAACGCATGAGTTTCGATTCCCAAGCCTACGCCGAACAACTCGAAGCCAAGGTCACGCGCTTGCGTGATCTGCTGGCACCGTTCGATGCACCTGCGCCGACGGTGTTTGATTCGCCTCTGCAGAACTTTCGCCTGCGCGCCGAATTCCGCCTCTGGCGCGAGGGCGGCGAACGCCACTACGCGATGTTCTCTCAGGACGACAAACGCACGCCGATCCTTATCGAAGAATTCCCGATTGCCAGCCTGCGCATCAACCAGTTGATGCCGCAGTTGAAGGCCGCGTGGCAAGCCAGTTCAGCGCTGAGCCACAAGCTGTTTCAGGTCGAGTTTCTAACCACGCTGGCCGGCGACGCGATGATCACCCTGTGCTATCACCGTCCGCTGGACGAGCACTGGCATGCGGCAGCAACGAAGCTGTCGGCCGATCTCGGCGTGAGCATCATCGGCCGCTCCAAGGGCAAGCGCGAAGTGCTCGGTCAGGACTATGTCGTCGAGAAACTCGAAGTCGGCGGCCGCACCTTCAGCTATCGCCAGCCCGAAGGCGCGTTCACCCAGCCCAACGGCACGGTGAACCAGAAGATGCTCAATTGGGCTTACGAAGCGCTGGGCGATCGCAGCGACGATCTGCTCGAGTTGTACTGCGGCAACGGCAACTTCACCCTGCCGCTGGCGACGCGCGTGCGCAAAGTGCTCGCTACCGAAATCAGCAAGACTTCGGTCAACGCGGCCCTGAGCAACCTCAGCGAAAACGCTGTGGATAACGTCACGCTGGTGCGTTTGTCCGCCGAGGAGCTGACCGAAGCGCTCAACGAAGTGCGCCCGTTCCGCCGCCTGCACGGCATCGATCTGAAGAGCTACGAATTCGGCAGCGTCTTCGTCGACCCACCGCGCGCCGGCATGGACCCGGACACCTGCGAGCTGACACGACGCTTCGACAACATCCTCTACATCTCCTGCAACCCTGACACCCTCGCGGCCAACATCGCCCAGCTGCATGACACCCACTGCATTACCAAGTGCGCATTGTTCGACCAGTTCCCTTGGACCCATCACATGGAATCCGGTGTGCTGCTGACCCGACGCTAATCGCGGGTAGTTGGTACGAGAAAGCCGTCGTGATTGACGGCTTTTTTGTGGGTGCTCTAAAAGATCGCAGCCTTCGGCAGCTCCTACATGTGGACCGCGGTTATCTGTAGGAGCTGCCGAAGGCTGCGATCTTTTGATCCGTGCGATCACCGAACATAAAACGCCCAGGTCATTTCTGTTCAATTGACCGATGTAACCATCTAGTACATTTTATCTCCACAGGCCGGAACCTCTCGGCCCATGCCAAAAACAATAAGTGGAGTACCCCCATGTCCCCTATCGTTCTGGTGCTTAACGGCCCGAACCTGAACTTGCTTGGCACCCGCGAGCCGGCGACTTATGGTCATGACACCCTGGCCGATATTTCCGCGCTGTGTGGTCGCGCGGCTGACGAGTTCGGCCTGACCGTGGAATTTCGCCAGACCAATCATGAAGGCGAGCTGCTCGACTGGATTCACGCCGCGCGTGGTCGTTGTGCCGGGATCGTGATCAATCCGGCGGCGTGGACGCATACGTCCGTGGCGATTCGCGATGCACTGGTCGCCAGTGAATTGCCGGTGATCGAGGTGCATCTGTCCAACGTCCACGCCCGTGAGCCGTTTCGTCATCATTCGTTTGTTTCCGGCATCGCCACGGCGGTGATGTGCGGGTTCGGCAGCCATGGCTACCGCCTGGCGCTGGAGCATTTCGGTCAGCGGTTGCAGAGGTAAGAACCATGTCGCGTTCCAAGGTGATACTCGCCGGGCTGATCGGCGCCGGGATTCAGGCTTCACGTACACCGGCACTGCATGAGCACGAAGGCGATGCGCAGGGCCTGCGTTATCTGTACCAGCTCATCGACCTCGATCAATTGCACCTCGACAGCACGGCCCTGCACGACCTGCTGCAAGCGGCGGAGCGGATGAATTACACCGGACTGAACATCACTTTCCCGTGCAAACAGGCGGTCATCCCGCTGCTCGACGAATTGTCCCCGGAAGCACGCGGTATCGGCGCGGTCAACACCGTGGTGCTGAAGGACGGCAAGCGTGTCGGCCACAACACCGATTGCCTCGGTTTCGCCGAGGGTTTTCGCCGAGGTCTGCCGGACGCTGCCCTAGAACGTGTAGTCCAGATGGGCGCCGGTGGGGCTGGAGCGGCGGTGGCCCACGCGCTGCTCAGCGAAGGCGTACGGCAATTGACGATTTTTGATGTCGACCGCGAGCGTGCCGAGAGCCTGGCGAACAATCTGAATCAACATTTTGGCGCCGGTCGCGCGCAGGCGGGACGGGATTTGCCCGGGGCGCTGGCGCAGGCCGATGGCCTGGTCAACACCACGCCGATGGGCATGGCCAAGCTGCCGGGTTCACCGGTGCCGGCCGGCTTGCTACGCAAGGCAATGTGGGTCGCGGAAATTGTGTATTTCCCGCTGGAAACCGAGCTGCTGCGCGATGCCCGCGCCTTGGGTTGCCGCACCCTGGATGGCGGCAACATGGCGGTGTTTCAGGCGGTGAAGGCGTTTGAACTGTTCAGCGGCGTGGTGCCGGATGCGCAGCGCATGCTTGAGCATTTTCAGAGCATGAATGGCTGAATTTCAAAGCGGCCCCTGTGGGAGCGAGCCTGCTCGCGAAAGCGGTGTGTCAGTCGCCCTGTTCGTTGACTGAATCGACGCCTTCGCGAGCAGGCTCGCTCCCACAGGGGGGATCGAGTCAGGCCTTCAGGTAGCGCAACACCGATTCGCAGATCATCTCGCGGTGGCGCTGCTTGATGGTTTCGTCCGGCAGGTCGATCTGGAAGATTTCTCCCAGCGTGTGGCGGTTCGACACGCGATAGAAGCAGAACGAACTGATCAGCAGGTGCACGTCCAGCGCATCGATGCCACGCCGGAACAAACCTTCGTCCGCGCCTCGTTGCAGAATCCCGCCCAAGGTGTCGAGGATCGTGTTGTTCAGCGCCTTGATCGCATCGGAACGCTTTACGTACTCGGCGTTGTGGATATTTTCGATGCTGACGATGCGCACGAAATCGACGTTGTGGTCATGGTGATCGAAGGTGAATTCCACCAACCGACGGATCGCCAGCTCGGGCGGCAGCTCGTCCAGGTGCAGGCGGTTTTCCGTGCTGCGAATATCGCCGTAAAGCTTCTCCAGCACCTCGACGTACAACTGCTCCTTGCTGCCGAAGTAGTAATAGATCATGCGCTTGGAGGTGTGGATGCGCTCGGCGATCGCGTCGACGCGGGCACCGGACAAGCCCTGCTGGACGAACTCGACGATCGCCTCCTGCAGAATGTTCTCGCGGGTCTTTTCCGGGTTGTTCTTGCGACTCTTGCGCGGCACTGCGTCGGACTCGACAGCAGCGGCGGAAAGTTCTGAATTCATGGTCATCGCGGGCTCACGGCCATCACTGCACAAGCTGGCGATTATGGGCCGCGCGGGACAGTGAAGGAAGCCGCGCAGCCGGTGTTTAATCCCGCGTTTACGAATTCCCTACAACTTCGCCTGACGCACCGCACCGCTGCGGGATTTGGCCATCGCCGCCAGCCGCACCGCAACGTTGGCCGCGCCGTAGCCGGCATAGCCATTCTTGCGCTGGATGATCTCGAAGAAGAAACGCCCCTCGAACGGCTCGGTGTAGACGTGAAACAACTCGCCGCCCTGGGCGTCACGGTCGTAGAGCACGTTGTAATAGGCCAGTTCGCTGAGAAACTCATCGTCGAAATCGAAACGCGCCGCGAGGTCGTCGTAATAGTTCAGCGGGATGTCCAGCAGCGGCACACCGGCCTCCTTGGCGCGACTGACCTGGGCGAAGATGTCGTCACAATCGAAGGCGATGTGGTGCACACCGGAGCCGCGATAACTCGACAGCGCATGAGAAATGGCGGTGTTGCGGTTCTCGGAAATGTTCAGCGGCAGCCGGATCGAACTGTCGCGGCTGCGCAGTGCGCGGCTCTTCACCAGACCGTACGGATCGGGCAAGACCACTTCATCGTCGGCTTCGAAATCCAGCAGGCTTTTGTAAAACAGCACCCAACTGTCGAGGCTGTCCGCCGGCAGTGCCATGGCCATGTGATCGATACGCTTGAGGCCGCCGCCGGTCTGCGCGTCCGGCAACAGATTGAAATCGGTGCCGTACACGTCGGCGTCCTCATCGACCAGATAAATCAGGCTGCCGTCCGGTGCGCGCACCGCCGCCAGCTCCAGTTCATTCGGCCCGACCAGGCCGCGATAGGGCTGCCCCTTGTAAGCGACCGCGCGGGCCAGCGCACTGGCGCTGTCCTTGACCCGCACCGCCGTGGCGCACAGCGACGGGCCGTGGGCTTCGAAAAAGCTGTGGGCGAACGAATACGGCTCGGAGTTGAGAATCAGGTTGATATCGCCCTGACGCAGCAGGCTGACACTCTTGGAGCGATGCTGCCCGGCCTTGGCGAAACCGAGGCGTTGCAGCCAGTGACTGAGCTTAGCGCCCAGCGCTTCATCGACGGCAAATTCGAGAAATTCCACGCCGTTGTATTCGCTGGCCGGCGGCGTTTCGAAAAGAATCTCACGGTTGGCCACCGGCGCCGCTTCCTGCTCGAGACGCTGACGGGTCTTCTCTTCCAGATACAGCAGCGAGCGCAAACCGTCGGCGGCGTTGGCTCGCGGGGGCGCGGCGCGAAAGCCGTCGTTGAAGATTTCCAGCGACAGCGGCCCGCTATAGCCACTCTTGATGATCGGCGCGAGGAAACCCGGCAGATCGAATTCGCCCTGCCCCGGGAAACAGCGGAAATGCCGACTCCACTCCAGCACATCCATGGCCAGGATCGGTGCGTCGGCCATTTGCACGAGGAAGATCTTGTCGCCGGGAATGTCGGCGATCGCGCTGGGATCGCCCTTTAGCGACAGGGTGTGAAAGCTGTCGAGCAGCACGCCGAGGTTGGAGTGATCAGCCTGACGGACGATGTCCCAGACCTGTTGATAAGTATTGACGTGACGGCCCCACGCCAGCGCTTCGTAACCGATGCGCAAGCCACGGGCGCCGGCGCGTTCGGCCAACAGGCGCAAATCATCGACGAGGATTTGTTGATCGCCGACACTGTCCGGCGAGGCGTTGCTGCAGACCAGCACCAGGTCGGTGCCAAGTTCCTGCATCAGATCGAACTTGCGCTCGGCACGCTCAAGGTTGCGCGCCAGGCGCTCGCGGCGGCAGCCTTCGAAGTCACGAAACGGCTGAAACAGGGTGATGGCGATCCCCAGATCGGCGCACATCTGTTTAATTTCCCGGGGACTGCCGTCGTAGTACAAGAGGTCGTTTTCGAAAATCTCCACGCCGTCGAACCCGGCGGCGGCAATGGCTTCGAGTTTTTCCGGCAGGGTGCCGCTCAAGGAAACGGTGGCAATGGAACGCTGCATGTTTCAACTCCCGGACTGCGCCGCTTTATCTTTACTGTAGGAGCTGCCGAAGGCTGCGATCGTTTGATCTTGATTACCAAAACAGCAAAATCAAAAGATCGCAGCCTTCGGCAGCTCCTACCGGGGAATGGGTTTTTATAGTGAGGGAAATTATTGGCTGCATCCCTGCGCGCAGCAATTTAAAGTGTACTACCCGGTTAGTTTTTCGTGCGATTATCGAACACTAAGGCGATTTGGCGAATTGACGATTTTTTGTTCACTGCCCAACATCGGTTGCACATCGAGTCCGGCCACTAACCACCGGGCAAGGTGTTCGACAGAAAAGAACACCAAATAACAAATCCAAAAACGGGTGGAACACATGATTCCTTCACAGACTTCCCGCATGGCTCCGGCCATGAGCACTGCCACGGGTGGCATTGGCGACAAGATCCGCGGCGCCATGGCCGTCGGCAAGACCCGCTGGGGCATGCTGGCGCTGGTGTTTTTTGCCACCACCCTCAACTACATCGACCGCGCCGCCCTCGGCGTCATGCAGCCGATCCTCGCCAAGGAAATGAGCTGGACGGCGATGGACTACGCCAACATCAACTTCTGGTTTCAGGTCGGCTACGCGATCGGGTTTGTCCTGCAGGGACGCCTGATCGACCGGGTCGGCGTCAAGCGCGTGTTCTTCTGCGCCGTACTGCTCTGGAGCCTGGCCACCGGCGCCCATGGCCTGGCGACCTCCGCAGTCGGCTTCATGGTCTGCCGCTTCATCCTCGGCCTGACGGAAGCGGCCAACTACCCGGCCTGTGTGAAAACCACGCGCCTGTGGTTCCCGGCCGGTGAACGCGCTGTCGCTACCGGCATCTTCAACGCCGGCACCAACGTCGGCGCGATGTTCACGCCGATGCTGCTGCCACTGGTCCTGCATGTGTGGGGCTGGCAAGCGGCGTTCCTGTGCATGGCGGCACTCGGCGGCATCTGGCTGCTGTTCTGGGGCTTGAAGTATTTCAATCCGGAAGACCATCCGACGGTGAAACAGTCGGAGCTCGATTACATCCAGCAGCAAGTCGAACCGGAACAGGCCCGCGTGCCGTTCAGCAAGATCCTGCGCATGCGCGGCACCTGGGCCTTCGCCCTCGCCTACTCGCTGACCGCGCCGGTGTTCTGGTTCTATCTGTACTGGCTGCCGCCGTTTCTCAATCAGCAATACAACCTCGGCATCAACGTGACGCAGATGGGTATTCCGCTGATCATCATCTACGTCACGGCTGACTTCGGCAGTGTCGGCGGCGGGATTCTGTCCTCGTTCCTGATCGGTCGCGGGATGAACTCGATCAAGGCGCGGCTGCTGTCGATGTTGCTGTTTGCCTGCTGCATCATCGGCGTGGTGATGGCCGCCGGCTCGGCGAATCTGTGGGTGGCGGTGGCGGCGATCTCGCTGGCGATCGGCGCGCATCAGGCCTGGACTGCGAACATCTGGAGCCTGGTGATGGACTACACGCCCAAGCACATGATGAGCACGGTGTTCGGCTTCGGCGGCATGTGCGCGGCGATCGGCGGGATGTTCATGACCCAGATCGTCGGCCACATCCTCACCGTTACCAACAACAACTACACGGTGCTGTTCACGCTGATCCCTGCAATGTACTTCCTCGCACTGACGTGGATGTACTTCATGGCACCGCGCAAGATTCCGACCGTCGAATAACCCGCTAAATTGCCCCTGTAGGAGCGGCGGAACGCTGCGATCTTTTGATCTTGCTGTTTAAGATCAAAAGATCGCAGCCTCGTTTCACTCGTCAGCTCCTACAAGGGATCTTTGCTCCCCCCTAGCGCCGGCTCTGCTGCCACGCCGCCGCCAATCCGCTGCAACAGATCACCGCAATACCGATCACCGTCAACCCGCTCGGTGTGTGATTGAACAGCAGCCAGCCCAACAACCCGGCAAAGACGATCTGGCAATAGCCGAACGGCGCCAGCAAGGCTGGTGCTGCGTGACGGAAGGCCTGAGTCAGGAACAGATGCGCCGTCATCCCGCAACTGCCCAGCGCCAGCATCAGCGCGGCATGAGGCAACGTCGGCACCTGCCAGAAGAACGGCACCAGCGCGCTCATCACCAGGGTATTGCACAGCCCGGCGAAGAAGTTGCTGGTGGTCGGGCTGTCCACTTCGGCGAGCTTGCGCGTCAGCAATTGGTAGAAGCAGAAGAACAGCGCCGAGCAGAACGGCAGCAGGATTGCCGGGGTGAACAGTTCGCCGCCCGGGTGGACGATGATCAGCACGCCGATGAAGCCGCAGATCACCGCGATCCACTGTCCGCGCGTCACTCGTTCCTTGAGCAGCGGCACCGATAACGCCGTCACCAGTACCGGCGCGAGAAAGTTGACCGCCGTGGCTTCCGCCAGCGGGATGTACAGCAGCGCCGTGGTGAAAAACAGGCTGGTGCCGAGCAGGCACAGGGCACGGGCGAGCTGCCATAACGGCTTCTTGGTGCGCAGAACGCGCAAACCGGACTGCGGCAGGAAAATCCCCGCCATCAACAAGGTGTGCACCACATAGCGCGCCCACACCACCATCACGATCGGATAAAAACCGGAGAGGTATTTCGACAACGCGTCGTGGCTGGAAAACAGGAACGTCGCCACGACAATCAGCAAGATCCCCTTGAAGGGCTGGTTGACACCGGAGAGCGGGGTGCTGACGGTCATTGGCAATCTCTGAAAAAATACCCGGGCGAGCGTTCGCGCTGGCGGCAATCGTTGTGGCAATCATAGTCGGCCGAGCTTTCAGCAACCGCACAGGTTGCACTCTTCTGCGCCGGGAAACCGCCGCCAGGCAAAACCCTGAGGCAAGATTCCCGCCACTTCGCCGCCCGGCCAGTGTGCAACATCACAGACTGCCGTCGAAACGGCGGGTTCATGAATCGGCAGAAGAAATTCCACTCGGGATTGAATTCACGGCCCGCTCGACCGTCAATACCAGGCCCGCACCATGTGGGCGCGTGTGCATGGACGGACGACCGGACTGGCGCCACACTCACACAGCGGCAACACTCATCACCAGCAGATTCATCACCGGCAATAAAAGAGGATTCCCACATGCTATGGAAAAAAGGCCGACGCAGTGACAACGTCGTCGACGCCCGGGGTGATGACGCAGGCGGTGGCGGCGGCATGCGCTTCGGTGGCGGCAAGGGCCTGAGCCTGACGGCCATCGTGCTGATTGTCGGCATCGGCTGGCTCACCGGCCAGGACCCGATGCAGATCCTCGGCCAGTTGACCGGCCAGATGGACCAACCGGCGCCCTCCTCGCAAACCCGTCAGGCGCCACCGGCCAATGATGAACAGGCCGAATTCGTCCGTTCGATCCTTGGCGACACCGAAGACACCTGGGGTCCGATCTTCCAGCAGGCCGGACGCCAATACAAAGACCCGACACTGGTGCTGTTCAGCAATCGAGTGAACTCCGCGTGCGGCATGGCCACTTCTGCCACCGGCCCGTTCTATTGCCCGGCAGACCAGAAGGTCTATCTGGACATGGCCTTCTTTCAGGAAATGTCGCAGCGCTTCAAAGCCGCCGGCGATTTCGCTCAGGCTTACGTGATTGCGCACGAAGTCGGACACCATGTGCAGACGCTGCTGGGCGTCTCGGCGAAGATGCAGGCGGCGCGTCAGCAAGGCCGGCAGATGGAAGGCGACGGCGGCTTGCTGGTTCGCCAGGAATTGCAGGCCGACTGTCTCGCCGGCGTCTGGGCATACAACGCGCAAAAACGCCTGAACTGGCTGGAGCCCGGCGACATCGAAGAAGCCTTGAACGCCGCCAACGCCATCGGCGATGATCGCTTGCAGCAACAGGGCCAGGGCCGTGTGGTCCCGGACTCGTTTACCCACGGTACGTCAGCGCAAAGGGTGCGCTGGTTCAAAACCGGATTCGCGCAAGGCCAGGTAAGCCAGTGCGACACCTTCGCGGCGAAAACCCTGTAAATGCATAAATGGCTTGTGGCGTTACTGTTCATCGCCGGCACCGCGCAAGCGGCCGGCGTCGACGCGATCAGCGCCGGTCGCCTGCAACTCAAGGCCGGGGAAATGGCAGTGGGCATCGGCCCGGCACCTGAGAAGATCGAGCGGGTGCTGATCGTCATTCACGGTCGCCTGCGCAACGCCGAGACCTACCGCAAAAGCGCGGAAAGCGCCGCCGAACTCGCCGGGCAGACCGCGCACACGCTGGTGATCGCCCCGCAGTTTCTCAATGAAAGCGACGTCACCCTGTATTCCTTGCCGCCGACGGTGCTGCGCTGGCAGGGCAACGAGTGGATGGGCGGCGGCTTGTCCACCGGGCCGAATCCGCTGAGTTCCTACGCGGCGCTGGACGAAATCGTCGCGCGGCTCAGCGACCGCAAACAGTTTCCGGACGTGAAGCAGATCGTGATCTTCGGCCACTCCGGCGGTGGTCAGGTGGTGCAGCGTTACGCCCTGCTGGCCAAGGATCAGCCGGCGCTCAAGGCCAACGGTATTCGCTTGCGCTATGTGGTTGCCAATCCCTCTTCTTACGCGTACTTCAACGAGCAGCGGCCAGTGGCGTTCGACCACGCACAATGCCCGGGCTTCAATCGCTGGAAGTACGGCCTGGCGGACATGCCGGTGTATGCCGGCGGGCAAACGCCGTTGCAGGTCGAGAGCGCTTACGTCAAACGCGAGGTGATTTATCTGCTCGGGCAGCAGGACGTCGACCCGGAACATCCGGCGCTGGACAAGAGCTGCGCGGCCGAGGCGCAAGGGGCTTACCGCTTGATGCGCGGAAAAATGTATTTCGGCTACTTACTGCGCCGGCATCCCGAGGGGGTCAATCAGCGGCTGATTGAAGTGCCTGGGGTCGGGCATGACGGGGATGGCATGCTGACGTCGGCGGAGGGGCAGAAGGCGTTGTTTGATCAGTGAGTTTTCTAATGAATCCACCGGCCCCTTCGCGAGCAGGCTCGCTCCCACATTTGGAATAAATGCCACACTCGGAATGCATTCCCCTGTGGGAGCGAGCCTGCTCGCGAAGGCGTCCGATCAGACAACAACGATCTCAGGCCTGCAGCATCCGCCGCAACTCAACACAATCCTTCGCATGCCAATCGGTCAATTCCGGCCACGGGTTATCCGGCAGATTCACCAACACCGTCCGCGCCCCCGCTGCTCGGCCGCAATCCAGATCAAAGCGGTAATCGCCGACCATCACCATGTCACTGGCCGGTACTTGCCAGGCATCGGCCAGTTTCAGCAAACCGCCCGGATGCGGCTTCGGCGGTGCTTCGTCGCGACCCAGCACATCCTCGACCGCAAAGCAGTCGGCCAGGCCGATCGCCTCCAGCGTGACATGTGCCAGCTCCCGCGCATTGCGCGTGAGGATGCCGAGGCGATAACCGCGCGCATGCAGGTCGCGCACCAGCTCCACAGCGCCGGTGGCCGGGGTCGAGCCCAACGCCAGATCGCGTTCATGCTCGAGCAACCAGGCATGCTTGGCCGCCGCTTCATCCGCTGGCAACGCGGCGAGGTGGGTGAGGATGTCGTCCTCGGGCGGAATCGCCAGTGCCACGCGAATCGCCGCGAAATCATGCACGGCGACAGTCAGCGTGCCGTCCATGTCGAATACCCAATGGCGAACCGCGGTCAGGCTCATGCCCAGTCCTTGCGATGGCGGATCAGACCTTCCTGAGTCACCGAAGCGACCAGTTGCCCGGCGCGGTTGAATACGCTGCCACGGGAAAAACCACGGGAGTTGCCCGCCCACGGGCTGTCCATCGCGTAGAGCAACCAGTCATCGGCGCGCAGATCATTGTGGAACCACAGCGCGTGATCGAGGCTGGCGACCTGCATGTCCTTCTGCCAGACCGACTTGCCGTGGGGCAGCATCGACGTGGTCAGCAGACCGAAGTCCGAGGCATACGCCAGCAGGTATTTGTGCAGCGCCGGGATGTCGGCCAAGGCGCCGTCGGCGCGGAACCACACATATTTGATCGGATCGGCCGGTTGCGGGTTGTACGGGTCTTTTTCGGTAACCGGGCGTACTTCGATCGGTTTCGGGCACAGCAGTTTTTCACGCATGTGCTCGGGAATCAGGTGCGCACGCTGCTGAATCAGTTCCAGCTCCGAGGGCAGGTTTTCCGGGCCGACCACCACGGGCATCTGGCCCTGATGCTCGAAGCCTTTTTCGTCGTACTGGAACGAAGCGCTGCACGTGAAGATCGGGTGGCCCTTCTGGATCGCCGTCACGCGGCGAGTGCTGAAGCTGCCGCCATCACGCACGCGATCAACCGAATAGACCACCGGCAACTTGGCATCGCCCGGGCGCAGGAAATAACCGTGCAGCGAGTGCACGTGGCGCGCCTCTTCCACCGTCTGACTGGCCGCCGACAGCGACTGGCCGAGCACCTGACCACCGAACAACTGGCGGAACCCCAGATCCTGGCTGCGGCCACGGAACAGGTTTTCTTCGATCGGTTCCAGGGTCAGCAGATCGACCAGATCTTCCAGCACTTGGCTCATTCAGACTCTCCTCACACAAAGCAATGGCCGCGCAGTCTTGGCTGCGGCGGACGATTCAGGTTCTGGCACGGGCCAAATACGATGGCGGCCATTGTAAACGTCCGTGTCGGCTTATTCATGCAAGGTTTGCAGCCATTGTTCGCGACTGATGCGATACAGAACATGGCGGCACAACGGGTGATCGAGCGCAAGCTTGGGGTGATCGAAATCATCCTGCGGATCGTGATGCATGCCGATCGCCTGCATGACCTTCTCCGACTGCGCGTTCTGCCCGGCGGTAAACGAGACGATTTCCTCCAGTTTCAACTGGTCGAAACACGCGCGCAGAGCCGTCCACGCCGCTTCACTGGCGTAACCCAGGCCCCAGTGTTCCTTGGCCAGACGCCAGCCGATCTCCACCGCCGGAGTAAACGGCGCATCGAAGCCGACCACGCCCAACCCGGTGAAACCGATGAACTCGCCCGTGTCCTTGCGCTCCAGTGCCCACAGGCCGAAGCCGTGCTCGGCGAAATGCCCGCGCACGCGGCCGATCAATGCGGCGCTTTCGAGCCGGGTCAGCGGCGCCGGAAAGTAGCGCATCACCTGCGGATCGGCGCACATCGCGGCGAATGCCGGCAAATCCTCGTCCTGCCATTGACGCATCAACAAGCGCGCGCTTTGCAGCTCCAGTATCGGCTCCATCGTCCCCTCCATTTCCATGCCGTTGAGTCTACACCGCTGGTAGGATCGTTCATTCTTTCCCAGGTTCTGCGCGAAACAAGCCATGCCTTTGCCGTTGATCTATCACGAAGACTACAGCCCCGAGTTTCCTGCGGAGCACCGCTTCCCCATGGACAAGTTTCGTCTGTTGCGCGATCACCTGGTCGACAGCGGCCTGACCCGCGACGCCGACCTGCTGCGCCCGCAGATCTGCCCCAACGACATCCTCGCCCTCGCCCATGACCGCAGCTATATCGAACGCTACATGAGCGGCGAGTTGTCCCGCGAAGACCAACGGCGCCTCGGCCTGCCGTGGAATGAAGCGCTGGCGCGGCGCACCGTACGCGCGGTGGGCGGTTCGATCCTGGCGGCAGAGCAAGCGCTGGAACATGGTCTGGCCTGTCACCTGGCCGGCGGCACCCATCACGCTCACTACGATTACCCCGCTGGCTTCTGCATCTTCAATGACCTGGCGATCATCAGCCAGTACCTGTTGCAGAGCGGCCGGGTCAATCGCGTGCTGATCTTCGATTGTGACGTGCATCAGGGCGACGGCACCGCGCGGATTCTGCATGACACGCCGGAGGCGATTACCGTTTCCCTGCACTGCGAGAAGAATTTTCCCGCGCGCAAAGCCGAAAGTGACTGGGATATTCCGCTGCCCAAAGGCATGGGCGATGCCGAATATCTGCAGGTGGTCGATGACACGCTCAATTACCTGCTGCCGCTGTATCAACCGGATCTGGTGCTCTACGACGCCGGCGTCGATGTGCACAAGGACGATGCCCTCGGTTATCTGCAACTGACCGACGCCGGGGTGGCCGAGCGCGATGAACGGGTGATGCGCCATTGCCTGGGCCGCGACATCCCGGTGGTCGGGGTGATCGGCGGCGGCTACAGCAAGGATCGCCACGCCCTCGCCCGCCGCCACGGCATCCTCCATCACAGCGCGCAACGGGTCTGGGATTCACACGGCTGTCATTGAAACGTGCTGCGTTACCCACAATCGCTGTGGAACTGGCTGTGGATAACCTGAGTGAAAGGGACTGCAGGCCATGCTGGGCAAGGCGCCCAGCGCACTGTTTGTTTTTTAACCAGCCTCGAAATACACCGCAGCCCCGGTGGGAGCGAGCCTGCTCGCGAAAGCTTTAGCACCCACAACATCTCATTGACTGACAGACCGCGTTCGCGAGCAGGCTCGCTCCCACATGGGGTCTCCCACAGGGTTCAGCGCTGTTAGAATGCGCGCCTTGTCCCGCCATACCGCAGCGCACGCCCATGACCCAGAACTCCGCCTCCGCCACCCCCCTCGTCGCCATCATCGGCGGTGGCCCCGCAGGCCTGATGGCCGCCGAAGTGCTGAGCCAGGCCGGAATCCGCGTCGACGTGTACGACGGCATGCCCTCGGTTGGGCGCAAGTTCCTGCTGGCCGGGGTCGGCGGCATGAACATCACCCACTCCGAAGCGTACCCGGCGTTTCTCTCCCGCTACGCTGAACGCGCACCGCAGATCGCCCCGCTGCTGCGCGCATTCGATGCCGATGCCTTGTGCCAGTGGATTCACGATCTGGGCATCGAAACCTTCGTCGGCAGCTCCGGCCGCGTGTTCCCCACCGACATGAAAGCCGCCCCGCTGTTGCGCGCCTGGCTCAAGCGCCTGCGCGACAGCGGCGTGGTTATCCACACCCGCCATCGTTGGCTCGGCTGGGACGCAAGCGGTGCACTGCGGATCGCCAGCCCGCAAGGCGAAATCAGCGTAAACCCCGACGCCACCCTGCTCGCCCTCGGCGGCGGCAGTTGGGCGCGCCTGGGCTCGGATGGCGCGTGGATGTTGCCGCTGGAGCAGCGCGGCGTGGATCTGGCACCGTTGCAGCCAAGCAATTGCGGCTTCGAGGTGCAGGCCTGGAGCGATCTGATGGTGAGCAAATTCGCCGGCGCGCCGCTGAAAAACATTGCCATCGGTTTGAACGACGACATCCCGCGCTTGGGCGAATGCGTGATCACCGCGACCGGCATTGAAGGCAGCCTGATCTATGCGCTGTCGGCGCCGATTCGTGAGGAAATCAATCGCTATGGCGCAGCGGTTATCCACATCGACCTGCTGCCCGGCCGGCCTGTGGATAAATTGCAGGCAGCCCTGAGCAAACCACGTGGCTCGCGCTCAATGGCCAAGCATCTGCACAGTCAGGTGGGGATTGATGGGGTTAAAGCAGCGTTGTTGCGCGAGCTGACCGATGCCGAAACCTTCGCCAATCCGGCGCTGTTGGCCCGAGCGATCAAAGCGTTGCCGCTGACACTGGTGAAAACCCGTCCGCTGGATGAAGCGATCAGCAGTGCTGGTGGCGTGAGATTCGAGGCGATGGATGAGCGCTTGATGCTCAAGGCGCTTCCGGGGGTGTTTTGTGCGGGCGAGATGCTCGACTGGGAAGCGCCGACGGGCGGCTACTTGCTGACCGGGTGTTTTGCCAGTGGGCGGGCGGCTGGGCTGGGAATCGTGCAGTGGCTTAAGCACAAACCCCTGTAGGAGCTGACGAGTGAAACGAGGCTGCGATCTTTTGATCTTCAAAAATCAACATCAACATCAAAAGATCGCAGCGTTCCGCAGCTCCTACAGGGAAACGCATCCCCAATGTGAGAGCGAGCCTGCTCGCGAAGGCGTTATCGCAGACGCCGCATCAAATCACGGCTTGCGCTTACGCGGCCCAGTATTGAACACCGGCACTTTGCGCACTGGCTTGATCGATGGCTCCGGTGCCGAGGTCTCGCCGCTGTCGACCCACTTGCCCAGATTGCGTTTTCCACCGCCACCGCCCGAGGCTTTCGGCTTCTTCGGTTTCTTCGGCTTCTTGATCACCTGACCGCTGGCATCGGTATCAGGCACGCGGTGCTCAGGTTCGAAATCCGGCTCGTTCTGGCGCTTCAGGTTCTGCCGCGTCAGCATTTCGATGGCCGAGAGCATGTTCACTTCATCGGCACACACCAGCGAAATCGCCTCACCGGTGGCACCCGCGCGGCCAGTGCGGCCGATGCGGTGAATGTAATCCTCGGCGACGATCGGCAGATCGAAGTTGACCACCAGCGGCAGGTCTTCGATGTCCAGACCACGGGCGGCGACGTCGGTCGCGACCAGAATCTGCACTTCGCTGAGCTTGAAACGGTCCAGCGCGCGCTGGCGCGTGGCCTGCGGTTTGTCGCCATGGATGCCGTCAGCATTCACACCGAGGCCCTGAAGTTTTTCCACCAGCGCATCGACGCCATTGCGGGTTTTGGCGAACACCAGCACCTGCTTCCACTTGTTCTTGCGCATCAGGTGCACGAACAGTTCAGCCTTGCGCTTCTTGTCTACGGTGACGATCCACTGCTTGACCGTGTTGGCAGCGACGTTGCGCGGGCTGACTTCGACGCTCAAAGGATCGTTGAGCATCTGCCCGGCAAGCAGGCGGATATCATCGGAGAAGGTCGCGGAAAACAGCAGGGTCTGGCGTTTTTTCGGCAGCATGCGGTAAATATTCGCCAGTTCTTCGGAGAAGCCCAGGTCGAGCATACGATCGGCTTCATCCAGCACCAGCGTTTGCAGTTGATCGAGTTTCAGCGCGTTCTGGCGGAACAGGTCGATCAAGCGACCGGGTGTGGCGACCAGCACATCGACGCCGCCGCGCAGCTTCATCATCTGCGGGTTGATGCTGACACCGCCATACACCGCGTAAGTACGCAGCGGCAGGTTTTCCGCGTACTGGCGCACGGCTTCGTGGACCTGCTCGGCCAGCTCGCGGGTCGGCACCAGAATCAGCGCACGCGCCGAATTGGCGGTGACTTTCGGCCCTTCCATGGTCAGCAACTGCAACAGCGGCAAAGCGAAACCGGCAGTTTTACCGGTGCCGGTCTGGGCCGCTGCCATCAGGTCACGACCGGCCAGCACCGCCGGAATGGCTTGCGCCTGCACCGGCGTCGGGGTCTGGTAGCCGAGCGTCTCGAGGGAGCGCAGCAAGGGTTCGATCAGGCCAAGGGAGGCGAAAGTCATGGGAGTACCGTAGGAAAAAATGACGCGGGGATGCAATGCCGCGCAGTTTACCCTAATTCGTACGCGCTTCCGTCGGAACGGCTTTCGCCTCTTCCACGGGTGGCTGCGCAGGTCGACGCCACTGCGGCAGGCTGATCAGCAGCACGGCGCTGATGATCACCAGCATCGCCAGCGCTTCTTCGATGCCGATGGTCTCGCCGACAAACACCACGCCGAGCAACACCGCCACCGCCGGGTTGACGTAGGCATAACTGGTCGCCGCCGCCGGGCGCACGTGTTTGAGCAGATACATGTAGGAATTGAAGGCGATGATTGAGCCAAAGAAGATCAGATAGGCCAGCGCCAGCCAACCCTCGAGCGGCGGCATGGCTTGCAGGTGCTCGCCACTCAGCGCACTGCCGATCAGCAAGACCACGCCGCCGACGAGCATTTCCACCGCACTGGCCATCGCCCCTGCTGGCAGCGGCAGATGCTTGCTCCATACCGAACCGAACGCCCAGCTCGCCGCCGCGAAGATCAGCAACATCGCGCCGAGCGGGCTCGATTGCAGGTTGGAACCCATGTTGAGCATGGCGATGCCAATAATCCCCAACGCCACACCGGCCCACTCCAGTCGCGTATTGCGCGCGCCCCAGAAGTAGCCGAACAACAAGGTGAACAGTGGCACCGTCGCCACCGCCAGCGCGGCAACGCCGGAAGCCACACCAGTGTGCTCGGCCACGCTGACCGCGCCATTACCAAAACTGAGCAGCAGAATGCCGACCAGCCCCGCCGCTTTCCACTGCGCCCAGGTCGGCGCCGCAGCCCCGCGCCAGCGCAGCCAGGCATACATCAAGCTGCCGGCAATGACAAAGCGCACCCCGGCCAGCAACAGCGGCGGCCAGTATTCGACGCCGATGCGAATCACCAGATAGGTCGATCCCCAAATCACGTACAACGCAAAAAACGCAGCGATCAACGGCAGGGAAAAACGGCGCAAGGCAGGCATGGGCAGCTCGACAGTCAGATTCGGTGAACGGTTTATTCTAGAAAGGCCGCCGCGCAAAAATAAGTTACAAAACCTGTTTTTCGCGCCGGTACACTTTTGCATGAAAGCAACTGAGACCGCTAAGGTCCTTGTGGGAGCGAGCCTGCTCGCGAAAGCGGTGTATCAGTCACAGTTGCGTTGAATGACACACCGCATGGATCGTCCCCACGCTCCGCGTGGGAATGCCTCAACGGACGCTCTGCGTTCGGCTTTGAAAGGGACGCGGAGCGTCCCGGGCTTCATTCCCACGCTGGGCGTGGGAACGATCAGTCGGAGTACCCGGGATCAGCGATAACGCTGCAGATGCTCGCCGACTTTTGCGGCAGGGACTTTCTGCAACTTGCACAGCAGGTCGTGATTCAACTCGCGCACTCCATGTTTGCCTCGCAGCTCTTGCGCCAAATGCGCCATCAGATTGGCCGCCATCTCGGCATCGGCCATGGCCCGGTGAGCCTGGCCGGTGTGCGGCAACTGCGCGAACGTGGTGAGCGTACCGAGCTTGTGATTCGGCGCCGCCGGCATCAGGCGCCGCGCCAGCAGCAGTGAACAGGCGAAATTCTGCAGGCGTGTGCGTTTGATCCGCCCCAGTTCGAAATCCCAGAACTTCTGGTCGAACGAGGCGTTGTGCGCCAGCAACGGCGTGCAGCCGACGAATTCGTTGACCTCTTCCATCACCCGCTCGGCCGGCGGCGCGGTGCGCAGCATGGCGTTGCTGATGCCGGTCAGTTGCTCGATGAACGCGGGGACGCGCACGCCGGCGTTCATCAGGCTCTGGTAACGCTCGACGATGCGGCCGTTTTCCAGCATGACCACGGCGATTTCCGTGGCGCGGCAGCTGCTGTTCGGCGACAGGCCGGTGGTTTCAAAGTCGATGACTGCGATGCGTTCCAAACCGGGTTCAACTCCGTACAGATAAGTTCTTGAGCTTAATTCTTTAACAGCAGCGCGCCTTCGATCGGCACGTAGCGGCTGGCGGCGCGGATCAGCGAGTTGGCGGTCAGGCCAGGGACGCCGTAGGCCACCGCTTGCACACCGTGCTTGTTGATGATGCGCTCGAGCAGCATGTCGAAATCGCCGTCACCGGAGGCCAGCACCACTTCGTCGACATGGTCGGCGGCGTCCATGATGTCCAGGGTAATGCCCACGTCCCAGTCACCCTTGGCCGAGCCGTCGCTGCGCTGGATGTAGGGCTTGAGCTTCACGATGAAGCCGAGGTTGCGCAGGATCTGCTGAAACTGCTGCTGCTTGCTGTCGCCACGGTCGATCGCGTAGGCGTAGGCCTCGACGATCTGCCCGTTCTTGCTGATGTCCGCCCACAATGCGGCGTAGTTGAAGTGGCAACCATAGGCCTGACGCACGGTGTAGTAGAGGTTCTGCACATCGGCGAACACTGCGATTTTTTTCACCGGAGTTCCTGTGGGCGCACAAGCGCACGAAGCGGGGTCAGGCGATCAGGCCTGAAAAAGGCGATCAGTATGCCAGCCAAGAGAAAGATTCAGCGAATAATCACCGGCTGGCGCCGAGATGTCCCTGACAAACGGTGTTGTGGTGAGGGGATTTAGCGAAACGTCGCACCGCCCCGCTGGGCTGCGCAGCAGTCCTCGCTCCAATTAGGAAAAGCGGGGCTGCTACGCAGCCCAACGGGGATAAATCCCCTCGCCACAGGGGTCGATGTCAGCCTTGAAAGGCTATGTCAGACGAAAGAGTCGTCGTCATCGAAGAACGACGAATTGTCGCTGCTGTAATCGGCGTCGCTGAAACCGCCCTGGTCATTGCCCGAGAAGCCGTTGTCCGCCACGCGCTGATCATCGCCCCAGCCGTTGTTGCTCTGATCGGCGACCTGCGCCGGTTCTTCCTTGATGACCTCGACGATTTCTTCCGGTTGCTGATTGTGGTGGAACAGGCTGCTGATGCCCTGCGCCAGCATCACACCGCCGGCCACGCCAGCGGCGGTTTTCAGCGCGCCGCCGAGGAAGCTGTTGCCCGCCGCCGGGGCTGCCTGCTGCGCATAGTTGGGTGGCGCGGCGCCGAAGCTCTGTTGTGGCGCCGGTGCCTGGTAGCTCTGCTGCGGCGCTGGTTCACGCCAGCCGCCGGAGGACGACGGCGCTGCGCTCTGGCTCGGCGCCGGACGCGAATTGCCGCCACCAAAAATGCTCGACAGAAAGCCACCGCCACCGCTCGCTGCCGCAGCGCCACTCTGGGCCTTGGCCGATTGCAGCTCGGCCTGCAGGCGCTGGACTTGCTGGGTCAGTTGCTTGTTCTGCTCATCGAGGCTTTTCAGCGCGGCCTCTTGCACCAGAATCGCCTGGGTCATGAAATAACCTGCCGCCGGTTGGCGCGTCAGGTGTTCCTTGATCCGCGCCTCGGCCTGGGCGTCGCGCGGGGCTGCCTCCGTCTCGGCCTGTTGCAGCCGGGAAAACAGTCCATCGATCAGGGTTTGCTCTTCGCTGTTCATGGCGACCTCGTAGATTGCCGGTAATAACGTGCCCGCGCCCACTCTGGGCGCGGTGCTCTCCTGTAATGGAGACAGTGACAAAACGTTTCAATGACCTTTACCGAATGTTTACGTTTGTGTCGCCCCGCGTTGCATCGGTTAAAGTGAGCCACTGTTTTCGACCTGCGATACCGACTGATGAATGCCCTCGAAGTACTGCGCGACTCTTTGTATTTTTTCAAACGCCATCTGGGCAGCATCGTGCAGTTGTGCCTGCCGCTGGTGATTGTCGAAGCTTTCTTGCAGCAGGCGGTCGATCACGCCACCGGGCCGGACACCTTCGCCGGAGTCAGCATCATCGTCGGCCTGCTGGTGTATCCGCTGTACACCGCCGCGCTGATCCTGTTTCTCGATGCGCGCAGCCGTGGCGAGTCGCCGCGCAACCGCGACCTGCTGGCGATGGCCGCAACCCTGTGGCCACGCTTCGCCGTGCTGACCGCGCTCAATACCTTGCTGATTCTGCTGGGCCTGTCGCTGTACTTCCTGCCGGGCCTGATGCTGATGGTCATGCTCGCCTTCGCTGAATACCTGCTGGTGCTGCGCGGCCTCGGGCCGTTGCAGGCAATGAAGGAAAGTCTGCGCCTGACGCGCGGGCACTTCTGGCGCATCCTGCTGTGCATTCTCTGCGTGATGACTCCGTTGTGGTTGCTCAAGGGCGCGACGCTGGCGGTGTACCCCGAACCGCAGAATCCGCTGATTGCCGGGCTGATCGACAGTGCCCACAGCTTTCTGCAACTGTTCACCAGTGTGGTGCTGTTCCGCCTGTTCATGCTGATCAGCGAATTGCCTGACAAACGTAACGGAGCGGTCTGACCGCGCCGTGCTTGGGCTTCGCGGCTGCCGTCAGGTATGCTCGGGGCCACTTCCTGTAACGCTATAAGCCGAGCCATGACCCGTCTGCTGCGCTACACCCTGCTTCTCGTCATCCTTGCCGTCGTCCTGTTCGGCGTACTGCTGTTCAGCCTGACCTGGCGCCCCGATGCCCGCGAAACCCTGCCGGTCCGTTGCAGCACCACGGCGCCGACGCTGGTGCCCGGGCAAGCACTGAAAGTCATGACCTGGAACGTGCAGTTCCTCGCCGGCAAGCGCTACGTATTCTGGAATGACCTGGCTCAGGGCGACGACGAAGCGCCGACCGCCGAAGACATGGCCTTCAGCCTCGACGAAGTGGCGCGGGTGATCCGCGACGAACAACCCGATGTGGTGCTGTTGCAGGAGCTCGACGACGGCGCCAAGGCCAGCGATTACCAGAATCAGCTAAAGCTGTTGCAGGAACGCGTCGCCGATCTGTACCCGTGCAGCACCAGCGCCTTCGACTGGAAGGCGGATTTTGTTCCCGAGCCACATATCTACGGCAGCGTCGGCCGCCAGTTGGCCACCTTGAGTCGCTATCGCATCGAACACGCCGAACGCCTGCAACTGCCCGTGGCCCCGAGCAACTTCATCAGCCGCCAGTTCCAGCCCAAAGACGCTTTGCTGGCCGTCAAACTGCCGCTCAGCGATGGCGGACAACTGACCGTATTCAACACCCATCTGCAGCGCGCCAGCGAGCCGGACGGCCACCTGCAGGCGCAAGTCGCCGCCGTGGCCAAGGTGCTCGACAAGTATGAAAGCCAAGGCCTGCCCTGGCTGATCGGTGGCGATTTCAATCTGCTGCCGCTGGGCCAGTACCGGCGCCTGCCCGTGGAGCGCCGCACGCCCTACTCTGCCGACAGCGAACTGCACTTGCTGTGGGACAAATACCCGATGATCCCGACCAACAACGAGGCTGGCGGCATCGACCGGGCCAAATGGCTGACCCATTACCCCAACGACCCCGGCCTCAACGGCCCGGATCGCACGGTGGATTATCTGTTCTACAGCCCGAAGCTCAAACGCCTGCAAGCCCAGGTGCGACAGGACGATACCTTGCGCATCTCCGACCACTTGCCGGTGATTGCGCGCTTCTTGCTACCCGCTGCGCCATAAGCGCTATGCCCTTAGAAGCCGGGCGGAATGTAACCGGGGACAAACCGGACGCCCAGGCACTTGCCATGCAGGATTCGCCCGTCCTCGATCAGGAACTGTGCAATCTTCTTCTGTTGATCGATCTTCGCCTGCAATTTGCAATCGGAACTGTGCCCAACTTGCTGATAATGCTCGGTGTACACCATGCCGTTGCCGGTATGGGTCATCGAAGTGCCAGCCGCTTCGGTGGTGGTCCAGCTCGCGGACTTGTACCAGGTCAGCACGGCCAAGGGTTCGCCATTTGGGCCGATTTCTTTTTTCATCGAATCAGGCGTGCCGAACAGGTCCAGTGCTTCCTGGAGATCGCGGCCTTCCCAGCGGCTCTGCGCGATAGTGCCACAACCGCTCAAGAGCAATCCTGCCACTAGGGTTGCCAGCCACAAACGTGTGTAAGTCATTGGTCGCCCCGGCCTATTTCTTGAGTTCGAGCAGGCTGTCGATGTTGTCCATCATCTGGCTCTTTTGCTGGATCGGCGCGAGCTTGAAGAACATCTGCTGCAGCATCTCGATCATCTGCAGGTATTCCATCTTGCCCACGGCGGCCATGTCGTTTTTCGCGCGACTGCCAGGGGCGCAGGCAAACTTCAGCGCTTGCTGGACCCAGAACTCTTTGGGGGTCTGCCATTGATTGGCAACTTTCAGATGACGCATGGTGTAGGCAAGACGCTCGATGGACTGGCCATTGATAAAACGCACCTTGCCCGTAGAGCATTGGGCTTCGAGGTTGTAGACGTCGATCATCGGTTTGCCCGGCTCTTCATACACCAGGGTCACTGCGACCATGGTCGCGCCTTTGGTTTTCTGCGAAGGCACGACCGAGGTGGCATCAGCGACGTACATGATGTTTTTCTGGGGCACGCCGTTGCCGTAGATAATCCACCAGTCGCCAATCGGGTTGGACTCTTCGGCCATTGCCGGATCAGAGGCGGCCAGCAGCGCAGCCGACAAGAAGATCAACTTCTTGAACTTGAAGAAAGAGCTCATGGGCAGTTCCGTTCCTTGGGCGCAAGTTGTCAGGCAACAAGGCTTGTTATTGTTCAGGCGGCGATTTTGCGAGCCTGAACAACCAAGGGCAATTAGCACGGATGGGCTAATGGCACGCAGCCATTGCGGGTCAGGTGCCCCGTGGTTTCGCCCGCGCCGTGGCTTCGGCGACCAAGGGATCGTCCGGCCAATAATGCTTCGGATAACGCCCCTTCAGATCCTTCTTCACCTCGGCATAGGTGCTGCGCCAGAAGTTGGCCAGATCCTGCGTGACCTGCACCGGCCGCCGCGCTGGCGAGAGCAGATGCAGCTTGACCACTTGCCTCCCGCCGGCAATCCGAGGCGTATCGGCCAGACCAAACAGCTCCTGCAAGCGCACCGCGAGAATCGGTGGATGGTCGCTGTAATCCAGGCGAATCGATGAACCCGACGGCACGCTCAAATGATGCGGCGCCAGTTCGTCGAGCTTCTGCGGCAGCGGCCACGGCAGCAGATTGCGCACGATGCTCGACAGGTCGAGGTTGGCGAAATGGCTCAGCCGCGAGACCTTGCCCAGATAGGGCAGCAACCAGTCTTCCAGGGTATTGAGCAGCGCTGTATCGCTGACATCCGGCCATTGGCTGTCGTCCTGAGTGCGCAGATCGAGCTGGCGCAACAGCGCCACCCGCGCTTGCCACTGGCGCAGTTCCGGCGTCCATGGCAGCAGCTCCAGACCCTTGCGTCGCACCAGATTGACCAGTGCCTGACTGCGCGCGTTTTCATCGAGACCGGTCAACGGTTCGCGGCTGAGAATCAGCTCGCCGACCTTGCGCTGGCGCTCGGCACGCAGCACGCCTTCGCGTTCATCCCAATCGAGTTGGTCAACGCTGCGCACTTGCTCGGCGAGCACCGAGTCGAACAGCGCCGGATCGAAATCCGCCGCCAGATAGATGCGTTCTTCGCGCTGGCCCTGACGGCTGCCGAGGTCGGCGATGACAATCCACTCATGCTTCATCAAGCTGTCGGCCTCAGCGAACAGCGCGGCGCGACCGTTGGCCAAGCGGTATTCGGCCCCCCCAGCACGCCGTTGCTGGGCGACGCGATCCGGGTAGGCCAGCGCCAATAGCGCGCCGAGCCAGCGTGGATGCTCGGGATCGTTTACCGGTTCGCTCGGCTTGCCGCGCAGATAGCCGCGATATTGCCGAGCCAATTGCCGGGCACGTTGCACCCCGCCCTGCGCCCCACGACCGGCACGTTCTTGGCCAGAAAGCAGGACCAATCGGCTGTGCAGATCCGCGCCAGCGCCGCGCAGGATATCGCGCTCGCCGAGCAGCGCCGCCACATCGCAGGCCATCGCCGCCAGCCCCAATGCCTGACCGCGCAACAGCAAATGCGCAATGCGCGGATGCGCCGGCAATTCAGCCATCGCCTGGCCGTGGGCCGTCAGCGTGTCGCCGTGCAAGGCGCCGAGCCGTTGCAGCAGATCCTGCGCTTGCGCATACGCGGCCGCTGGCGGCACATCCAGCCAGACCAGTTCGCCCGGGGTCACGCCCCAGCGCCCCAGCTGCAAAGCGAGGCTGGCCAGATCCGCCGAGAGAATTTCCGCGCTGCCATAGGCCGCCAGTTGTTCGTGCTGATCCTGTGACCACAGGCGATAACACACGCCCGGCTCCAATCGCCCGGCGCGGCCGGCACGCTGGGTGGCGCTGGCCTTGGAGATGCGTTGAGTGTCGAGGCGGGTCATGCCGCTGCCCGGGTCGAAACGCGGCACCCGCGCCAGCCCGGCATCGATGACCACGCGCACGCCGTTGATGGTCAGGCTGGTCTCGGCGATGTTGGTTGCCAGCACCACTTTGCGCTGACCGGGCGGCGCCGGATCGATCGCCGCGCGTTGCGCATTGAGGTCGAGTTCGCCGTGCAACGGGCACAGCAAGATGTCTTTGCGCTCGCCAATGGCGTCGGCCAATTGCTGATGCACGCGACGGATCTCCGCTTGCCCCGGCAGAAACACCAACAGGCTGCCGGTCTCGTCGTGCAGCGCTTCGAGCACGGTTTGGGTAACGCGTTGATCGATGTATTCCCCTGGTTGGAACGGCCGGCCCCAGCGCATCGTCACCGGGTACATGCGGCCTTCGCTGCGCAGGATCGGCGCGTCATCGAGCAAGCCCGCCAGGCGCTCGCCTTCGAGGGTGGCCGACATCAGCAGAATCTTCAGCGGCTGTTCAGCGCGAAACAGCTCGCGACCGTTCAGACTGAGGGCCAGCGCCAGATCGGCGTCGAGACTGCGTTCATGAAATTCGTCGAAGATCAGTAAGCCCACACCCTCCAGCGCCGGGTCGTCCTGCAAGCGCCGGGTGAGAATGCCTTCGGTGACCACTTCGATACGCGTCTTCGGGCCGACTTTGCTGTCGAGGCGGATGCGATAGCCGACGGTTTCACCGACCTGCTCGCCGAGCTCGCTGGCCAAACGTTCCGCCGCTGCGCGCGCGGCCAGACGCCGTGGTTCGAGCATGACGATGGTCTGCCCGGCCAGCCAGGCTTCGTTGAGCAAGGCCAAGGGCACGCGGGTGGTCTTACCGGCGCCGGGCGGTGCTTCGAGCACGGCTTCGTGGCGTGACGCGAGGGCTTCACGCAGGGCGGGTAAAACATCATCGATCGGCAAAGAAATCATGCTGGCTCCCAAACAGAGCGGCGAGTATAACGACGAACTGTCTGACGTTCGTCAGGGTCTTAACTTCACAAGACGAAGCTTCGTTATTTGATGACTCAGGAGACATTTCCATGCGCTTACCCTCTCGCCTGATCGGCGGTGTTCTGGTCACCACTCTGCTCACGCAACTGTCGGCGTGCGGTTCGATTTTCTACCCGGACCGCCGTGGCCAGATCGACGGCAAGATCGACCCGGCGATTGCCGTGCTCGATGCCGTCGGCCTGCTGTTCTACATCATTCCCGGGCTGATCGCGTTTGCCGTCGACTTCGCCACCGGGGCGATCTATTTCGAACCGGGCCACACCGCGCAGATCGATCCGGCCAAGCTCAAGCAAGCCATCGGCCCGGACGGTCAGGTCGACAATCACAAGTTGCAGGCGATTCTCGAGAGCGAACTGGGTAAAGACTTTCCTCTCGACGACCCGCGCCTGATCCAGCACAAGGGCAGCACTCAGCAACTGGCGATGTTCGGCCTGCAACCCGCCGCTTGAATAAGGACGTTCAATGACCTCCAGCCCCGAACACGCCCGCCTGCTGCGGCTGGCGACCCGCGCCTCGGTGGCGGTCGCGTGCACGCTGATCGTCGCCAAAGCGATTGCCTGGTGGCTCAGCGGATCGGTGAGCATGCTCGCCGGCCTCACCGACTCGGCGCTGGATGGCGTCACCTCGATGCTCAATCTGCTGGCGGTGCATTACGCACTGCGCCCGGCGGATGACGATCACCGTTATGGCCACGGCAAAGCCGAATCGCTGGCGGGCATGGCGCAGGCGTTGTTCATCGGTGGCAGCGCGGTGCTGATCGCGTTCCAGGCCTACCAACGCTTGCAGACGCCGGAGCCGCTTGGCGCGCCGTGGCTGAGCATCGGTGTGATCGTGTTTTCCCTGCTGCTGACGGCGGCGCTGCTGATGTTGCAGCACCGGGTGATCAAGCAGACCGGCTCCAACGCCGTGCGCGCCGACTCCCTGCATTACCGTTCGGACCTGCTGCTCAACGGCAGCATCCTCATCGCGCTGGTGTTGGCCGGGATGGGTTTTGCGCAACTGGACGCGTGGTTCGGGCTGGGGATCGCCGTGTACATTTTCTGGAGTGCGATTCAGATCGCCCGGGAAAGTTTTTCGGTGTTGATGGACGAGGAGTTGCCGACCGATGTCAGCCAGCACATGCTCGAACTGGCGTGCAGCGTGCCGGGGGTGCTCGGTGCGCATGACTTGCGCACGCGGATCTCGGGCAACCACTGGTTCGTGCAATTGCACCTGGAATTGCCGGGCGAACTGACCCTGTCAGTCGCCCATGGCATCAGCGATCAAGCGGCGGCGGCGATCCACAAGGAATATCCGAAGGCCGAAGTGCTGGTGCACGCCGACCCACAGGAAGTGGTGCTCGCCGCCCGCACTCAATAATTGACTTGGTAACCGCGACTGCTCAGGCAGTTGCCCTGCGCCTGGCGATAAGCCTGAACCACCTCGGGCGCCGGTTGGTAGGTCGCGGTGCGCGGGTCGAAACCGCTTTGCTGCACAGCGTACTGCGAGCACTGGTAACCGTCCTGCTGCACCTGCTGCGGTGACTGGCCGTTGGCCGGGTAGGCTTCGACGTCATAGCCTTGAGATTGCGGTTGCGGCGGTTGCTGCAGCGGCGGCTCGACGACCACGTAATCCTGCGTCGCCTCTTGATAGGCGTAATACGAGCCGGCGGCGAGGAACAGCAGCGAGCCGCCGATCCACACTTCACGGGCGTAATCCGGCAAATGCTGGATGCGGATCCCGCGCGGCGGCTGCACGACGATGTAGCGCGGGCCTTGCGGGCGATACCAGTAGCCGCCGGAATAGAAGTAATCCTGACCGCGATACGGCACGCGGTAATCACGATCCGGGAAACGATCGATCACATGGCCCGGACGATATTGCGGGCCAGGCCCCCAGCCATTGCCATGACCGTTCGGCCGTCCCGGCCAGCGGTTGTCATCGGGACGTGGCCGCGTCTGCCATTGCTGATTGTGGTAACCATTCTGCGGGCGCTCGTCGCGGTAGTAACCCTGACGCGGCTCCTGAGTCTGGTGCACGGCGTCGGGTCGCGGCTGGATCGGCAGGTTGTTGCCCGGCTGGCGAGGCGGTTCTGGACGATCATCGACACGGTTGCGGTTCTGCCATTGACCGTCATTGTTGTGCGGCTGGCCGTTGTGCTCGAACTGATGGCTGTTGTCGCCACGGATGATCCCGTCGTTCTGCGGCCCGTTGCCCGGCCCGCGATTCTGCGGCTCATCGGCCAGCGCTTGCGCACTGACCCCCACACACAGCAAACCAACACCGGCCAGACGCCAGATGCGCGAATTCATGCTTTTCCTCACTGTGGGAGCCTGTCGTTGGCAGGGCTTGTTGCTGAGACTCGAAACAGCCCCATCGGGTTCTGCAACAGGTTATCAGTCGCGCGACTTATTTATTGAGGCGCCAACATGAAATCGCAGGCAAGAAAAAAGGGAGACCCGTCGGCCTCCCTTCTGGAGAACTTCGTCCTGGCTCGACGCTTTTGACGTCGGCTCACCTCACGCTGTCTTCTGGGCAGTGTGCAGCTCGGGGGCCGGCACATCCCCGGTGGGGGTGGCGGCCTCGGCGGGCCTGATTGGGCGGGCCGCGTGGACTGTGTTACCGAGCAGTGATTCTGGTGTTAAGAATAAGCCTGAGGCTGCGACACAGGATTGCGAAAATTGCTCAATTAAACACCGCTTGCGCAATTTTTAACCCTGGATAGATAATCTGCCGCAATAGTTACGACCAAGGACAGATTGATGAGCAAACTTGACCGGTATGACCTGAGTATTTTGGCGGAATTGCAGCGCGACGCCCGTATCTCCAACCAGGAACTGGCCGAACGCATCGGTCTGTCGCCCTCGCCTTGCTCGCGCCGGGTCAAGCAGCTGGAAGACGATGGCTATATCTCGCGCCAGGTGGCGCTGCTCGATCGCAAGATGCTCGGCTTGAGCCTGACCGCGTATGTACTGATCGGCATGGACCGGCACACCCCCGAGCGCTTCGAGAATTTCGAGGCGGCAATCCGCACGTTGCCGCAAGTGCTGGAATGCAGTCTGGTGACCGGAGTGGATGCCGACTACCAGTTAAAAGTGGTGGTGCCGGATATGGATCACTATCAGAAATTACTGCTGGGGCACCTGACTCGGATCGAGGGGGTCACCAGCGTGCGGTCGAGTTTTGTGCTGAACCAGGTTTTGAACAGTACTGAATTGCCGCTGACTCATTTGCGTAGCTAAGCAAAAGCCCCTCACCCCAGCCCTCTCCCGGAGGGAGAGGGAGCCGACCGAGAGATGCTCTAGAAGCACGCCGACCTGAAAGTTCTGTTGTGAATCCATAATCGACTCGATATTCAGGTCGATGTAAGACGCCAGACACCTCGGTCAGTCCCCTCTCCCGGAGGGAGAGGGAGCCGACCTAGAGATGCTCTAGAAGTACGCCGACCTGAAAGTTCTGTTGTGAATCCATAATCGACTCGATATTTCAGGTCGATGTAAGACGCCAGACGCCTCGGTCAGTCCCCTCTCCCGGAGGGAGAGGGAGCCGACCGAGAGATGCTCTAGAAGTACGCCGACCTGAAAGTTCTGTTGTGAATCCATAATCGACTCGATATTTCAGGTCGATGTAAGACGCCAGACGCCTCGGTCAGTCCCCTCTCCCGGAGGGAGAGGGAGCCGACCGAGAGATGCTCTAGAAGTACGCCGACCTGAAAGTTCTGTTGTGAATCCATAATCGACTCGATATTCAGGTCGATGTAAGACGCCAGACGCCTCGGTCAGTCCCCTCTCCCTCCGGGAGAGGGTTAGGGTGAGGGCAACAATTGCGGATCAGACCCAGATCAATGCCACCCCACCGACCATGGCGTATACTCGCCGCCGCCCTTTCAGCCCTGTCCGCGCCGGAGATCGCCAATGGATCCAGCACTGTTCGAAGAGTGGATGATGACCGGTCTGGTCAGCATCCTGATCATTTTCATGGGTTTCATCGTCTGGGATCTGGCGAAGAAGTCCAAGGCCGGGCGGTTCGGCTCGTTCATTCTGTTTTTCGTGCTGGGCCTGGGCGTGGCCGCGTTCATCATCAAGAGTGTGGTGATCGGCCTGATCGAATCCGGCGCCTTATAAGCGCGCCGGCACTTCCCGCCACTGGCCCTGATCCAGACCTTCAAGGGTCCAGTCACCAATCCTGACTCGCACCAGACGCAACGTCGGCAGCCCGACCGCCGCCGTCATGCGCCGCACCTGACGGTTGCGCCCTTCGCGAATCACCAGTTCCAGCCACGAAGTCGGTATGGTCGCGCGAAAGCGTACCGGCGGATTGCGCGGCCACAACTGCGGCTCAGCCAGTTGCCGCGCTTGGGCGGGCAGAGTCATGCCGTCATTCAGCTCGACGCCATCACGCAGGCGCTGCAACTGCTCAGCCGTCGGCTCGCCCTCCACCTGCACCCAATAGGTCTTCGCCAGTTTGTGTTTCGGATCGGCGATGCGCGCCTGCAACTGGCCGTCGTTGGTCAGCAGCAACAAACCTTCGCTGTCACGATCCAGACGTCCGGCCGGATAAATCCCCGGCACATCGATGTAATCCTTGAGCGTCGCCCGCCCTTCACCGTCGCTGAACTGCGTCAGCACATCGAAGGGTTTGTTGAACAGGATCAGCTTCGGCTCGGCCGGCGGCGCTTTTGCGACACGGCGTGGCGAGGACGATTGCGGCTTCACACCGGGACGGCGCGAAGGTGGACGGGGCGGACGGGACATAAGAGACAGAACATTTAGCGATCAGGGCTGACAATGCTAGTGCCCCGACCGCCAAATGACCACGACTAACCGTTAACGGAATGGCGGCTCGTCGAAGCTGCGCAACTTGCGCGAGTGCAGCGAGTTGAGTTCGGTACGCAGCAGATCCACCGCTTCGATGCCGATTTTCAAATGCTGGCTGACCGCGCGCTCATAGAAGGCGTTGGCCGAGCCCGGCAGTTTGATTTCGCTGTGCAGCGGCTTGTCCGAAACGCAGAGCAACGTGCCGTACGGCACCCGCAAGCGATAACCCTGCGCTGCGATCGTGCCGCTTTCCATGTCCACCGCAACGGCGCGGGACAGGTTGATCAGCGGTCGTTCCTGAGCCCAGCGCAGTTCCCAGTTACGGTCGTCGTAGGTCAGAACCGTGCCGGTGCGCAGGCGCTTCTTCAGATCGTCGCCCTTCTCGCCGGTGACATTCGCCGCTGCCTGTTGAAGCGCAAGCTGCACTTCGGCCAGTGCCGGGATGGGAATATTGGGCGGCACCACACGATCAAGAATGCCGTCGCGGCGCATGTAGGCGTGGGCCAGCACGTAATCGCCGATGGTCTGCGACTGACGCAGGCCACCGCAGTGGCCGATCATCAGCCAGCAATGCGGACGCAGCACCGCCAGGTGATCGGTGATGTTCTTGGCGTTGGACGGGCCGACACCGATGTTCACCAGCGTGACGCCGTGGCCGTCGTTGGCGATCAGGTGATAGGCCGGCATCTGGTAACGGTGCCAGACCACACCGGCGGCAATCGCCGAGGCTTCGCCGTGATCCATGCTCTTCTCGATGATCACGTTGCCCGGCAGGACCATGCGTACGAAACGCGGGTCGCGGCGCAATTGCTCCAGACCATGAACAATGAACTGGTCGACGTAGCGATGATAGTTGGTCAACAGAATCCACGGCTGCACATGGCGCCAGTCGCTGCCGGTGTAATGCACCAGACGGCGCAGCGAGAAGTCCACGCGCGCCGCATCAAACAGCGCCAGCGGCAGCGGATCGGTGTTTTCCCAGTCGTAGAGGCCGTCGGCAATACCATCGGTCGCGGCAGACAGATCGGTACTCGGGAACACCCGCGCCAGCACCGCCGCGGTGACGCCGGAACCGGCCAGTTCATCGCCCTGCTCGACTACGTACGGATAAGGAATGTTCTGCTGGCTGACGCCGACTTCGACGGTCACGGTGAAGTCGTGCATCAACGGCGTCAGTTGTTCGAGCAGGTATTTGCGAAACGCCGCCGGGTGGGTGACGGTGACGCTGTAAGTGCCCGGCAACTGCACCTTGGCGTAAGCGCGGGTGGTCTGCGGCACTTCGCCCTGGCAGTGGTAGGTCAGACGCAGTTCGGGATAACGAAACAGGGCACGCTGTTCGGCGTCGGGTTCGACGCGGTCCTTGAGGTAACGCTTGAGGGCAGAATTCAGCGCAGTGGTGGCCCGCTCATGCAGCTCGGCCAGACGATCCACGGCTTGTTCGGCGGTTTGAACGACAATAAACGCTTCGGTCACGATCAGCTTCCTGTGTTCTGACTTGCAGAGCTTCATCTTGCCTGCATCGTGGACGCACGGGAACAGTGGCGTTGTGGCGACACTTAAATCTGCAGACCAATGATGTCCTCTGTGGGAGTGAGCCTGCTCGCGAATGCGGTGGATCATCCAATAAAGATGTCGACTGACACACCGCTTTCGCGAGCAGGCTCGCTCCCACAGGGGGGATATGACGTGGGTCAGAAAAGCTGAGGGGTCGAGCGTGCGACGATCGCTTCAACGTCCAGCCCACGCGGCAACCCGCCGTAGACACGACCGCCACCGCCACCGCTCAGACGGCTGGCAATGAAAGCATCGCTTACGGCTGAATTCCCCGCCTCCAACAGAAGCTTGGCCTGCAACCCAAGCGCGATGTCTTCAGTCAGTTGCCGCGCTCGATACTGAATGTCACTGGTGTCCTTGAACTGCGCCTGCAACTGCTGGATATGCGCAGCCAGACGCTTGTCGCCATGGCCGTCGCCCAGTTCGCTGAACAGCACATCGAGCACGCCCGGTTCTTTTGACAATGCGCGCAGCACGTCGAGACATTGCACATTCCCCGACCCTTCCCACGTCGAATTCACCGGCGCTTCGCGGTACAGACGCGGCAGGATGCTGTCTTCGACATAACCGGCGCCGCCCATGCATTCGGCGGCTTCGTTGATCATTCCTGGCGCACGTTTGCAGATCCAGTATTTGCCCACCGCCGTCACCAGCCGCGCGAATTGCGCTTCGTGGCGATCATCCAGATGATCGAGCGCCTTGCCCATGCGCAGACTCAGGGCCAGCGCGGCTTCGCTCTCCAGCGCCAGATCGGCCAGCACGTTTTGCATCAGCGGCTGCTCGCTGAGCAATTTGCCGCCGACCTTGCGATGCGCGCAGTGATGGCTGGCCTGGGTCAGCGCCTGGCGCATCAGCGAACTGGAACCGACCATGCAATCGAAACGGGTCATCGCCACCATCTCGATAATGGTCGGCACGCCGCGCCCTTCTTCGCCGATCATCCACGCCAGCGCCCCACGAAACTCCACTTCGCTGGAGGCGTTGGACTGGTTGCCGAGTTTGTTTTTCAGACGCTGAATGTAGAACTGATTGCGCGTGTCGTCCGGGCGATGGCGCGGCAGCAGGAAGCAACTCAAGCCCTTGTCGGTTTGCGCCAATGTCAGGAAGGCGTCGCACATCGGCGCCGAGCAGAACCACTTGTGCCCGACCAGTTCATAAGCCTGACCCGGGCCGCTGGCGCCGACCGGATAAGCCTTGGTGGTGTTGGCGCGCACATCGGTGCCGCCCTGCTTCTCGGTCATCGCCATACCGATGGTCACGCCAGCCTTGTGCGCCATGCCGACGTTGCGCGGGTCGTAGTCGGTGGCGAGGACTTTCGGCAGCCACTGTTCGACCAGGTCCGGCTGCAAGCGCAGGGCCGGCACGCTGGCGAAGGTCATAGTCAGCGGGCAACCACTGCCGGCCTCGGCCTGGCTGTGCAGGTAGGTCATCGACGCGCGGGCGACATGTGCGCCGTCCTGCGGGTGTGCCCAAGGCAGCGAGGTCAGGCCATGTTCGATCGCGGTGCGCATCAGCTCGTGGTAGGCCGGGTGAAACTCGACCAGATCGATGCGATGGCCGTAGCGATCATGGCTGGCAAACACCGGTTTGTTCTGGTTGGCGAGAAACCCCGCTTCCATCAAAGGCCCACCCGCGAGTGCGCCATAGGCATCGATGCGCGACTCGGCCCAACCGGCGCCAAAACGCCGCGACCACTCCTGTAACGGCAGATCGATGCGGTACAGGTTGGTGCCGTCCAGCGACGGCGGCTGATTGGTGACTTCGTGGGTTTCGGCGAACTGATGCAGGTTCATGACGGCGCTCCGTGTTCAGCAATGGCACCAGTTAAGCACTGGTGCTTTTTTGAACAAAGTGTCATAGACGCCGTTTTTGCGGCGCTTTTACCCCATCAGCAACTAAGCACGCGGCGCTGTAATGCAGCCTGCAGATCCTCGAATTTGACCGGTTTGTGCAGATAGTCGATAGGCGCGCCCGGGGCGCATTGCTCGCGATCCGCACCCAGCGCCAGCATGAATACCGGCAAGTGCGCACAGCCCGGCAATGCATGGATCTGGCAGCACAGCGATGCGCCTTCGTGGCGGGGCAACTGGCAATCGATCAGCACCGCATCGAAGCTTTCCCGTTGCAGGCAGTCCAGCGCGGCGGCGCCGTTGTCAGCGCTGCGCACGCGGAAACCGAGCTTGAGCAACATGCCACGCATGACCAGTTGATTGACGCTGTTGTCGTCCACCAGCAGCACCGTGCAGTCCTGCGGCGCACGAATGCAATCGCGGGTCGGCTGATCCGCAGGCGCTTCGATCACCGGCAGTTCGAATTCGACATCGAGCTGGAAGCGGCTGCCGCGTCCCGGCTCGGAACGATGGGTGAGTTTGCCGCCGAGCAATTCGACCAGCTGCCGACAGATCGCCAGCCCCACCCCCAGGCCGCCGTATTCGCGAGTCATCGAACCATCGAGCTGGAAGAAACGCTGATACAGGGTCGCCTCGCCCAGATCAGTGAAACCGATACCGGTGTCGATCACCGCGAACGATAGCCCCATGCGCTCATCCGCCGACGGCCGCCCTGTAACGCGCAACGCCAGCCCGCCGACGCGGGTGAACTTGATCGCATTGTCCAGCAGGCATTCCAGGCACTGCGCCAGTTTCGCGCTGTCGCCGAGCAAGCGATCCGGCAGGGTCGGCAGCACCTCGACCTTGAAGTCCAGCGACTTGCTCGCTGCATTACCTTCGAACTGCACGCGCAACGCCTCGACCACTGCGCGCAGGCTGAAACTGCCCGGCGTCGCCTTGAGTTTGCCGGCCTGCAATTCAGTGAGCGTGAGGATGCCATTGACCATGCGCATCATGTCGCGAGCAGAACCGGCGGCGGTTTGTTGATATTGCTCAAGCTCGGGATTGAGGTCGACGGTCTGCATCAGCTCCAGCGAACCGATCACGCCGTTCATCGGCGTGCGCAGTTCGTGGGTCAACGTCGCGAGGAATTCATCCTTGAGCTTGTTGCTGTGGGCCAGTTGCTGGTTGAGCACTTCGAGTTTCTGCCCGGCGTCGAACAAAGTCTGCGCCTGTTGTTCGCGCATGGCGTTGATGCGATCGGCCAGCGCCAGTGACAGCAGCGCCACCTCGATGGCCGAGCCGATCTGGCTGGCGTACATGGTCAGGAACACATTGGGCAGCAACCCCAGCACCATCAGCGTGTTGACGATGCCGCCGAGCAGGAACGCCGACCAGGCGATGATGAAGTAACGCGCCACCCGCAGGCCGCGCCACCAGGCAAGAATCCCGGCGGCAAAGATCACCACGGTGAAGGTCAGCGCCAGTGTGGTCGCCAGGCGCAGGGCCAGAGCATAACTGGTCATCAGCGACAGGCCGATCACCAGTGCACTGAAGGCAATCAGGCCGATCAGCAAGCGGTCCAGCCAGGGGCTGTGGGTCTTGGTCTGCAGGAAACTGCGGGCGAACTGGCTGCCGAACAGACCGGCGCAACCGATGAAGAACGGTGTCGCGGCGTTGGCCCACCATGGGTTGTCCGGCCAAAAATACTCGACCGCTGCGCCATTCACCGACAATTGATAGAGGCCGAACGAGCCGATATAGAAGATGTAATAGAGGTAACTGGTGTCGCGCACGCTCAGGTAGATGAACAGGTTGTAGACCAGCATCCCCAGCAGCACGCCATAAATGATGCCGAGTACGTACAGACGCACCGGTTGGTCTTCGAGGTATGCGCTGCTCGACCACAACGTCACCGGCGCCTGGATCGAGCCTTCGCTGGCCAGGCGCAGGTACAGCGTCTGCTGTTGATCCGGTTTGAAGGGAAGGTCGAACAGGTAGTTGTTCTGGCGGATCTCGCGACTGGCGAAGGGCAAGGCATCGCCGGTCTGGCGCACCAGTCGGTATTCGCCGCTGGTGTCAGGCAAGTACAGGTCGAGGTGATCAAGCGGCGGATACGCCAGTTCCAGCAGCCACGTGCGCTGGGCGGCCGGGTTGCTCGGGCGGTAATGCAGGTCGATCTTCAGCCAGAACGCCGAACGCGAGTAACCGGCATTGAGCGTGGCTTTGTCGTGAGCTTTGAACTGGCCGGCGGCATCTTGCGCGCGGACGTCGGCAATCGTCGCCTGACCGCTCGGGTCTTCGAACACTTGCAGCGATCGGCCCAGTGGCAGGCTCTGGGTGAATTCGTCGAATTCGACAGCGCTCGCCATGAGGGGCAAGCAGAACAGCAACATCAGCAAATAGCGCATTGAAGCCCCAGCGTGGCTCGTCCGGTTGTGTCAGGAAGCCCCCCATTCCCTTTGAGTAGACGTAAAACCGGTATTACCTGTGATTGTTTGGATCCAGCCTAGCATAGCCGTTGATGGCCATTGAGCACCATGGAAATTTTTCCTACAACGGCTCTAGAACGGGCGTTCCAGGGCAAAGCACCGAGATAGAGCTGTTGGGTTGGTCAACTCGCGACGACAGCCTCCTTGATAGATGACCAATTGTGGCGAGGGGATTTATCCCCGTTCGGCTGCGAAGCAGTCGCAAGTCCATCCAGCGAGGTGTGTCAGAAAGAACCGGATTGCAGGGTTTGGGGCCGCTTCGCAGCCCAACGGGGATAAATCCCCTCGCCACAAATGTGCTCCAAATAAAGACTGCGGGGTTGTCCGACAATCTGCTCGCAAACACCGTGAGTACTGAACCCCAAAATCAGCTTTGGTGGTAAGCTCGCGCACCATGAATATCTACAGCTCCCGCCCCGTTGTCCTCTGTCTCTCCGGCCACGACCCCAGTGGTGGCGCCGGCTTGCAGGCAGATATCGAAGCCTTGCTCGCGCAGGGTTGCCATGCGGCTCCGGCCGTCACCGCCCTGACCGTGCAAGACACCGTCAACGTCACTGCCTTCCGCGTCCTCGACCGTGAATGGGTACTGGCCCAGGCCAACGCCGTGCTCAACGACTCCGAAGTCGCCGCAGTGAAACTGGGCATGCTCGGTTCGCTGGAGATGGTCGACACCGTGGTCGAACTGCTCTCGGCGCACCCGCACCTGCCAGTGGTCTGCGACCCGGTGCTGCGTGCCGGCGGCGGCGGACGCCTGGGCAAGGACGAGGTCGGCTATGCGATGCGCGAGCGTCTGCTGCCGCTGTCGATCATTGCTACCCCCAATCTTCCTGAAGCGCGCATCCTCGCCGAACTGCCCGAAGGCACGGCCGACGAGTGCGCAGAAAAACTCCTGCCATTCGTCAAAAACCTGCTGATCACCGGCGGCCATGGCGACGAAACTGAAATCCACAACCGCGTGTACAGCCGCGACGGCCTGCGCGAAACCTTTATCTGCCAACGTCTGCCGGGCAGCTATCACGGCTCCGGTTGTACGCTGGCCAGCGCCCTCGCCGGTCGCCTGGCTCAAGGCGAACACCTGGCCAGTGCCGTGCGCAGTGCGCTGGATTACACCTGGCGCACTTTGCGCGATGCCGAACAACTGGGCAAAGGCCAGTTCGTGCCGCGTCGCCTGCCGCTGGATTTCTGCTCGTAACGTCGTGAGGTCTGCCCGATGAAACTACGTGGCCTGTATGCCATTACCGACAGCCAGTTGCTGGCCGGCAAGTTTCTGTCTTACGTGGAGGCGGCGCTCGACGGCGGCGTCACCCTGCTGCAATACCGCGACAAGAGCAGCGACGAGGCCCGCCGTCTGCGCGAGGCCGAAACGCTGCGCAACTTGTGCGAGCGCTATAAAACGCAGCTGATCATCAACGATGACGCCGAACTGGCCGCGCGCCTCAACGTCGGCGTGCACTTGGGCCAGACCGACGGCCCGCTGTCGCCGACCCGCGCCCTGCTCGGCTCGAAAGCCATCATCGGTTCGACTTGTCACGGGCAAATCGCCCTGGCCGAACAAGCCGCTAAAGAAGGTGCGAGTTATGTCGCCTTCGGCCGCTTCTTCAATTCCACCACCAAACCCGGTGCGCCGAGTTGCAGCCTCGACTTGCTCGACGAAGCCAAACGCACGCTGCACTTGCCGATCTGCGCGATCGGCGGCATCACCCTCGATAACGCCGCGCCACTGGTCGAGCACGGTGTCGATCTGCTCGCCGTGATCCACGGTTTGTTCGGCGCCGAGAGCAGCGCCGAAGTGACCCGCCGCGCCCGCGCCTTCAACGAACTTCTGAAAATCTGATTTGAGAGCCCGATCATGTCTCGTTCCGAAACCCTGTTTGCCAATGCTCAGAAACACATTCCCGGCGGCGTCAACTCGCCGGTGCGCGCGTTCAAGAGCGTTGGCGGCACCCCGCTGTTCTTCAAACACGCCGAAGGCGCTTACGTCACCGACGAAGATGACAAGCGTTATGTCGATTACGTCGGTTCGTGGGGCCCGATGATCCTTGGCCACAGCCATCCGGACGTGCTCGACGCGGTGCGCAATCAGCTGCAACACGGCCTGTCCTACGGCGCACCGACGTCGATGGAAACCGAGATGGCCGATCTGGTCTGCTCGCTGGTGCCGTCGATGGAGATGGTGCGCATGGTCAGCTCCGGCACCGAAGCGACCATGAGCGCGATCCGACTGGCCCGTGGTTACACCGGTCGCGACAGCATCATCAAATTCGAAGGCTGCTACCACGGCCACTCCGACAGCCTGCTGGTCAAGGCCGGTTCCGGCGCTCTGACCCAGGGCGTACCGAGCTCGGCCGGCGTGCCTGCAGCGTTCGCCAAACACACCCTGACCCTGCCGTTCAACGACATCGACGCGGTTGAAGCGATGCTCGCCGAAGTGGGCGAGGACGTGGCGTGCATCATCGTCGAGCCGGTCGCCGGCAACATGAACTGCGTGCCGCCGGCGCCAGGCTTCCTCGAAGGTTTGCGTTCGCTGTGCGACAAGCATGGTGTGGTGCTGATTTTCGACGAAGTGATGACCGGTTTCCGCGTCGCCCTCGGCGGTGCCCAGGCGCACTACGGCGTGACGCCGGACCTGACCACGTTCGGCAAGATCATCGGCGGCGGCATGCCGGTGGGCTGCTTCGGTGGCAAGCGCGAGATCATGCAGCGCATCGCCCCGCTCGGTCCGGTGTATCAGGCAGGTACGTTGTCGGGTAATCCGCTGGCGATGGCTGCCGGCCTGACGACCTTGCGTCTGATCAGCCGCCCGGGTTTCCACGCCGAATTGACCGACTACACCGCGCGCATGCTCGACGGTCTGCAACAGCGTGCCGATGCTGCGGGCATCCCGTTCGTGACCACCCAGGCCGGCGGCATGTTCGGTCTGTACTTCAGCGGCGCCGATGACATCGTCACCTTCGACGACGTGATGGCCAGCGATGCAGCAATGTTCGGTCGCTTCTTCCACCTGATGCTGGAAGGTGGCGTGTACCTGGCGCCGAGCGCTTTCGAAGCCGGTTTCACCTCGATCGCCCATGGCGAAGCCGAGCTGCAACTGACGCTGGACGCTGCCGAGCGCGCCTTCGCCGCATTGAAATAATCGCCGTACCGCTGACGTTGGCTATGGCCAGCGTCAGCTTTCGCCTACATCCGCTCGGTTTTTCCGACATGCCTGCGAAAATCCTGCCCGAATCGGGCGATATATTCCCCACGCGGCAGAAAAACGAGTAAAGACTTTGTAAGGTTGGCCCTGCTTATTTCATAATGCGCGCTTATTGGATCCCTCGACGGGTCCGCGTGCCCTTCAGAGGTAAGTCGATTCCCATGAACCGCACCGGCCGCACCCTTGCATTGGGCTGCCTGTTGCTCCTTCAGCCCCTGCTCGCGCATGCACAAGCAGGCGGCAACTCGTTGTTGATCCCGGCGATGGGTCGTTGCACCCTCAATACTCAGCCGCAAGACGTCACGCAGGCACTGGCCGCCTGCCAGAAAGCGGCGGACGAAGGGGACGCGCAAGCGCAATACGAGTTGGGTGAGTTCTACTACGACGGCAAGAACGCGCCGCGCGACCTCAATCAAGCCCTGAGCTATTTCGAAAAGGCCTCGCTGCAAGGCCACGCCCAGGCGCAATACAAGCTCGGCAGCATGTTCTTCCACGGTGAAGGTGTGCAGGCCAACAATATCCAGGCCTACATCGTGCTGAAGATGGCAGCGGTCAACGGTGCCGAAGAGGCGCTGGACACGGCCGACGAAGTCTCGGAAAAGATGTCCCGCGAAGATCTCGAAACCGCCACTCAGGTGCTCGGGCAGATTTTCCGCAAATACCTGATGGAACTGCAGAACGCCGATGGGCGTACGCCGTTTTCACCACTGCCCTAAAGGCTGTGGAGATTACCTGTGGCGAGGGGATTTATCCCCGTTGGGCTGCGAAGCGGCCCCAAAACCTGCAACCCGATTCTGTCTGACACACCTTGCTGAATGGAGCTGCGACTGCTTCGCAGCGCAACGGGGCGGTGCGACGTTTCGCTAAATCCCCTCACCACAAACTCATTCCCAGAATCTGCTGTTACTTCTCAGGCATCGGCATCGGAAACGGCATGACATTGCCGACCGCGCCCCGGGCCTCGCTGATTTTCGGCGTGCCCAGACGTTCCACTTCATCGATGCGCACGATCGAATGCATCGGTACAAAGCTGCGCACCACGCCTTCGAATTGCGCCTTGAGCTTTTCTTCGCTCGGATCGACGACCATTTGCGTGCGCTCGCCAAAGACGAATTCTTCAACTTCCAGGAAACCCCACAGATCACTTTGATAGATCTGCTTGGCGTACATTTCGAACACCTGGCCCTGGTTGAGGAAAATCACCTTGTAGATTGGAGCTTCGCGTTTGGTCATGGCGGGCGGATAACATCGGGGTAAAAATGAGGGCGCGAACTATAGCATAGCCACCGGACGCACAGCGGTAGGAACCTGACGGCTTGTTCCCTATAATGCGCGGTTCTTTGAATCACGTGACGACCCGAATCCATGGCCAAGAAGCTTTACATCGAAACCCACGGTTGCCAGATGAACGAGTACGACAGCTCGCGCATGGTCGATCTGCTGGGCGAACATCAGGCCCTGGAAGTCACCGCTCGCGCGGAAGACGCCGACGTGATTCTGCTCAACACCTGCTCGATCCGCGAACGCGCGCAAGACCGCGTGTATTCGCAGCTCGGCCGCTGGCGCGAACTGAAGCTGGCCAACCCGGACATGGTCATCGCTGTCGGCGGTTGCGTGGCCAGTCAGGAAGGCGCGGCGATCCGCGATCGCGCTCCCTACGTTGACGTGGTGTTCGGCCCGCAGACCCTGCACCGTCTGCCGGAAATGATCGACGCCGCGCGCAGCAGCAAGCTGCCGCAAGTCGACGTCTCGTTCCCGGAAATCGAAAAATTCGACCACCTGCCCGAGCCGCGTATCGACGGCCCGAGCGCTTATGTGTCAGTGATGGAAGGTTGCAGCAAGTACTGCACGTTCTGCGTGGTGCCGTATACCCGTGGTGAAGAAGTCAGCCGGCCGTTCGACGACGTGATCGCGGAAATCATTCACCTTGCCGAACACGGCGTGCGTGAAGTGACGTTGCTCGGGCAGAACGTCAACGGCTATCGCGGCCAGACCCACGACGGTCGCCTGGCCGACCTGGCCGAACTGATCCGCGTGGTCGCCGCTGTCGATGGCATCGACCGCATCCGCTACACCACGTCGCACCCGCTGGAGTTCTCCGACAGCCTGATCCAGGCCCACGCCGAAGTGCCGGAACTGGTCAAGCACCTGCACTTGCCAGTGCAGTCGGGCTCGGACCGGATTCTCGCAGCAATGAAGCGCAACCACACGGCGCTGGAGTACAAATCCAAACTGCGCAAACTGCGCGCTGCCGTGCCGGGGATCTGCATCAGTTCGGACTTCATCGTCGGCTTCCCCGGTGAAACCGAGAAAGACTTCGAACAGACCATGAAGCTGATTGCCGATGTCGGCTTCGATTTCTCCTACTCGTTCGTCTACAGCCAGCGCCCGGGCACGCCCGCTGCCGATCTGGCAGATGACACGCCGGAAGAATTGAAGAAAGAACGTCTGAACGCGCTGCAACATCGTTTGAATCAACAGGGCTTCGAAATCAGCCGACAAATGGTCGGCTCGATCCAGCGCATTCTGGTGACCGATTATTCGAAGAAAGACCCAGGCGAGCTCCAGGGCCGCACCGAGAATAATCGTATCGTCAACTTCCGCTGCGACAATCCCACCCTGATCGGCCAGTTCGCCGATGTGCACATCGACGCCGCGCAACCGCACTCGCTGCGTGGCTCGCTGGTTCAATAACACCATCGCATTGTGGATGGGGCTTCTGTGGTGAGGGGATTTATCCCCGATGGTTGGCGCAGCCGACCCAAAACCTGCAATCCGGGTGATCTGATACACCTCTGATAATGGTTTCAGGGCCGCTTCGCGCCCCATCGGGGATAAATCCCCTCACCACAAATGACCCCGCCAGCCACAGAGAATGGGTTCGAAAGCAGCGTCGATATTTAAGAGCTTTCGCACCCAGGCCACTGGCGTTATCCTTGATTTCATCCTAATTGCCCCAGGGCGGCTAAATACGACCTTGAACGCACCCATCGAACCACATCGTTTTCTCCTCGAGCCTTTTGAGGCTCGCCGCTTCGCCAATCTGTGCGGGCAATTCGACGAGCATTTGCGCTTGATCGAACAGCGCCTGGCCATCGAGATCCGCAATCGCGGAAACCAGTTCGAGTTGATAGGCGATCCAAAACTCACCACGTCCGCGGAAAACCTGCTGCGCCGCCTGTACCGGGAAACCAAGGGTACCGAGCTGTCGCCAGACCTGGTGCACCTGTTCATTCAGGAATCAGCAGATATCGACAACCCGGCCCCTGCCGAAGCGACCGTCGCCCTGCGCACCAAGAAAGGCATGATTCGCCCGCGCGGCTTGAATCAGCAACGCTACGTGAAGGAAATCCTCGGCAACGACATCAACTTCGGCATCGGCCCGGCCGGTACCGGCAAGACCTATCTGGCCGTGGCCTGCGCGGTAGATGCGCTGGAGCGCGAGCAGATCCGCCGCATCCTGCTGGTGCGTCCGGCGGTAGAAGCAGGGGAAAAACTCGGCTTCCTGCCCGGCGACCTGTCGCAGAAGATCGACCCGTACCTGCGCCCGCTCTACGACGCGCTGTACGAAATGCTCGGTTTCGAATACGTCGCCAAGCTGATCGAGAAACAGGTGATCGAAGTCGCGCCGCTGGCCTACATGCGCGGTCGTACGCTGAACAACAGCTTCATCATTCTCGACGAAAGCCAGAACACCACCGTCGAGCAGATGAAGATGTTCCTCACGCGCATCGGCTTCGGCTCCACCGCCGTGATCACCGGCGACATCACCCAGGTCGACCTGCCGCGCGGCACCAAGTCCGGCCTGCACCATGTGATCGAAGTGCTCAAAGACGTGCCGGGCATCAGCTTCACCCACTTCCAGCCCAAAGACGTCGTGCGCCACCCGTTGGTGCAGCGGATTGTCGAGGCCTACGAGCGCTTCGAAACCCGTGCCGAAGCCGCGAAGGAAGCCTCGCGCGATGCTTGAGCTGGATCTGCAAATCGCCACCGAGGCCAGCGCGCCGAGTGAAGCCGAGTTCCGCCAGTGGTGCGAACTGGCCCTGCGCCAGCGCAGCGCTGATTCGGAAATGACCATTCGTCTGGTCGACGAGGAAGAAGGCCGCGAGCTCAATCACACCTGGCGCCACAAGGACTACGCGACCAACGTGTTGTCGTTCCCGGCGGAAGTGCCTGACGAGTTTCTCGATATCCCGCTGCTCGGCGATCTGGTCATCTGCGTGGCCGTGGTCGAACGCGAAGCCGCCGAGCAGGGCAAGGAACTAAAGGCCCACTGGGCACATCTGGTCATTCACGGCTGCTTGCATCTGCTGGGTTACGACCATATAGATGACGACGAAGCCGAAGAAATGGAAGCGCTGGAACGCGAGTTGCTTGCTGAACTGGGCTATCCCGATCCGTACGCGGACGACGAAACCGAACACTCCCCCATCGTTACAACAAAGGATTCAGAGTAATCGCTATGAGCGAAGATCGATCGAGCAACGGGCAGAAGTCATGGCTGGGTAAGCTGACCCAGGCTTTTGCCCACGAGCCGAAGAACCGTCAGGAGCTCCTTGAGCTGCTGCGTGATGCACATCAGAACAAACTGCTGGACAGCGAAGCGCTGGCCATCGTCGAAGGCGCCATCCAGGTGGCTGACCTGCAAGTGCGCGACATCATGGTGCCGCGCTCGCAGATGGTCAGCATCAAGGCGACCCAGACACCCCGCGAATTCCTCCCTGCCGTGGTCGACTCGGCCCACTCGCGCTATCCGGTCATCGGCGAAAGCCATGACGACGTGATGGGCGTACTGCTGGCCAAGGATCTGCTGCCGCTGATCCTCAAGGAGAACGGCGACAGCTTCAACATCAAGGACCTGCTGCGCCCGGCCACCTTCGTGCCGGAGTCCAAGCGTCTGAACGTGTTGCTGCGTGAGTTTCGCGCCAACCACAACCACATGGCCATCGTCATCGACGAATACGGCGGTGTGGCCGGTCTGGTGACCATCGAAGACGTGCTTGAGCAGATCGTCGGCGACATCGAGGACGAGCACGACGTCGAAGAAGACAGCTACATCAAGCCGCTGCCCAGCGGTGATTTCCTGATCAAGGCGCTGACGCCGATCGAGAACTTCAATGAGTTCTTCGACAGCGAGTTCTCCGACGACGAATTCGACACCGTCGGCGGCCTGGTGATGAGCGCGTTCGGGCACTTGCCAAAACGCAACGAAACCACTGAAATCGGCGCTTATCGTTTCCGCATCCTGAACGCCGACAGCCGTCGGATTCACTTGCTGCGACTGACGCCTATCGCTCGTTAATTCTAAGGACTGAAATGCGCTGGACAACCCGCCCCGGCTGGCCCGGTAACCTGCTGGCCGTGGCGGCCGGTGCAATCACCACATTCGCTCTCGCACCGTTCGACATCTGGCCGCTGGCATTGCTGGCGGTTGGTCTGTTCTATGCCGGTTTGCGTGAGCTGAGCCCGCGTCAGGCGCTCGGCCGTGGCTGGTGCTTCGGCTTCGGCCTGTTCGGTGCCGGCACCAGTTGGATCTATTACAGCATCCACCACTTTGGTGGCGCTTCGGTGTTGCTCGCCGGGTTCCTGATGCTGCTGTTCACCGCGGCGATTGCCTGGTTCTTCGCCCTGCCCGCGTGGCTGTGGGCACGCTGGTTGCGGCGTAACGAAGCACCGTTGGCGGATGCCTTGGCGTTTGCGGCGTTGTGGGTCGGCCAGGAAGCCTTTCGCGGCTGGTTCCTCACCGGTTTCCCATGGCTTTATTCCGGTTACAGCCAGCTCGACGGCCCGCTGGCCGGGCTCGCGCCGGTGGGCGGGATGTGGCTGGTCTCGTTTGTTCTGGCACTGACCGCAGCGCTGATCTACAACGCGCCGCGATTGTTGCAGGCGCGCCGCAAGGGTTTTATCGCGGCCGGTGTGGTACTTCTGGCGGGGCCTTGGGTAGCAGGCATCGCCCTCAAAGGCCACGCGTGGACCAGCCCGTCCGGCGCACCGCTGACGGTCGCCGCGATTCAGGGCAATGTCGCGCAAAGCATGAAATGGGACCCGGCCGAACTCAACGCGCAACTGGCGCTGTACCGTGATCTGAGCTTCCGCTCCAAACCGGTCGATCTGCTGATCTGGCCGGAAACCGCCGTGCCGGTGTTGAAGGAGTCCGCCGAGGGCTACCTGACGATGATGGGCAACTTCGCCGCCGAGCGTAAATCAGCGTTGATCACCGGTGTGCCGATCCGCCAGACCGTGCATCACGAGCGGCGCTTCTTCAACGGCATCACCGTGGTCGGCGAAGGCGACGGTACTTACCTGAAGCAGAAACTGGTGCCGTTCGGCGAGTACGTGCCGTTGCAGGACGTGTTGCGCGGCTTGATCGCGTTCTTCGACCTGCCGATGTCGGACTTCGCTCGCGGCCCGTCGGATCAAGCGCTCTTGCAAGCCAAGGGTTACCAGATTGCACCGTTCATCTGCTACGAGGTGGTCTATCCGGAATTCGCCGCCGGCCTGTCGGCACGCAGCGACCTGCTGCTGACGATCAGCAACGACACCTGGTTCGGCACGTCCATCGGCCCGCTGCAACATCTGCAGATGGCGCAGATGCGCGCGCTGGAAGCCGGACGCTGGATGATCCGCGCGACCAACAACGGCGTTACTGGCCTGATCAACCCGTTCGGGCAGATCACCGAACAGATTCCGCAGTTCGAACAAGGCGTGCTGTACGGCGAAGTGGTACCGATGCACGACCTGACGCCGTATCTGCAATGGCGCTCGTGGCCGTTGATCGCGTTGTGCCTGCTGCTGTTTGGCTGGGCGCTGATGGCGAGCCGGATGTCGAAGACCCTCTGAGAAATGTGGCGAGGGGATTTATCCCCGCTGGAGTGCGCAGCAGTCCCCTCTTCTGAAGGTAAGAGAGAGGCCGCTACGCGCCCCATCGGGGATAAATCCCCTCGCCACAATGATCTTCAGCGGTAAAACAACGAGTACCCCACCTGCCCCACCGCTTCATTGAGCAATTGCCCGCTCTGCCAGATCGACTTGAATTCCGGCAACCAGCCGCCAAACGGCCGGGCGTTATCCGTACCGAGGAAACCCACCGGTGCCGGCACCACTTCGAATCCGGCCTGCTCAAAGCTCCACACTGCACGCGGCATATGCCACGCCTGCGTCACCACGACGACCCGCTTGATCCCTTGCGGCAAGAGGATATCTGCCGTCATCTTCGCGTTCTCCCATGTGGTGCGACTCTCGCCTTCCTGCCAGCGTACCGTTACGTCGAAATCATCACGCAACGAATCTGCCATCAATTTCGCTTCGGTCGGCGGCGTGCCGTAGTGCAGGCCGCCGCTGGTCAGAATCGGCAGGCCCGAGGCCTTGGCCAGGCGCGCCGCGTAACGCTGCCGCTCCAGTCCGATGCCGGTCGGCTGGTCTTCGCCCCAGGCGATGTCACCGCGCTCGCGTCCCGAGCCCAGCACCACAATCGCATCGGCACGTTGCGCCAGGGTCGTCCACTCTGACCGCGCCAGCGGCGGCTCACGCTCCAGCGCCTTGGCGCTCCACTGCACGACCACCGGCAGGCTCATCAGCAGCAGGCCACCAAAACCGACGGCAAAACACACGCCAGCCAGGCGTGGCCGCGAGCGGCGCAGCCACCAGGCGACCAGCAACAGCAGCAAAAGAATGCCGGGCGGCAATAAAAGTTGTTTGATGAAATAGCGAAAGGGCATCGGGCATCTCCAAAGATGCCCGAAGCCTAAGAGTGTTGATTACGAGTTACAACCAGTAGGCCGGATCCGGTTGCAAAAGATCCGTTTCATGACCTGCCATGCGCTTACTTGGCCTGTACAGAGCGCACCTTGCCGGTGTCTCTGCGCGGCGCCTTGTCCTTGAGCCAGATGACCTTGGCCGAATGTGCTGCATCGAGCTGCTTCACTGCTTGAGACAGGCATCCCTGCGTTTCACGTTCACTGCGATCCAGATAGGCCTTGACCAGTTTGAACTCGGCGGGGCTCAAGCCACGCAATTCCAGTTCCAGGGGGCGCTCGTCGCGCAGCCGGTCAGCGGTTTTCACGGCGTCCAGCGCCATGCCCAGACGATCGATCAACCTTTCGTACAACTCGGGTTTCGTTACGTTCTTTTTCCGTTGCTCCACCATCCCTCACCTCATTGAAGATAAGACTCACTCCCCAATTAGAGCTTAGCTTCGCTGCACGAACCGGCTACACGCCGCGACCAACGGCCCTCGTCGTCCAAAAGGTCGGGCAAACAGCTGTAATCAGGGTTTCCCTCGGCCAAGCGCGGTCATGTATGCTACGGCGCTTCCTGTCATTCCACTTCCAGCGCACCCGGGCCATCCCGGATGCCGCCGTCGAAGAGGATTAGGCCACCCCTATCCAGTACAAAAGTAGCCATGCACGAACAATATCAGCCACGTGAGATCGAAGCCGCCGCCCAGTCGTTCTGGGATGAGCAAAAGTCCTTTGAAGTCAGTGAACAGCCAGGCAAGGAAACCTACTACTGCCTGTCGATGTTCCCTTACCCCAGCGGCAAGCTGCACATGGGCCACGTGCGCAACTACACCATTGGCGACGTGATCTCGCGCTACCAGCGCATGCAGGGCAAGAATGTTCTGCAGCCAATGGGTTGGGATGCGTTCGGCATGCCGGCGGAAAACGCCGCAATGAAAAACAACGTAGCGCCCGCCAAGTGGACCTACGAGAACATCGCCTACATGAAGTCGCAGCTGCGCAGCCTCGGCCTCGCGGTGGACTGGTCCCGTGAAGTGACCACCTGCAAGCCGGACTACTACCGCTGGGAACAATGGCTGTTCACGCGCCTGTTCGAAAAAGGCGTGATCTACCGCAAGAACGGCACCGTGAACTGGGACCCGGTCGACCAGACCGTTCTGGCCAACGAGCAAGTCATCGACGGCCGTGGCTGGCGCTCCGGGGCGCTGATCGAAAAGCGCGAAATCCCGATGTACTACTTCAAGATCACCGCTTACGCCGACGAGCTGCTGGAAAGTCTCGACGAACTGACTGGCTGGCCGGAACAGGTCAAGACCATGCAGCGCAACTGGATCGGCAAGTCCCGTGGCATGGAAGTGCAGTTCCCGTACAACGTCGATTCGATCGGCGAAGCCGGCACCCTGAAAGTCTTCACCACCCGTCCGGACACCCTGATGGGCGCGACCTACGTCGCCGTCGCTGCCGAGCACCCGCTGGCCACCCTGGCCGCGCAGAACAATCCTGAGCTGCAAGCGTTCATCGCTGAATGCAAGGGCGGCAGCGTCGCTGAAGCCGATGTCGCCACCCAGGAAAAGAAAGGCCTGCCGACCGGCCTGTTCGTCGAGCACCCGCTGACCGGCGAAAAGCTCCCGGTGTGGGTCGCCAACTACGTGCTGATGCATTACGGCGACGGCGCAGTCATGGCGGTTCCGGCGCACGACGAGCGCGATTTCGAGTTCGCGCACAAGTACAACCTGCCGGTGAAATCGGTGGTACGCACCAGCTCCGGTGACACCAACCCGGCGCCGTGGCAGGACGCCTATGGCGAGCACGGCACGCTGATCAACTCCGGCGACTTTGACGGCCTCGACTTCGCCGGCGCGTTCGACGCCATGGAAGTGGCCCTGATCAAGAAACAACTGGGCGCCTCGCGCACCCAGTTCCGCCTGCGCGACTGGGGCATCAGCCGCCAGCGCTACTGGGGCTGCCCGATCCCGATCATCCATTGCGCCGCGTGCGGCGACGTGCCGGTGCCGGAAGATCAACTGCCGGTCGTGTTGCCGGAAGACGTGGTGCCGGACGGCGCCGGTTCGCCGCTGGCGCGCATGCCTGAGTTCTACGAATGCAGCTGCCCGAAATGCGGCGCGCCGGCCAAGCGTGAAACCGACACGATGGACACCTTCGTCGAGTCGTCGTGGTACTACGCCCGTTACGCCTCGCCGCATTTTGAAGGTGGCCTGGTAGAAAAATCCGCAGCCGATCACTGGCTGCCGGTGGATCAGTACATCGGTGGTATCGAACACGCCATTCTCCACCTGCTTTACGCGCGCTTCTTCCACAAGCTGATGCGTGACGAAGGTCTGGTCAGCTCCAATGAGCCGTTCAAGAACCTGCTGACCCAGGGCATGGTGATCGCCGAGACTTACTATCGTCGCGAAGCCAATGGCGCTTACACCTGGTTCAACCCGGCAGACGTGGAACTGGAGCGTGACAGCAAAGCCAAGGTGATTAGCGCCAAGCTGAAATCCGACGGCCTGCCGGTGGAAATCGGCGGTACCGAGAAGATGGCCAAGTCGAAGAACAACGGCGTCGACCCGCAGTCGATGATCGACCAGTTCGGTGCCGACACCTGCCGTCTGTTCATGATGTTCGCCTCGCCGCCTGACATGAGCGCGGAATGGTCCGATTCCGGCGTTGAAGGTTCGCACCGTTTCCTCAAGCGTGTCTGGCGCCTGGCGCAAGCGCACGTTACCCAAGGCCTGCCGGGCAAACTGGATATCGCCGCGCTGAGCGACGAGCAGAAAACCGTGCGTCGTGCGATTCACCTGGCGATCAAGCAGGCCAGCCATGACGTCGGCCAGAACCACAAATTCAACACCGCCATCGCCCAGGTAATGACGCTGATGAACGTGCTGGAAAAAGCCGCCCAAGGCACCGAACAGGACCGCGCGCTGCTGCACGAAGGTCTGGAAGCGGTGACCCTGCTGCTGGCGCCGATCACCCCGCACATCAGCCATGAACTGTGGAAGCAGTTGGGTCACGCCGATGCGGTGATCGATGCAGGCTGGCCGGCCGTGGACGAAAGTGCCTTGGTGCAGGACAACCTGACCCTGGTCATTCAGGTCAACGGCAAGCTGCGCGGGCAGATCGAAATGCCGGCCAGTGCCACTCGCGAAGAGATCGAAGCCGCCGCGCGCATCAACGAGAACGTGCTGCGTTTCGTCGATGGCCTGACCATTCGCAAAGTGATCGTGGTGCCGGGCAAACTGGTCAACATCGTCGCCAGCTAAATTGGATCGGGTGCCGGGCTCGCCTGGCACCCAGTAAAACCTTTCGGGCCGCAGAGTCGGCTCACCTGGTTTCAAGGGGAGCAACACAATGATCAAACGCAATCTGCTGGTGATGGGCCTCGCCGTTCTGCTGAGCGCCTGCGGTTTCCAGTTGCGTGGTACCGGCACCAACGAACTGTCGATCAAGGAAATCGACCTGAGCGCGCGTAACGCTTATGGCGAAACCGTAAGACAGCTGCGTCAGACGCTGGAGTCCAGCGGCGTCAAGGTTTACAGCGGCGCGCCGTACAAGCTGTATCTGGCTGACGAGCAGGAAAGCCAGCGCATCCTCAGCTATGCCGGTGCCGGGCGCACAGGCGAGTATCAGGTCAACACTGTGCTGAGCTATGACATCCGCGGCGACAAAGACCTGTCCCTGCTTAGCGATAAGCTCGAAGTGCAGAAGGTGTTCATTCACGACGGCAACAACCTCGTCGGCTCCGATCAGGAAGCCAACGACGCCCGTCATGAAATCCGTCGCGAGCTGGTGCAGCGCATGATGCTGCGCCTGTCGCAGCTGACCCCGGGCCAGTTGCAGCAACTGCAGCAAACCGCCAACGACCGCGCCAAGGCTGAAGCCGATGCGCTGGAAGCGGCGCAGAAGGCTGAGGCGGAAACTCCGCGTCAGTCGCCGCTCGAAATCCCGCAGCAGTAAGACGGCCGGGGCGCTCAGGCGCCCCGCTCGCCCTTCCTTATGAAGCTCGCTCCCGCGCAACTCGGCAAACACCTGCAAGGCGCACTTGCGCCGGTCTACATCATCAGCGGCGATGATCCGTTGCTGTGTCAGGAAGCCGCCGACGCCATCCGCACCGCTGCTCGCCAGCAAGGTTTCGACGAACGTCAGGTCTTCGCCGCCGACGCCAATTTCGATTGGGGTACGTTGCTGCAGGCCGGCGCAAGCATGTCGCTGTTCGCCGAAAAACGCCTGTTGGAACTGCGCCTGCCGTCCGGTAAGCCTGGCGATAAAGGCGCCGCCGCGCTGATCGAATACTGCTCGCGTCCTGCGGAAGACACGGTTCTGCTGATCAGCTTGCCGAAGCTCGATGGCAGCGCGCAGAAAACCAAGTGGGGCAAGGCACTGGTCGAAGGCCAGCAAACCCAGTTCGTGCAGATCTGGCCGGTGGATGCCAATCAGCTGCCGAGCTGGATTCGTCAGCGCCTGTCCCAGGCAGGCCTGTCGGCCAGTCAGGACGCGGTCGAATTGATTGCCGCGCGTGTCGAAGGCAACCTGCTCGCCGCCGCCCAGGAAATCGAAAAGCTCAAGTTGATGGCCGAAGGTGGGCAGATCACCGTCGAAACCGTGCAGGCCGCCGTGGCCGACAGTGCCCGGTTTGACGTGTTCGGCCTGACCGACGCGGTACTCAACGGCGAACCGGCGCACGCGTTGCGCATGCTTGAAGGCCTGCGCGGTGAAGGCGTCGAACCGCCGGTGATCCTCTGGGCATTGGCGCGGGAGTTGCGCCTGCTGGCCAACATCTCCCTGCAATACAGCCAGGGCACGCCACTGGACAAATGCTTCAGCCAGTCGAAACCGCCGGTCTGGGACAAGCGCAAGCCGCTGATGAGCAAGGCGCTGCAACGTTACTCGGCGCAACGCTGGGCGCAGTTACTACTTGAAGCGCAGCGCATCGATGCGCAGATCAAGGGCCAGGCGGCGGGTTCACCGTGGATGAGCCTGAGTCGGTTGGCGCTGTTGATGGCTGGCCAGCGACTGTCTTTGCCTGCCGAATAAGGCAGTCGACCGCGTAGCGTCCATTCGCGAGCAGGCTCGCTCCCACAGCTGACCGCGTACCAATGTGGGAGCGAGCCTGCTCGCGAAAGCGCCAGAATATTCCTACGCATGAGCTACTGGACAGATGCGCCACATCGGCAGATTATTCCCGGCGCAAAACCCACCACGCCGAGAGAACCCTCATGAGCAAAAAGCCAGCAAAGCATGGCCCCAACAAGGCCAAATCCATCGTCGCCCAGCCATTGTTCCGCAGCCGCCAGGAACGACCAGCCAAGGGCAAAGGCAGCTACCGCCGCGAAGCCTTCCGGTCTGACAACCGGGAGGCTTTTTACTTTCTGGCTGCCTGAAGCGCACTACCCCTCGCTCATGTTAAGGTCTGCACCTGATTCGTTTCCCCTGGAACTGTGCATGCCCCCAAGTCTTTCCCGTCGTTGGCCCGTGCGCCAATTGATCGCTGCCTCCAGCTTCATTCTGCTTGTCGCCTGCGCGGAAAAACCCACCGCCGCCGATGCACAACCGCTTCAAGCCGCCCCGGTCACCACGGCCCCAGCGATCATTCCGCCGGTAGTGCCGTCCGCCGACCCGCTCGATATTCAACCGACCCAGACCTTTGCCGAATGGCAGGCGGGTTTCCGCAAGGACGCCCTCGCCGCCGGGATTCGCCCCGAGCTGTTCGATCAGGCATTTGCCAATATCAGCTTCGACGCCAGCGTGATTCGCGCCGATCGCAGTCAGCCGGAGTTTTCCCGCCCGGTGTGGGAATACCTCGACGGTGCGCTGTCGCCACTGCGCGTCCGCAAGGGCCAGGCGCTGATCAATCAGTACGCCGACATTCTGCAAAGCATCGAGCAGCGTTATGGCGTTGATCGCCAGGCGCTGGTGTCGGTGTGGGGCATGGAAAGCAATTTCGGCCAGTTCCAGGGCAGCAAGTCGGTGATCAATTCGCTGGCCACACTCGCCTACGAGGGGCGTCGTCCGGGCTTTGCTCACGCGCAACTGATCGCCGCCCTGCAGATTCTGCAACAGGGCGATATCACCCCGGAGAAGATGCTCGGTTCCTGGGCCGGCGCGATGGGCCAGACCCAGTTCATTCCGACCACTTACAACACCCACGCCGTGGACTTTGACGGTGACGGCCGCCGCGACATCTGGGGCAGCCCGGCCGATGCGCTGGCCTCGACCGCCCATTACCTGCAAAGCTCGGGCTGGCAGCGTGGCCAGCCGTGGGGTTTCGAAGTGCAATTGCCGAGCGGCTTCAACTACACCCTGGCCGATGGCGCGATTCGCAAAAGCGTCGCCGAATGGCGGCAACTGGGTGTAAACCTGCCCAATGGTGCGCAGGTGCCAGCCGGTTCCGAACAACTGTCCGCTGCCCTGCTGCTGCCAGCCGGTTATCGCGGCCCGGCGTTCCTGATCCTCGACAACTTCCGGGCGATTCTCAAGTACAACAATTCGTCGTCGTATGCGCTGGCGGTGAGCCTGTTGTCCGAGCGTTTCGAAGGAGCGGGCCTGATCAATGGCAGTTGGCCCAAAGATGATCTGCCGCTAAGCCGCACCGAACGCATCGAACTGCAGACGCTATTGAGCGCGCGTAATTACGACGCTGGCACGGCGGACGGGATTATCGGCGCCAATACGCGCAAAGCGATTCGCAGTGCCCAGCAGGCGCTGGGCTGGCCGGCGGATGGTTATCCGACGCACAAGTTGCTTGAGAGCCTGCGCAACCAATAGAGCAAATCAAAAGATCGCAGCCTTCGGCAGCTCCTACAGGACGATCATCAATCCCATGTAGGAGCTGCCGAAGGCTGCGATCTTTTGCCTCCCGAATTATCGGATGACCACATCCTGCTCCAGCAGCAACTCCTGCTTCCCTGCATCCAGGCGCACCAGCGCGCCCAACGGCAGCGTCAGGTTCGGGTCGCAATGACCACTGCGCCAGCCCGACAGCACCGGAATCCGCAACGGCTCAAAGGTTTGCTTGAGCAGGCGATTCAGCGCGTTGACCTCCACTCCGGCGATATCACCGACCAGCACACCGCGCAGTCTGGCCAGCTTGCCGGCCAGACGCATCTGGGTCAGCAACCGATCAATCCGATACAGCGGCTCGTTGATGTCTTCGATAAACAGAATCACCCCTTCGACATCAATCTCGTAGGGCGTGCCGAGGGTTGCAGCAATCATCGCCAGATTGCCGCCAAGCAACCGCCCGTGAGCGATGCCCGGTTCGACGGTTGATAACGGATAAGCCGCCGGATGGCTGAGCACACTCCCTGACTTCATTTGCCCGCGCAGCATGGCGAAGAATGAGGTGACGGTAGGCGGTTCCTTGTCGCCCAGCAGGTCGGCATTGAGCAGCGGCCCGTGAAAGGTCACAAACCCGGCGTAGCGACTGATGGCCAGGTGCAGCGCGGTGATATCGCTGTAGCCGATAAAGGGTTTGGCGTGCCGGCTGAGCAGGTCGTAATCGATTCGGTCCAGCAGGCGCGGCGTGCCGTAGCCGCCGCGCAGGCAAATGATCGCGTCGACTTCAGGGTCAGCGAATGCCGCGTGCAGATCGCGCAGGCGTACGTCGTCACTGCCCGCCAGATAGCCGTCCTTCTCATAGACACCGGGAAACACCTTCAGCCCATAGCCGCGCGCGCGCATCCATTGCAGCGCTTTTTCAGTGTCGAGGGCGCCGGGGCCGGCAGGCGCGATGACGCCGATCGTCCCTTCGGAGGGCAGCGCCGGTACGGCTCGGTGGGCAACGAGGGTGTGGCTCGGTCGAACGGTCATCCTTGGGCTCCAGCGGTAAAGTCATGCACACACAGTAGACAGCTCAAGAGGCAAACAAAAGCCCCTTGTCTCAGGCAAAAAAATGCCCGCCGAGGAACCGTCCTCGGCGGGCATTTTTACATCAGCAGTGAATCAGGAACCCAGCAGCTCGGCCTTGACCAGCTTCGCCTGCTCGTCGGCGTGGTACGAGGAACGTACCAGCGGGCCAGACGCAACGTTCTTGAAGCCCATCTTGTAACCTTCTTCGGCGAACCAGGCGAAGGTGTCCGGGTGCACGAAACGCTGCACCGGCAAGTGGCTGCGCGACGGTTGCAGGTATTGACCGAGGGTCAGCATGTCGATGTCGTGTTCGCGCATGCGCTTCATGACTTCGATGACTTCCTCGTCAGTCTCGCCCAGACCCAGCATCAGGCCCGATTTGGTCGGGATATGCGGCATCATCTGCTTGAAGCGTTGCAGCAGGGTCAGCGACCACTGATAGTCCGAACCCGGACGCGCAGCCTTGTACAGGCGCGGCACGGTTTCCAGGTTGTGGTTGAACACATCCGGCGGCTCGGCGGCGGTGATTTCCAAGGCGATGTCCATGCGCCCACGGTAGTCCGGGACCAGGGTCTCGAGCTGCACGTTCGGCGACAGCTTGCGGATTTCGCGGATGCAGTCGGCGAAGTGCTGGGCACCGCCATCACGCAGGTCGTCGCGGTCCACCGAAGTGATCACCACGTACTTGAGCTTGAGGTCGGCGATGGCGATGGCCAGGCTTTCCGGCTCGTTGACGTCCAGTGGCTTCGGACGACCGTGGCCAACGTCGCAGAACGGGCAACGACGGGTGCAGATGTCGCCCATGATCATGAAGGTCGCAGTACCGCCGGAGAAGCATTCGCCGAGGTTCGGGCAGGACGCTTCTTCGCAGACACTGTGCAGCTTGTGCTTGCGCAGCAGGCTCTTGATGCGGTCGACTTCCGGCGAAACCGGGATGCGCACGCGGATCCAGTCGGGTTTCTTCGGCAGTTCGGTAGTCGGGATGATCTTGACCGGGATGCGTGCAACCTTCTCGGCGCCGCGCAGCTTGACGCCGGCTTCAACCTTGGGACGCGGGGCCGGGCGCTCGGTCACGTCGAGCGTCGGGATCATGGTTTGCACTGCATCAGTAGTCATATCAGTCGATTCCGCCCGTAAGGGTCGTCTGCTCAGCATAGTCGAGGTGTTTGACGAGCTGCGCGCGCAGCCGGGCACTTACCTCGGCAAATTCAATCGATCCTGCGTGATCGCTCAGCTGGGTCATGGCCAGCCCGGCGTAGCCGCAGGGATTAATCCGTCGAAACGGTTCCAGGTTCATATCCACGTTCAGGGCCAGGCCATGAAAGGAACAACCGTGGCGAATGCGCAAACCCAGAGAAGCGATTTTCGCTCCATCGACGTACACGCCGGGAGCATCTGGCTTGGCGGCGGCGCTAACGCCGTAGCTGGCCAGCAGTTCGATGAGGCAGGCTTCCATGCGGCTGACCAGATCGCGCACGCCGAAACCCAGCTTGCGCACATCCAGTAACAGATAGGCCACCAGTTGCCCGGGGCCATGATAAGTCACTTGGCCGCCACGATCGACCTGCACCACCGGAATATCTCCCGGCAGCAACAGATGCTCGGCCTTGCCGGCCTGGCCCTGGGTGAACACCGGCGGGTGTTCGACGAGCCAGATCTCGTCGGCTGCAGCATTGCCGCGTTCGTTGGTAAAGCGCTGCATGGCATGCCAGACCGGCTCGTAAGGCATCTGGCCCAGTTCGCGAAAGCCCAGCGTGCCGTGCATCACAACACCATGTGCACGATGCCGGAAGCCCGCAGTTCGCTGTTGATGTTGTACAGCTGATCCTGGTCGGTGGCGACGATGTGCAACTGGATGGTGGTGTATTTGCCGTTGCTGCTTTGACGCTCGTCGATGCGCTCATCATTGATGGTCGCGTGTTTCAGGACGATCGCGATGATCTTGTCCTTGTTGCCAACACCCGTATCACTGATCACCTTGATCGGATAATCGGTCTGGGGAAATTCGATCTTTGGCGCCTTTACTTCGGTATCGGTCATGGCGTAACGGCCTCTATAGCGCAAGCCGTGGTAACGCACATGGCCCCGCACCGGATCGGGGCGGGGCCATGCAGGTCAACACAAAATCAGTTGAACAAGCCGTAGAAGAATAGACGGATGCTATCCCACATGCGGCGGAAGATACCACCCTCCTCGACGCCGTCCAGAGCGATCAGGTCAGCGCTGTGCACCACCTTGTCTTCCAGTTTGACTTCGACTTTACCGATCACGTCGCCCTTGGCGATTGGCGCAACCAGTTGCGGGTTCATGGTCATGCTGGCAGCGAGCTTCTTCAGCTGGCCTTTTGGCAGAGTCATGGTCAGGTCTTGCGCCAGACCGGCCTTGACCTGGCTGGTGGTGCCTTTCCATACCGGCGCCTGCGCCAGTTCAGTGCCCTTCTGGTAGAAGGTCTGGGTTTCGAAGAAGCGGAAACCATAGGTCAGCAACTTCTGGGTTTCAGCGGCGCGAGCCACTTCGCTGTTGGTGCCGAACACCACGGCGATCAGGCGCTGGCCGTCACGTACCGCCGAGGACACCATGCAGTAGCCGGCTTCATCGGTGTGGCCGGTTTTCAGACCGTCAACGGTCTTGTCGCGCCACAGCAGCAGGTTGCGGTTAGGCTGCTTGATGCCGTTCCAGAAGAACTCTTTCTGCGAGTAGATCGCATAGTGAGCCGGGTCTTCGTGGATGATCGCACGGGCCAGGATCGCCATGTCGTGCGCCGACGAGTAGTGCTCAGGGTTTGGCAGACCGGTCGGGTTCATGAAGTGGGTATTGGTCATGCCCAGTTCGGTGACGGTCTTGTTCATCAGATCGGCGAAGGCGTCTTCGCTGCCGGCGATGTGCTCGGCCAGGGCGACGCTGGCGTCGTTACCGGACTGGATGATGATGCCGTGCAGCAGGTCGCTGACAGTCACCTGCGAACCGACCTTGATGAACATCCGCGAACCGCCGGTGCGCCAGGCGTTTTCGCTGACGGTCACCGGATCGTTTTCACCGATCTGGCCGCGACGGATTTCCAGGGTCGCGATGTACGCGGTCATCAGCTTGGTCAGGCTGGCCGGTGGCAGACGCTGGTCGCCGTTGTTTTCGACCAGCACGTTGCCGCTGCTGGCGTCCATCAGAACATAGGCCTTGGCGGCCAGTTGTGGTGGCGACGGCATCATCTCGGCCGCGAAGGCGGCTGGCGAGAGGAGCAGCGGGACTAGCAGACACAGGCGTTTGGCAAAGGTGGTGATGTTCATCCGTCTCTCGAAATCGCTAATGGAAACTTGCCCGAAGGCAAAACTTATTCAGACAGCCTTCTAACGGGCCATCGCGTGTTCAGTTGCTCACTCCAGTCACCCTTGCCGGGCTTTTGTTCTTCGACGAGCCAACAACCTGGTTCACCCCCCGAATACCGCAAGTGAACCGTCAATCAAGGTCTACGTGTTACTCGGTGACCACGCTGGGCGAACCCAGATTGGCCAGCCGCACACTGTTCTGCACCTGGGCGATCTCACCCGGCGAGCCGATCGGCCCCAGGCGTACCCGGTGCAGGGTCTGCTGATTGCGCACGATCGAGCTGATGAACACCGGCGCGCTCACCATCCCGCTGAGCTTCGACCTCAGCAGCTCGGCAGCGTCCGGGTTGGCGAACGCGCCCACCTGCAGATACTGGCCAGACGCTGGTGCAGAAGCGTTTTTTTGCATCGATCTGCACGGGCACCACGGCCGCGGCGTGTTGCTGCGGCGGCGGCGTCCATTGCTCGACGGTACCGGCCGACGCGGTGATGACCGGGGCGCTATTCTGCGCCACTTGCGGCTCATTGAGCATCAGCGGCGCCGGACGGCCCTTGGCCGCCCACCACTGCTGCGGATCGATGCCTTCGACCTTGACCCGTGCGGTGCCGGTTTCGGCATAGCCGAGCTTCTTCGCCGCAGCATAAGACAAGTCGATGATGCGATCGGAGTAGAACGGCCCACGGTCGTTGACGCGCAGGATCACGGTCTTGTTGTTGTCCAGGTTGGTCACCCGGACGTAACTTGGCAGCGGCAAGGTCTTGTGCGCGGCACTCATGCCGTACAGGTCATACACTTCGCCGTTGGCGGTGTTCTGGCCATGGAACTTGGTGCCGTACCAGGACGCTGTGCCCGAAGCCACGTAGGTCTTGGATTCCTGCAACGGAAAGTAGGTCTTGCCCAGCACGGTGTACGGGTTGGCCTTGTACGGGCCGGTGTGCAGGGTCGGTGTCGCATCCGGGATGCGCGAAACATCGACATCCCACCACGGCGCGCCGTCTTTGTGCGCGCGGTTGATGTCCAGGCCCGGTTGGGCGCGGACAGCGGTGGACGGGGTTTTCTGCGTCGGCGTGCGGCTGGTCGTGCAACTGGCGACCAGGACTGCCAACGCAGCGAAAGCCACCAGCTTCAGGGGTTTATTGTTAGGCAATGCCTGCATTACTTGACGCCCCGTGCTTGTACCAGCTGTTCAGACAGTTGATGTACGGCCATGGCGTACATCACGCTGCGGTTATAACGCGTGATCGCGTAGAAATTCTGCAGGCCCATCCAGTATTCAGGGCCGTTGTCGCCTTCGAGGCGAAATGCGGTAACCGGCATATCATCGCGCAGCGCATCATGACTTGACCAGCCCAGCGCCCGCAACTCTGCGACCGTTTTCACCGGTTCGATACCAGTAGTCAGGCCTTCATCAACCTGCTCGCCGCGTACATCGGCACGGCTGACCACCGGTTCGCCGGCGACCCAGCCGTGACGCTTGAAGTAGCTGGCGACGCTGCCAATGGCATCGTCCGGGTTGTTCCAGATATTGATGTGGCCGTCACCGTCGAAATCCACCGCGTAGGCGCGAAAGCTGCTCGGCATGAACTGCGGCAGGCCCATGGCCCCGGCGTACGAGCCTTTCAGGGTCAGCGGGTCGACCTGCTCTTCGCGGGCCAGCAGCAGGAACTCACGCAGTTCCTTGCGGAAAAATTCGGCACGGGGAGGATAGTCGAAGCCGAGGGTCGATAAAGCATCGATCACGCGGAAATTACCGGTATTACGTCCGAAAAAGGTCTCGACGCCGATGATCGACACGATCACTTGTGCCGGCACGCCGTATTCCTGCTCGGCACGGGCCAGGGTCGCCTCGTGCTGACGCCAGAAGTCGACACCACGGGCGATGCGCGCGTCGGTGATGAACATCGGACGATATTCGTTCCACTGCTTGACCCGTTCGGCGGGTCTGGAGATGGCGTCGAGAATCGACTGCTTGCGTTGCGCCTCGCGGAACACACCCATCAGTTGTTCACCGGCGAAACCGTAGTCGCGGGTCATTTCGCCGACGAATTCGGCCACCTGCGGCGAGCCTTCATAGTCGCCGGCCAGCGCTTCCTGCACGCCCCCCAGCAGGCCCACCAGGCCAACCAGCGGCGCGCATCGAGTCGCCCAGCCACGCATTACTTGCATTGCACTCTTCACCTTATTCAAACCTGTGCGATCCACTTGCGATGGGTATGGATCGACATCAAAACCCCAAACGCTGACAGCAGCGTCACCAGCGAAGTTCCTCCGTAGCTAATGAACGGCAACGGCACCCCCACGACCGGTAACAGGCCACTGACCATACCGATGTTGACGAAAACGTAAACAAAAAAAGTCATGGTCAACGCGCCGGCGAGCAATTTGCCGAACAGCGTTTGCGCCTGAGCGGTGATCACCAGCCCGCGACCGATCAACAACAGATAGATCAGCAGCAGCGCGCAAATCCCCACCAGACCGAACTCTTCGCCAAGCACGGCAATGATGAAGTCGGTGTGGCTTTCCGGGAGAAAGTCCAAGTGTGACTGGGTGCCGAGCAGCCAGCCTTTGCCGAATACGCCACCGGAACCGATCGCGGCTTTCGACTGGATGATGTTCCAGCCGGTGCCGAGCGGATCGCTTTCCGGGTCGAGAAAGGTCAGGACCCGTTGCTTCTGATAGTCGTGCATGACGAAAAACCACATCGCCACGGATACCGGCACCGCCGCAGCCAGCACGCTGAGAATCCAGCGCCAGCGCAAGCCGCCCATGAACAGGACGAAGGCGCCACCGGCGAGAATCAGCAGCGAGGTACCGAGATCCGGCTGGCGCACGATCAGAATGAACGGCACGCCAATCAGCATCAGGCTGATGCCGACGTGCTTGAGCTGCGGCGGCAAGGTGCGTTTGGACAGATACCAGGCGATGGTCGCCGGCATCAGGATCTTCATGAATTCCGAGGGCTGGAAGCGGATCACCCCGGGGATGTTGATCCAGCGCGTGGCGCCCATGGCGTTGTGGCCCATGATGTCGACGACGATCAGCAATATCACGCCGATCACGTAACCGAGCGGCACCCAGCGCGCCATGAAACGCGGTTCGAACTGGGCGATGACGATCATTGCCACCAGACCGATGCCGAAAGATGTGGCCTGCTTGCCGAGCAGATCCCAGCTCTTGCCGCTGGCCGAATACAGCACGAACAGGCTGCCGGCGGCGAGTATCAGCAGCAGGATCAACAGCGGGCCATCGATATGCAGTCTTTGCAGCAACGTCGCGCGGCGACGCATCACATCCTCGCTGGAGAGCATGCGATCGAAGTTATTCATCACGGGCCGGGGCCTCCGCAGTGATAGGGCTGGCGTACTCGGCTTTCAGGTGGCCGTCCTGGTCGAGCAACCAGGCGTCCATGACCTGGCGCACCACGGGCGCGGCAACGCCGGAACCAGACTCACCGTTCTCGACCATCACCGACACGACGATTTTCGGATCATCGGCCGGGGCGAAGCCGACAAACAACGCGTGGTCGCGGTGGCGTTCCTGGACCTTGGAGCGGTCGTATTTCTCGCCCTGCTTGATCGCCACCACCTGCGCGGTACCGGACTTGCCGGCGATGCGGTATTGCGCGCCGATCGCCGCTTTGCGCGCGGTACCACGGGCACCGTGCATCACCTGCTGCATGCCATGGTTGACCTTGTTCCAGTCGGACGGGTCGCGCAGGATGATGTTCGGCATCGGGTTTTCATCCACCGGTTTGACCCCGTCGAGGGACTTGGCCAGGTGCGGACGGTTCCAGATGCCCTTGTTGGCCACCAGCGCCGTGGCCTGGGCCAGTTGCAGCGGCGTCGACTGCATGTAGCCCTGGCCGATCCCGAGAATCAGGGTTTCGCCGGGGAACCACGCCTGCTTGCGCGTCGCCCGTTTCCATTCGCGTGACGGCATCAGGCCCGGGGACTCTTCGAACATGTCCAGCGAGACCTTCTGGCCGATGCCGAACTTGTTCATATAGGTCGACAGCCGATCGATGCCGAGCTTGTGCGCCAGGTCATAGAAGTAGGTGTCGTTGGAACGCATGATCGCCGTGTCGAGGTCGACGAAGCCGTCACCAGTGCGATTCCAGTTGCGATACTTGTGGTCGTAGTTGGGCAGCATGTAATAGCCCGGGTCGAACACCCGGCTCGAAGCCGTGACTACGCCGGCGTCGAGACCGGCAATTGCCACCGCCGGTTTGATCGTCGAGCCCGGCGGGTACAGACCGCGCAGCACGCGGTTGAACAACGGCCGGTCGATGGAATCGCGCAACTCGGCGTAGGCCTTGAAGCTGATGCCGGTGACGAACAGGTTGGGGTCGAAACTCGGCTGACTGACCATCGCCAGCACTTCGCCGGTTTTCGGATCGAGCGCCACCACCGCGCCACGTCGCCCGCCCAGCGCGGCCTCGGCGGCTTCCTGCAACTTGATATCGAGGCTCAGGACGATGTCCTTGCCGGGAATCGGATCGGTGCGCTTGAGCACCCGCAACACGCGGCCACGGGCGTTGGTCTCGACTTCCTCGTAACCGACCTGACCGTGCAATTCCGGCTCGTAGAAACGCTCGATGCCGGTCTTGCCGATGTGGTGGGTGCCGCTGTAGTTGACCGGATCCAGCGACTTCAGCTCTTTCTCGTTGATCCGCCCCATGTAGCCCACCGAATGCGCAAAATGCGCGCCCTGCGGGTAATGCCGGACCAGTTGCGCGACCACTTCCACCCCGGGCAGGCGGAACTGGTTCACCGCAATGCGGGCGATCTGCTCTTCGGTCAGCTCGAACAGGATCGGCACCGGCTCGAACGGCCGACGGCCCTGACGCATGCGTTTCTCGAAGATCACCCGGTCCTCGGGCGTCAGCTCCAGCACCTCGACGATGACGTCGAGCACCTGTTGCCAGTCGCCGGAGCGCTCGCGGGTCATGCTCAGGCTGAAGCTCGGCCGGTTGTCGGCCACGACCACGCCGTTGCGATCGAAAATCAGCCCGCGCGTCGGCGGAATCGGCTGCACGTGGACGCGGTTGTTTTCCGACAGGGTCGAGTGGTACTCGTACTGGATCACCTGCAGGTAATACAGACGCGCGATCAGCACACAGATCAGCGCCACGATCACGATCGCACCGAACACGACACGGCTGCGCACCAGACGGGCGTCCTTTTCGTGGTCCTTGATGCGGATCGGCTGAGACATGAGGGCAGGCTTACTTGTGGTAAGGGTGGCCGGACAACACGGTCCAGGCACGGTACAACTGTTCGCCGATCAGGATCCGCACCAGCGGGTGCGGCAAGGTCAGCGGCGACAACGACCAGCGCTGGTCAGCGCGGGCACAGACTTCCGGTGCCAGCCCTTCCGGGCCGCCGACCATGAAGTTGACCGTGCGCGAATCCAGGCGCCAGCGATCGAGTTCGACCGCCAGTTGCTCGGTGCTCCACGGCTTGCCGTGAACCTCCAGCGTGACGATCCGCTCGTTGTGCCCGACCTTGGCCAGCATGGCTTCGCCTTCCTGGCGGATGAAACGGGCCACGTCGGCATTCTTGCCACGGGTATTGAGCGGAATTTCCACCAGTTCCAGCGCCAGCTCGGACGGAAGACGCTTGGCATATTCATGCCAGCCTTCTTCCACCCACTTGGGCATGCGTGAACCGACGGCGATCAGGCGCAGTCGCACAGCAATCCCTTAGAACTGGTCTTTGTTGAGCTTGGTGAAATGCTCGTGGGTGTTTTCCGGGCTGTGGTGCTTGGCATCGGCCGCACGGCTTTGCTCGGCACCGGCCCACAGGCGCTCCAGGTCGTAGAACTGACGCGCCGAGGCAGTCATCATGTGCACGATCACCAGATCGAGGTCGAGCAGTACCCAATCGCTGTCGCCCTTGCCTTCTTCGCCCAGCGGCTTGGCGCCCTGCTTTTTCACTTCCTCGCGGACCTTGTCCAACATCGCGTTGATCTGGCGATTGGAGGTACCGGTGGCGATGATCATGTAGTCAGTGATGCTCTGCTTGTCGCGCACATCGATGATCTGGATATCCTGGGCCTTGACGTCTTCCAGCGCGGCGACGGCAATCTTGACCAGTTCGTCGCCCTTGAGCGGCTCGTTGGTGTTGACGGCTTCCGGCAGTGGTGCGCTCTTGAACGTGCCTTTGCGCTTTACTTTCGGTAGATCTTTATCAGTCATATGTAACTCGTTTTGCTCATGTATTCGGCGGCTTGGGGATACGGTGATCCGTATCGGTGAAGCACGCCTTGTTCAGTTCGACGCACGGTACAGACCGTGCGCATCGATGTAGGCCAGGACCGCGTCGGGCACCAGGAAACGTACCGACTTACCGCTGGCCAGCAGTTGACGGATCTGGGTGGCGGAAACCGCGAGCGGTGTCTGCCAGACGAATGCAATCTGTCCGCTCGGCCCTTTCAGGGCCAGCGGGTCGCTCACCGAACGCGCTGCCAGCAGGTTGCGCAAGGCATCCGGCGGTTCGCTGTCGGCGTCCGGGCGCTGTAGCACCAGGATGTGGCAATGCTGGAGCAACTCTTCCCAGCGGTGCCAAGTGGGCAGGCCGCAAAATGCGTCCCAGCCCAAAAGCAGAAAAACCTGGGTCTCGGCGGGCATCTCTGCGCGCAGCGACTCCAGGGTATCGATGGTCCAGGACGGTTTGTCCCGCTGCAATTCGCGGGCGTCCACCACCAGCGGCGGCAATCCGGCCACCGCGCACTCGACCATCGCCAGCCGGTCCTGCGCCGACACCTGCGGCGTACCGCGATGTGGCGGCCGCGCGTTCGGCATCAGGCGCAACTCGTCCAGCGCCAGCGCTTCGACAACTTCCAGCGCGCCACGCAAATGGCCGATATGCACCGGGTCGAACGTACCGCCCAGCACGCCAATGCGTTGCGGGCGCGACTCGCTGCCGGTGTGCGGCGCTGTCAGGTCGAGGTCGGTCAAGTCAGACCGTCGCCTGGCCGCGCAACTGGCCATCGCCGACCACGATGTACTTCTCGCAGGTCAGCCCCTCAAGCCCGACAGGGCCGCGGGCGTGCAGCTTATCAGTAGAAATGCCGATCTCGGCACCCAATCCGTATTCAAATCCATCGGCAAAGCAGGTCGGCGTGTTGATCATCACCGAGGCCGAGTCGACTTCCGCCACGAACCGGCGGGTGTCGGCGAGGTTTTCGCTGACGATCGAGTCGGTGTGATGGGAGCCATAATGGTTGATGTGTTCGATCGCCTGCTCCAGACCGTCGACCACGCGGATCGACAGAATCGGCGCCAGGTACTCGGTGTGCCAGTCGTCTTCGCAGGCCGCGACCGCTTCGATGATCGCCCGGGTGCGCTCGCAACCACGCAGTTCGACGCCTTTGTCGCGGAACTGCGCGGCCATCGAAGGCAGGAAATCCCTGGCAACAGCCTGATCGACCAGCAGGGTTTCCATCGCGCCGCAGATGCCATAACGGTAGGTCTTGGCGTTGAAGGCGATGCTTTGGGCTTTGGCCAGATCGGCATGTTCACTGACGTAAACGTGGCAGATGCCGTCCAGGTGCTTGATCACCGGTACGCGAGCATCGCGGCTGATGCGTTCGATCAAGCCACGACCGCCACGGGGCACGATGACGTCGACGTATTCCGGCATGCTGATCAGCGCGCCGACGGCGGCACGGTCGGTGGTTTCGACCACTTGCACCACGGCGGCGGGCAGTTCGGCCTCGGCCAGACCGCGCTGAATGCACGCGGCAATCGCGCGATTGGAATGAATTGCCTCGGAGCCACCGCGCAGGATGGTCGCGTTGCCGGACTTCAGGCACAGACTGGCGGCATCGATGGTCACGTTCGGACGGGATTCGTAGATGATCCCGATCACGCCCAGCGGTACACGCATCTTGCCGACCTGAATACCCGACGGACGGAAGCTCATGTCGCGGATCGCACCGACCGGATCCGCCAGTGCAGCAACCTGACGCAAGCCGACGATCATGCCGTCGATGCGTGCCGGGGTCAGTTCCAGACGCTCCAGCAGCGCCGGCTCCAGACCGTTGGCGCGACCGGCAGCCAGATCCAGCTCATTGGCGGCGGCCAGCTCGGCGCGCGCAGCGTCCAGAGCATTGGCGGCAGCCTGCAAGGCGCGGTTTTTCTGCGCGGTGCTGGCGCGACCGATGACCTTGGAGGCAGCGCGGGCGGCGCGACCCAATCGGGTCATGTAGTCAAGAACGGACTCAGTCATGGTCTGCTGGGGTCTTGGCAAAGAGGAAAGCGGCAGATTATAGCTGCCGCGTCCCGGGACTAACAGCGGTGACGGGCGGATGGTCGAAATGAGCTGCGTTTGGCCGGCGTTCAGACGTAATTAAGCTCAGCGTTGTTATCATCACGACCTCTTGAGCCTGGATCAACCTTGCCCATCATGACCAACGTGCCCCTTTGCCCCGAGTCCGCGCGCCTGCCCGTGGGCCTGCCGGACAGTTTTTTCGACCGCGACGCCCAGGTGCTGGCGCAGGCGCTGCTCGGCAAAGTCATCCGCCATCGCGTCGGCGATCTGTGGCTGAGTGCGCGAATCATCGAAACCGAAGCCTATTACTGCGCGGAAAAAGGCAGCCACGCCTCGCTCGGCTATACAGAAAAGCGTAAGGCTTTGTTTCTGGATGGCGGCCACATCTATATGTACTACGCACGCGGCGGTGATTCGCTGAACTTCAGTGCGCAGGGACCGGGCAATGCGGTGCTGATCAAATCCGCCTATCCGTGGGTCGATGAAGTGAGCGGTCCGGCGAGTCTGGCGCAGATGCTGCTGAACAATCCCGATGCCCAGGGCCGACCGCGTCCGACACAGAAGCTCTGCGCCGGACAGACCCTGCTGTGCAAGGCGCTGGGTTTGAAAGTGCCGATGTGGGACGCCAAGCGTTTCGATCATGAACTGTTGCTGGTCGAGGACCCGGGACCGCCACCCGCGCAGATCATTCAAACCACCCGGTTGGGCATTCCGCTGGGCCGTGATGAACACTTGATGTATCGCTTCGTTGACGCTGCGTATGCGCAATGGTGCACGCGGAACCCGCTGCGACGGGGTCAGGTCGAAGGCCGGGATTATTTCCTTCTGTAAACGCTTACCCCTGTAGGAGCTGCCGCAAGCTGCGATCTTTTGATTCTGCTTTAAAGAAACAAGATCAAAAGATCGCAGCCTGCGGCAGCTCCTACCGGAATCATCAATAGTCTGGAGTTTTTCTGTATGGGCCCATGGCTCGATAGCATCACTGGATGGCTCGGCGCCAATCCGCAATGGTTGGCCGCAGCGGTGTTCATCGTTGCGTGCGTGGAATGTCTGGCGATCGCCGGGCTGATCGTGCCGGGCACGGTGCTGTTGTTCGGCGTGGCGGTACTGGCCGGCAGTGGCGCGCTGTCATTGAGCGAAACGCTGCTGCTGGGCTTTCTCGGCGGCATCCTCGGCGACTTGATCTCGTACTTCCTGGGGCGGCATTTCCATCAGAACATCCGCCGCCTGCCGGGCCTGCGCCATCACCCGGAATGGATGGCCGGCGCCGAGTCGTACTTCCAGCGCTATGGCATCGCCAGCTTGCTGGTCGGGCGTTTCATCGGCCCGCTACGACCAATGCTGCCAATGGTCGCCGGGATGTGCGACATGCCCTTCCCGCGTTTTTTCGCCGTCAGCCTGCTGGCCGCTGCTGGCTGGAGCCTGGCTTATCTGTTGCCGGGCTGGGCCACGGGCGCGGCGTTCCGCCTGCCATTGCCTGAAGGGTTCTGGCTGGAGGCCGGGATCGTGGCTGCCAGCATCGCGGTAATGGTCGGCCTGAGCGTCAACAGCAGCGTGCGCCGCCATCGTCGCGCGACGATCTGGATCGGCGGCATGAGCCTGCTGATCCTGATCGGTCTGTTCATCGGCTATCCATACCTCACCGCGCTCGACAACGGCGTGATGACCCTGGTGCAGGAGCACCGCCAGCCAGCGCTGGACGAAATCGCCGTGACGCTGACCCTGATCGGCGAATTCCGCAACATGCTGCTGTTCAGTGCCCTGCTCGTCATTCTGCTGGTGCTGTGCAAGCAGTGGCGCCAGGCAATGTTCGCGGGCGCCACCATGTTGGTCACCGCAATGGCCAATACCGGAACCAAGTATTTTTTCGCCCGGGTGCGCCCGGAAGTGCTCAGCGATCCATTGACCACCTACAGCATGCCCAGCGGCCACGCTTCTGGCGCGTTCGCTCTGTTCCTGACGCTGGGCGTGCTGGCCGGGCGCGGTCAGCCGCCGCGCATGCGCCTGACCTGGCTGCTGATTGCCTGCATCCCGGCACTCTCTATCGCCCTGTCGCGGGTGTATCTGGGCGCGCACTGGCCAACCGACATATTGGCCGGGGCGATGCTCGCCAGTTGCGTGTGTGCTGCGATGCTGTGGTTGAGCCAACGTCAGGCGTCCCTTAATGCAATGCCGTTCAAGATCTGGTGGCTGATCCTGCCATCGATGGTTGCTCTGTTCGGCTTCTTCGTACTGCGCCACTTGCCACATACATTGTTGCGTTACGCCTACTAAAACAGACAACTCACAAGCCAGATTTTTTATACGCCGCTCTTTTGGAATATTCCGACAAGAGCGGCGTTGATTACCTACGCAAACTTCCCCTCCTGCGGTTAACTTTCCTGGTTATAAAACCGACGTTTCCGCATTCCCAATCGACGCCAAACTAGCGTTACATAGTCCAGCCGGAACACGGTGGCGAAGTATTTCGCGCAATAGAAAATCCGTGAATTCAATCCGCCCGGCTTGAGCACTTGCCAACAATCAATATTTATCCGGACCCGGCATTGAAGTTCTGCCGAGGCATTTATCAATTCATTCTTTGTCGAGTTATTCATGAGTCCAAAGATACCCCGCAAGACGCCTGTTACAACGCCGCATCAAACTGATCCGCACGCACCGGCACCACATCGCCCCTTGATCGATGCCAGCGCCGTTGAAATATCGAGAAGGACCGGTGGTCACGACCAGGCGCTGCACGCAACAACTTCCGGCAGCCCCCTCGCCGATGCAAACCCGAGACTTCCGGCGATCGAAATCTTTCAGTTACCGGCACACGGCGCTTATCGTTCTGAACATTCCACTTCAATAAACGATTACTGGTTGTCAGAGGCTTTTCTGCGTGGGATGAAGCCCGCTGACCCCGATGGATTTCGCTGGGTCGTTGGCAGAAAGTTCGTCGACGTCGAATATCAGGGCGCTTTGCAAACCACTCACGTCGGCGTGGATGAAACCGGCGCATGGCGCAGCAAGTTGCTGACCGAGCGCGTGCCCTCCGGACCGCTTTTGTATAAAAACGCAGACAGCCCCACCTGGCGCCTGACCGAACATCCAGCGCCGAAGCGAGCACGGCTCGCCCCCGCGACAACGCCCATCAATCAAAGCCGTTACAGTCCATCGGGGCGTTCGCCGGATGCTCAGGGTTACTACGAAATGCATCCGCTTTTTGCAGCGCGCACAGACGCCCCCCTGTTCGCCTTCAGGGATTCATTTGGCAATTTCATTCCGGTAGATCCTCCGTCGGGGGGATTCGCGGCGTCGCCGCCCCACCTCAAACAGTGGACCGATCATGAGATTTGGCAGCTATATGGCTTGCAGGGCCAAGACATCGCGCGCTTTCGTGCCGAAGCTCAGGCCAGCGGCATGCCGCCACAGTGGGCACATCCCACAACCACCGGAAATCCGCTGACCGATCTGCTGCGCGACTCGCTGCGCTGGCTGCATCCACAGATGAGCCGTGCAGAGCGCGAAGCCTTTCTGCAATCGTTCAATCTGCTGCCCAGGCAATTGACCCGCTTGCAGCAGGAGATGAGCGACCATCTGGCGATTCCAGCCTGGGCACTGGCGCACAAGCGCCTGTTGGACGACGTCACCCACCCGCGACGCTTCGAGCAATTGGCCAAGGATGCGGTCGAGCAGCTCAACCTCAAGCACAATGCCCGCCACGACTGGTACGACGCCGAACAAGGCCTGACCCCCGAAGTCCGCGAGGCGCTGTTGAAACAGCTCGGTTACCTGCGCAACAAACACAATTGCCTGTATCGCACGGACATCCCGGCACTGTTTCGCGGTGACGAGCGCACGCCGTTCGAGCTGGCGAATGACGGCACCATGCTGCCCCGCTACCACCACAAACCCGGCGCCACCACGCACAAGCCGATCAGCGCGACGTTCAGTCTCGAGCAGGGCCAGATGTATGCCAGCGCCCCCGATCCCGCATACCTGCGCTTCAACAGCCAGACCCATAAATATCCGGGACGCGACGCGGGTGACAGCAGCTCAGACAGCGGCGCAAGCGACGCCGATGATTCAAGCAGTTCCTCATCCGACTGGTCTGATCCTGAGAGTCCCGTCGCCTGGGATCACGAGCGGGGTTATCGGTCCTCACGCACGCGGCAGACAGAAATGTTCATGTACGCCCTCGACACGCGCAATCTGGAAGTCGTCCCGCACGAAGAGAACATGGCGTTCAATTCCGCTGCGCGTGAGAACCCGCCGACCTGGTTTCCCTCCGACGATTTCGAGGGGCTGATTTCGGTCACCCGCAGCGGAGTTCCAGCCGAGCGTATCTGGTTACTGAACACAGACCTGAGCAAAGGCGCCAGAGTCGCAGACATCAAGGAACAGGCCGGCGCGGACGCTGAGCGTATCGAGGCGGCGACCCATGCCGGGCACGCCAACAAATTCCAATACGACCGACTGATCGACAAAGTGGAAGCGGCAGGACTGCCAATCCTCAGGCTGTCAGGCAATAAAAACGAGTTTGCATACGACATCGCCTGGCCCTGAACCGGGCACGCCCATACAACGCCGGAGAGGAGACCGGCATCCTCATGCACACCATTAAAGGATTAATACGTGTCGAAACTCATCATCCCTGCGACCCATATCGCCCACGTTCGCGCACTTGAAGTTACCCCCATCGACGTCTCGGCGAATCCCCATGCGCCGCCCACCCATATGCGCAATCAGACGCAGGCGCCTGACATTGATCCGTCGCTTCGCAAAACCCTCAAAGCCCTGGACAAGCATCTGGGCCTGCTACGCATCGGTGAGATCATGATCAGTCGGGTCGAATTGCAAGCGCTGGGGGCGACCATTGACGGTCAACCGGTCAGTGCGGCGAACGCCCACATGAAGAGCGTGGATCAGGCATTTCTCGACGGACTCAATTTTCAATCGGCGCAGGTGCAGTCGCGCTTGCAGGCCGTGGATTTCCCCGACAATGACATAGCCGCAATGCTGTTCTACGAAATTGCCTGCAAGCGCTCGATTGATGCCGGCCCACTGTTCATCAGTGACACGCCGCTGGCTTCCGGCAGCGCCATGGATCGTCTCAACAAGCTGGGCAAGGCTGCGCAAAAGCTGGAAATCCACCGTGCGGACGCGTTTGAAAACGCACCGGGCTGGATCAACAAGAGCAAAAGCTATTTGATGAGCGGCGCGGGAGTCGGCATGCAAGCCTTTGGCATCTACAGCAGCTACATGGCGCTGACCGATGCGATCAAGAAAGGCGAGGCACTGGAAATGCTGTACTACGGCGGATCCATCGCTGCAGAACTCGGCTCGCTGATCATCGAGCAGGGCCTGACCAGAACAGGCCAGGCGATGCTGACTCAGGGCAGCAACGTGCTGAGGGGTTTTGCGCTGACCTCAATCGGCAAATACATGAGCCGTGGTGCGGGACTGTTCGCCAGCGCGATTACCTTGCCGTTCGACATCGTTGACGCGATCAAATCCTTCAACGCCGCCGCCGCGACATCGGGCAAACAAGCTCAGGATCATTATTTCAGCGGTGCCCTGAGTGTAGCGGGCGCGGGTATCAGCCTGGTGCTGGGCGTCGCCGCGCTGGCCGGCTTCGGCAGCGTTGCCGGCCCGCTCGGCCTTGCGGCCGCTGCGCTGCTCATCGGCGGATCGATGATTTATCAGGCCGCCAGGGTCGTCGACGATATCGACGACTACATCGAACTGACGACACTCGAGCGTCTTCGCTCGGGATGGTTCGCCTTCACCGGCAAGGAACTGGACACCGAGGTGATGGATCGCTTCAAACTGTCCAGGCTTTACAGTGACTATGGAAAACAGCTCGAACTGTCGGCGAAAGACATGCTGGCCGGTGCTTACAAGGACTCCATCGCACAGGTAGTCAATGGCGCGTTTCGCGCTGAACTGCGCCCTGTCGAACTGTGGCGTTACCAGTGGGACGAAAGCGCCGGGCAGTTGCCGTTCAGACTCGACAGCCAGGCGGTGATCGTCGGCGGCGACGATGCAGTCGACGCAAGCCTCGGATTACCCGCCAACCTCAAAGGCATGGTCAGCGGCAGCCCAGGCGAAGGCAAAGGCGTGTTCTGGCGCCTGGGTGATGGCAACGACCGCGTGGTTGGCGTCAAGGCGCGGCCCAACCTCTTCACCTACCGCGACGGCCATAAGGCACTGACGGGCGGCGACACAAATGATGCGTTCTACCAGGAAGTCTCTGATCAGGAACTGGATCGATCGAGCAAACCGCCGCACATCAATGTGCTGGATGGCGGCTCGGGCAACGACCTGGTTGCGTTCGAAGGCGTCCGCCCGATTACCGACACGCGTTACATCGGTCACGACGTCAACCTGCAAACCGGCAAGGTCTCACTTCGCGGCCCGGACTCTGCGAACGACACCCTCGAAGTCGCCCATCTGACCTCCATTGAAAACGTTGCGACCTTGCGCAAAGGCACGAGCACTATCACGGGCAATGACCAGCCCAACCAGATTTCCGCCAACGGTTACGACCGCATCAGCGCCGGCGACGGCAACGACACGATCGCAATCTCTGGTACCGAGTGCACGGTGGAGGGCGGCGGCGGCGAAGATCGCTATTACATCGCCGACACCAATGCACGTACAACGATCATCGAGTGTGGCGACCATTCGAGCCTGATCGAATTCGGCTGGCCGATGGCGGTCATTCAACGCTGGCAAATCATCGGCACCTCACTGGTGGTCAATTCTTTGCGCGGCAGGGACGGCAGCGACCCCGACCATGTGCTGACCCTCGAAAACGTTTACCAGACAGTCAACGGTCAGCGCCAATTGAACAATGCTCGGTGGGTGTTCCGCACTCTCGATGGCTATGAACTGCGCGCGCAACTGCCCACTCGACCTGGTGAAGCGTTGAGTCAGGACATCGAGGTTGCCGTCACTGTCAGCGGACGGCCGGCACCCGCCCCGGCAATCGTCAACGGTGGCACGGTGGCGCTGGACGGTCAGGACGTGCAGCGCCACTTCGTCGCACGTACCGAGCACAGGGTCGAATTCGTCGCCACAGGCGACGCTACCGGCGCCCGCACCATTTACCTGGATTACCAGGACAGCGAGATTGTCGACGTGGTGGTCAGCTATGGCGTGGAAGTGCGCCAGGGTGTTTCGGGCAATACGCACCTGACCTACAAGAACATCAGCCTGTCGATTCTGCTGCCATCCAGAGTGCTGGCCTTCAAAGGCGTGATTCAGACGATTGCCGCCGCGACGGGCTACAGTGGCCAAAACAGCCTGAAGGTCACGACACCGCTTCTGGCCCGGGACATCGTGCTGGTCATGCAGGATGACGTTTCATACCGCGTGCAGGTGCCCGCGTTCGATTACCGGGACGACGCCAGAAATCCCGGTACACGTGTGCTCAGCTCGCGGAGCTGGTTGAAGCGGCGCAACGGAAAATATCCATTCATCCGTCCGCTGGTCAGCGAGAAACCATCACTGGGCGCCCAGAACAGCAAAGTGGTCATCGAATCGCGGCCGCACACCGGGATTTATCTGCTCGAAGGCAAAAGCGCGACTTACGACGTCTATCTCGCCAGCAACAGCATCCTGCGTCTGGCCACACCGGGCGCTGCGGCAAAAACGGCCAATGCATCGAGATGGAATCTGTTCACCCGTACCCTGACAGAAACCGTCACGCGCGCCGACATTCAGCTCCAGGGCAACCGCCTGCGCATTGCCAGCGTCACGGTAGAGTTGCCGGACATCTTGGATGACACTCCGGTGGAGTGCATTTGTGTGGTGACGTCAGCCGGCAACATTTATGAAGTCTCGCTGCTGTTTGAGGTGTTGCAGCTGTATGTGATCGATGCTCGTGGCTACGACAGTGTCGAGGCATTGCTGACGGATATCGACAAGCACAAACAGCGCCACGAACTGGCCGCGCGGGTCTACGTCACCCACATCGGCTACAAACCCGAGACAGCGGGCACGCTGGTTTACAACTCGGTGAGCAATCAATGGCGCCTGCTCAATGATCTGCAAGAGCGCGTCGACCGCGAAGGTCTGTTCATCCCGGTCAACATGAGCTGACGGTGCGCTGCCGGTTTCAACATCGTGCCAGGGTGGGCCTGCGCTGATCTTCGTTTGCGCCTTGAGTCATGCGTTTTGCAAGTGAAACTAGGCGAACAGTTCGCCCTGCAACTCGTCGAGTAATGCCTGGATCGCATCCAGCCGTTGCTGAGGGTCGTCGAGTTGCAGCAGATCGATCTTGTCTTCTTCGGCGAACGGCAACAGGTAGGCAAGCTGATTGGCCAGTGACTGTTGACCGGCGGCTTCAGTGCCCATGTCCAACGCTTCGACCATCGGGTGTTCGGCCAGCGCCTTGAGCAGCGCGACCAGATCGGCGTCCTCGTCCTGCAACGGTTGCTCGGGCTCATCGTCCAGCCATTCGACGTCGGCGACGATCAACTGATCGCGCTGCACTTCGGTGCGCAACACCGTGAAACGCCGCCCGCCCTGGACGCGAATGCCGAGCAGGCCGTTGTCCTGTTGCTGGAAATCGGTGATCCGCGCCTCGCAGCCAACCATTGCGAAACCTTCTGGTGCCACACCGACTTCGTTGCCCTCCAGAATGCACACCACACCGAAACCGACGCCCTGCTTCATGCAGCGGCCGATCATGTCGAGGTAGCGCGCCTCGAAGATCTGCAGATCGAGGTTGCAGCCGGGGAACAGCACCGTGTTCAGCGGAAAAAGCGGCAGACTCATAGACATTTCCTTACACCACCATCGACACCGCCAACGGCAGGAACACCGCCGTGGCCACACCCATCAGACTCATTGCCAGCGCGGCGAACGCGCCGCACTCATCGTTTTCCTGCATCGCCACCGCCGTGCCGACCGCATGAGCGGTCATGCCCAGCGCCATGCCGCGCGCTTCGGGGCTGTGCACGCCGAGGCGGGTCAGCAGCGCCGGGCCGAAGATCGCGCCGATGACCCCGGTGATCAATACAAACACCGCTGCCAGCGCCGCCACACCGCCGATCTGCTCGGCAACCAGCATGGCGATCGGCGACGTCACCGATTTAGGCGCCATGGTCATCAGGATCATGTGATCGGCACCGAACCACCAGCCCAGCGCCACGCCCATGCCCGTTGCGACCACCCCGCCTATCACCAGAGTAGTAAAAATCGGCCAGAACAATTGCCGGATGCGGCGCAGATTCAGGTAGAGCGGCACCGCCAGCGCCACCGTGGCCGGCCCCAGCAGAATGCTGAGGATTTCGGTGCTCTTGCGATACTCCGCGTAGGTCAGGCCGCAGCCGACCAGCACACCGATCACCAACAACATGGAGACCAGCACCGGTTGCAGAAAGATCCAGCGGGTTTTCTCGAATGCCGCCAGCACCAGTTGATAAGCGCCTAGCGTGATGCCAATGCCGAACAGCGGATGATGAATCACCGAGGTCCACGCGCCTTGCCAGTCGAACAGCATCAGGATTCCTCCGCCGGCGGCGCATGACGTTTGACCAGCCGTTGCATGAGCACGCCGGCAAACGCCATCGACAGGATCAGCGAGACCACCAGCGCGCCGACGATCGCCCAGAAATCGGCGGCAATCGCCGTGGCATACACCATCACGCCCACCGCTGGCGGCACCAGCAGCAACGGCAGATAACGCAGCAGGCTGCCCGCCGCCTGATTCAGCGGCTCGCCGACTTCACCGCGAATGATCAGGAACACCAGCAACAGCAGCAGCCCGATGATCGGCCCCGGCAATATCGGCAACAGCAAATGATTGAGCGCCGTGCCGAGCAGTTGGAACAGCACCAGCAGGGTCAGGCCACGTAACAACATCTGACATCTCCGTCTTCTATTTCACCCAGCAGGGGCTCGGCATTATAAGCATGCCGGCGCTATGGACCGGCATTCGCCAAAAGCATGGTCGGTTGACCTGAGCAAATCGCCATGATGATCTACAGTGGTTCGCAGGCCGGTCAAATCCGCCCCCTGAAAAACTATAAAACCGATGAACCCAAGGAGAGTCTCAATGCCCTATGTTCCCGTTGCAGAGCTCAAAGATTATGTCGGCAAGGAACTTGGACGTTCCCAATGGCTCACCATCGATCAGGAGCGCATCAACCTGTTCGCCGAAGCCACCGGTGATTTTCAGTTCATTCACGTCGATCCGGTCAAGGCTGCGCAAACGCCGTTTGGCAGCACGATCGCCCATGGTTTCCTGTCGCTGTCGCTGATGCCGAAACTGATGGAAGACATCCTCGTGCTGCCCGAAGGCGTGAAGATGGTCGTCAACTATGGCCTGGACAGCGTGCGTTTCATCCAGCCGGTCAAGGTCAATTCGAAAGTCCGACTGAAGGTCGACATGGTCGAAGTGACCGAGAAAAAACCCGGTCAGTGGCTGCTCAAGGCCACCGCGACACTGGAGATAGAAGGCTCGGACAAACCGGCCTACATCGCCGAGCCGCTGTCACTCTGCTTCGTCTGATCATCCCGGATGCGAAGCAGCGCACGCTGTTTCGCGTCACGTCTGTATATATGCGACGCATAGCTGCGGCATACTCGGTCGCCTAATTGCCCGGATCCCGCTATGCGCTCAATCGCTCGACTTGCACCCCTTGCCCTGACCCTGATGCTCACCGCTTGCGGCGACGGCGAGTCGCTGTTGCCGCCGGATGCGCGCCTGCCCGATGGCGGACGCTATCGCGGTGAACTGGTCGACGGCTTGCTGCAAGGTCAGGGCCGCGTCGACTACCCCAACGGCAGTTGGTACGCCGGAGAGTTCGACAAGGGGCAGTGGCACGGGCAGGGCGAATGGCATGGCAGCAATGGCGAGGTCTATCGCGGCCAGTTCCAGCAAGGTCTGTTTGATGGACAGGGCAGCCTGAGCACCAATGCCAGCAGTTATACCGGTGGTTTCAAGCAGGGCCGGCGCGATGGCGAAGGCACGCTGAAAGAAAACGGCATGACCTATCGCGGCGAGTTCAAGGCTGACCAGTATTCCGGCCTCGGCCGTCTGGAAATGGACGACGGCAGCTCCTATCAAGGCCAGTTCGCCCATGGCAAACCCAACGGCGAAGGCCAGCGCGGCGATGCCAGCGGCAATTCGTTCACCGGCCATTTCGTCAACGGTCAACTGGAAGGCAACGGCACTTACAACAGCGCCGACGGCGATATCTACGTCGGCGGCTTCAAGAACAATCAATTGCACGGCAAAGGCCGCTACGAGAACGCCGACGGCGACGTCTGGCTCGGCCAGTTCAAGGAAGGCGCGCTGACCGGCAAGGGCGAACTGATCGGCGCTGATGGCAGCCATTACATCGGTGTATTCAATGACTGGCGCTTCACCGGCCAGGGCCGTTTGAACCTTGCCGATGGCAGCTTCTACATCGGCGGCTTCGACAACGACAGCTATTCAGGACGCGGTACTCTGGTGCTGACCGATGGCAGCGTGCTCAGCGGCACCTGGATCAACGGCCAACGCGTACGCGACGCCGACGGCAAATTACTCCCCGACACTCTCGAACTCGGTTTGCTCGCCCAGGGTCGTCTGCTCGACGAGGCACTGGCGGCGATCCCCGCTTCGACTCCGGCAGTCGAGTTGTACACCCTGACCCTCGGCGGCGACGGCAAGCAAAGCGTGTTCCTGCGTGAATCCGATTACGTCGCCAACATGCTCAGTACGCGCTTCGGCGCCTACGGCCAGATCCGCCTGGTCAATCATCGCGATCATCTCGGCGACCGGCCGATGGCCACCCGCGAAAACCTGCGCCGCGCCGCGCAAGCCCTTGCCGAACGCAGCGGGCCGGAAGACCTGCTGTTCATTTATCTGACCAGCCACGGCACCGCCGAACATGAACTGGTGCTCGATCAGCCGCGCATGGAGCTGGCCGACCTGCCCGCCGATGAACTCGCCGCCGTGCTCGCGCCGCTGAAGCATCGCGACAAGGTCATCGTGATTTCCTCGTGCTATTCCGGTGGATTTATCCCGGCGCTGAAGGACGAACGCACGCTGATCATGACTGCCTCGCGCGCCGATCGGGTGTCGTTCGGTTGCTCGGAAGAAGCCAACTTCACCTATTTCGGCGACGCGCTGTTCGCCCAGGCGCTGAACCAGACCGACGACCTTGAGCAGGCATTCAAACTGGCCAAGGCCACCGTTGCCGAACGCGAGCTGGCCGACGGTTTCGAAGCCTCGGAGCCGCAGATCTGGGCGCCGAAAACCGTGCTGTCGCATTGGCAGCTGCTGCGAAAACAGCAGGCGCGCAAAGCGTTGCACAGCAGCGCATTGAACGACGCGGCGAAAAAAGGCAACTAAGCTGAACAGTATCAAGGGAGAGACACTATGTACTTGACGCCTCAGCACGTATTGCTTGCCGGAGCCACCGGACTGACCGGTGAACATCTGCTCGACCGTTTGCTCAACGAACCAACCATTACCCGTGTCCTCGCCCCTTCGCGCCGGCCGCTGGCCGAGCATCCCCATCTGGAAAACCCGGTCGGCGACCCGCAAGCGTTTCTGCCGCAGCTCAGTGGCCGGGTCGATATCGCCTACTGCTGCCTCGGCACGACGATCAAGCAGGCCGGCTCCGAAGAAGCCTTTCGCGCGGTGGATCTGGACATGGTCGTGGCGTTCGCCAAGCGCGCGCGGGAGATGGGCGCGCGGCACCTGATCGTGGTCAGTGCGATTGGCGCCGATCCGAATTCCTCGGTGTTCTACAACCGGGTCAAGGGTGAAATGGAACAGGCCCTGCGCGCGCAGAACTGGCCGCAGCTGACCATTTGCCGACCCTCGCTGTTGCTTGGCGAACGCACCGAACCACGCCTGGTCGAGCAACTGGCCGGGCCGTTATCGAAGCTGATTCCGGGGAAATATCACGGCATCGAAGCGTGCCAGTTGGCGCGAGCGATGTGGCGCCTGGCGCTGGAAGAACAGGATGGGGTGCGGGTGATCGAATCGGATGAACTGCGCAAGTTAGGCAAATAATCCATCCACCCATGATGATCATTCCCACGCTCTGCGTGGGAATGCAGCCATGGACGCTCTGCGTCCTAAAAGCGTGACGCGGAGCGTCACAGGATGCGTTACCACGCAGAGCGTGGGAACGATCAGTCGCTACAATCCACCAGTCGCTTGAAAACCTACGCCAATCACGGTGAGCAACGACAACGGCAACAACAGCGTATCGAGCAACGCGCTGGCCGGCAGGTCCACTCCCGGATAGCTCGGCGCCTCGGCACCGAACCGGTCCATCGCACAACACCCGCCGTTCAACGCATACAAATCCAGCCGCGTCCCGGCATACACCACCGGCGCGCCGGGTTTGGCCGCATCCAGCGTGCGCACGGTAGCGCATCCACCCAATTGCAGCGCCAGCACAAGCACCAGCAGCTTATTCATCGCTGCTCAAGTGATGCTCGCCCCAACGCGGCAGCATGTCCTGCGGGATGCCGAGCAGATTGAGAATCCGCGCCACAACGAAGTCGATCAAATCATCGATGGTCTGCGGCTGGTGATAGAAGCCCGGCGAGGCCGGCAGAATCGTCACGCCCAGATTCGACAGCTTGAGCATGTGCTCCAGATGGATGCTCGAGTACGGCGCCTCGCGCGGCACCAGAATCAACTGGCGGCGCTCTTTCAGCGTAACGTCCGCCGCGCGTTCGATCAGGTTGTTGCAGGCGCCGGTGGCAATCGCCGACAGCGTGCCGGTCGAACACGGCACCACTACCATGGCTGCCGGCGCGCCGGAGCCCGAAGCCACCGGCGACATCCAGTCTTCCTTGCCATACACGCGAATCTGCCCGGCAGCGGCGCCGGTGTATTCGGTCAGAAACGCCTGCATCATCTGCGGCTTGTTCGGCAGGGACACGTCGGTCTCGGTGGCCATTACCAGTTGCGCAGCCTTGGAGATCAGGAAGTGCACTTCGCGATCTTCGCGCACCAGGCAATCGAGCAGGCGCAAGCCGTACTGCGCGCCCGAGGCGCCGGTCATCGCCAGGGTGATGCGTTCCGGGCCGCCGGCCTGGGAAAACGTATTCATTGCAGCGCCTCGGCAAGCTTGCCGTGCAGGCCGCCGAAGCCGCCGTTGCTCATGATCACTACGTGCGTGCCGGGCTGCGCCTGGCTCTTCACGCGCTCGATGATGCCTTCCAGCGAATCGCTGACGATTGACGGCACGGTGCATAACGCTGCAGTGGCGCCGAGGTCCCAGCCGAGGTTGGCCGGGGCGTACCAGATCACCTGATCGGCATCGACCACGCTGTCCGGCAGACCGTCACGGTGGGCGCCGAGCTTCATCGAATTGGAGCGCGGCTCGATGATCGCAATCAGTGGCGCGTCGCCGATGCGTTTGCGCAGGCCATCAAGCGTGGTGGCGATAGCGGTCGGGTGGTGAGCGAAGTCGTCGTAAATGGTGATGCCGCGCACCTCGGCGACTTTCTCCATACGGCGTTTGACGTTCTTGAACGCACTCAACCCGGCGATGCCCATCGACGGCACGACGCCAACGTGACGCGCGGCGGCCAGAGCAGCCAGGGCGTTAGCGACGTTGTGCTGACCGGTCAATTCCCACTCGACGGTGCCCTGGGACACGCCTTCAAACATCACTTCGAACGCCGAGCCGTCCTCGCTCAGCAGCTTGACCTGCCACTGACCGCCGGCGCCGGTGGTTTGCACCGGGGTCCAGCAACCCATCTCGATCACGCGCTGCAACGCTGGCTCGGTGGTCGGGTGGATGACCAGCCCTTCGCTCGGAATGGTGCGCACCAAGTGATGAAACTGACGCTCGATTGCTGGTAGATCAGGGAAGATGTCGGCGTGATCGAACTCAAGATTGTTGAGGATCGCAGTGCGCGGACGGTAGTGAACGAATTTCGAACGCTTGTCGAAAAAGGCGCTGTCGTATTCATCAGCCTCGATCACAAAGAACGGCGTACCGCCCAGGCGCGCCGACACCGAGAAATTCTGCGGCACGCCGCCGATGAGGAAACCCGGGCTCATCCCGGCGTGCTCCAGCACCCAGGCGAGCATGCTGCTGGTGGTGGTTTTGCCATGCGTACCGGCCACGGCCAATACCCAGCGACCTTGCAGCACGTGGTCAGCCAGCCACTGCGGGCCGGAGACGTACGGCAGGCCTTTGTTCAGCACATATTCCACCGCCGGGTTACCACGGGACATGGCATTGCCGATCACCACCAGATCCGGCGCCGGATCGAGCTGCGCCGGGTCATAACCCTGCGTCAGCTGAATGCCCTGGGCCTCGAGCTGCGTGCTCATCGGCGGATAGACGTTGGCATCGGAGCCGGTGACGTGATGACCCAGCTCTTTGGCCAACACTGCCATCGAGCCCATGAAAGTCCCGCAGATACCCAGAATATGAATGTGCATAGTCGACCTCGTAAAACATGGCCGCAGGTTAGCGTAGGGAGGGGGAAATGGCACTCTTTAGCTGAAGGATGGAGACGGGTTGGCGGCTACATCTGCGCACGGCTTCAGACCGCAGCCCCTCACCCCAGCCCTCTCCCGAGGGAGAGGGAGCCGATCTCGGTCGCTTTCAAATTTTTAGTTCGGCTCGATATTTCAGGTCGGCGTAAATCGCCAAAACACCTCGGTCAGTCCCCTCTCCCTCTGGGAGAGGGTTAGGGTGAGGGCTTTCAGCTGACACGCCGCTCAATTCCGTGTTTACGCAGTTTTCTATAAAGGGTGTTGCGGCTTACGCCCAGTTGCTGCGCTGTATGGGTCATATGCCAGCGCGTCTGCTCCAGCGCACTGAGCAAGGCCAGTCGTTCGGCATCTTCCAATGGCTGCGCCGCCACCACCGCCGGCCGCGCCTGCCGAATCATCACCGGCAAATCCTCAACGCTGACCCGCCCGCCATCACACAACGCCGCCAGCGTACGCAGGACATTGCGCAACTGCCGCACATTGCCCGGCCAGTTGAATGCCAACAACGCTTGCCGCGCCGCTTCGTCGATCAGAATCGTTTCGCCTCCGGCCTCCTCGGCCAGCAGAAAATCCAGCAACTGCGATTTATCACTGCGCTCGCGCAATGCCGGCAACGCCACTTCCAGCCCGTTCAAGCGGTAATACAGGTCTTCACGGAAACTGCCGTCCTCGACTCGTTCGAGCAAATTGCGGTGCGTCGCACTGATGATGCGCACGTCTACCGCTTGCGGCTCGCCGCCAATCGGCACCACTTGCCGATCTTCCAGCACACGCAGCAAGCGCGTCTGCAACGCCAGTGGCATGTCGCCGATTTCGTCGAGGAACAAGGTGCCGCCATCGGCCTGTTGCAGCTTGCCGCGCATGCCGTCCTTGCGTGCGCCGGTGAAGCTGCCGCCGCGATAGCCGAACAGTTCGCTCTCGATCAGGCTTTCCGGAATGGCCGCGCAATTGAGTGCGACGAAGGCATTGCCGCAGCGCTGGCTGGCCTGGTGCACAGCCTTGGCGAACGCCTCCTTGCCCGAGCCGGTTTCGCCGTTGATCAACAGCGGCACGTCGCGCTCGAACACGCGCAGGGCTTTGCGAAATTCCGCCTGCAACGCTTCATCGCCGAGGCAGATGCCGGACAGGCGTGGCGCTGGAGCAGTGATTGGCGTTGGAACAATGGCTGTCGGCTTGCGCGATTCGCCGCGCAACACGGCAAACAGATGCCGGCCATCACGAGTGCGCAGCGGCCAACTGGCGCTGGCGTTGGCACTCGCGCGACCGAGCAGGTCATCCAGCGAACAATCGAAAAACGCTTCCACCGGTTTACCGAGCAAACCACCGCGAATATGCCCGAGCAGGTTCAGCGCGCTCTGGTTGACTGCGCTGATCCGCCCTTCGCCGTCAAACGCCAGCAGCCCTTCGCTGAACAGGCCGACGGACTCGGCCTGCAGATGAAAGCGCAGCAACCACTGATTGTCGAAACAGCGCAGGAAGTAGCAGCTCTCGATCATCTTCGCCGACAGATTGACCAGCGCCATGGTGTGGAACTGGCTCTGCCGCGAGACGTCCGGCCGCGCCGAAGACACATCGAGTACCGCCAGCAATTCACCGTGCGGATCGAACACCGGACTCGCCGAGCAGGTCAGCCCGGTGTGGCGGCCGCGAAAATGCTCGTCCTGGTGAATGGTCAGCGCCTGACGCTCGACCAGGCAGGTGCCGATGCCGTTGGTGCCTTCGCAGGCTTCGCTCCAGTCAGCGCCGAGCCAGAGACCGGCGCGCTCGAAAATCTTCCGTTCGGCCGGCGCGGTGACGCAATTGAGGATCACACCGCGCGCGTCAGTCAGCAGCACCGCATGGCCGGCGCCGGAGAGTTGCTGATGCAGGCTGCTCATCTCGGTGCCGGCAATTTGCAGCACTTGTTGCAGACGTTCGCGACTTTCCAGTACTCGGCCATGCTCAAGCACGGTCGGCGCCATGGTCACGGAAGGATCGAGGTGATAGTCCTCAAGGCAACGCAGCCACGAACGGGCGATCGACGGATCGGCGCCGGGGCCGTGCAGGTGCGGTTTGCCCTGGGTGACGGTGAGAACCTGGCGGGCATGGCGACTCAAATGGTTGTCGTGCATTTCTTATTGTTCTCCCCGAGAGGTCGACGCAATCCTGTGTAGGAGCTGCCGCAGGCTGCGATCTTTTGATCTTGATCTTGAAAAACAAAAGCAAAAGATCGCAGCCTTCGGCAGCTCCTACCGGATTGCTGTTGGCTGAGGATCCCTCAGCCACCAGCGCATTGCAATGCCGGCAAGACCGCCCGGTCACGGGCTGTGTCGCAAGCGGTACAAATTGTCACGCGCGCTGTACCGAAACCGTCACAGCGGCTCTCCATTCGTCCGAGACAAACCGGCCAAGCCCTTGATTTGCCTGACCTGCACGGCAGTGGCCCGAGCCTTGCTCTACGCTTATAGCAAGCGCACTTGCGCGTTTCTCTAATAAGTACAAAGCCAAGGAGAACATCATCATGCGTTACGCCCATCCCGGTACCGACGGCGCCAAAGTCTCGTTCAAGAGCAAGTACGGTAACTACATCGGCGGCGAATTCGTCGCGCCGGTCAAAGGTCAGTACTTCACCAATACCTCGCCAGTCAATGGCCAGCCAATCGCCGAATTCCCCCGCTCCACCGCCGAAGACATCGACAAGGCGCTGGACGCTGCCCACGCCGCCGCCGATGCGTGGGGCGCTACTTCCGTGCAGGCGCGCTCGCTGATCCTGCTGAAAATCGCCGACCGCATCGAAGAAAACCTCGAACTGCTGGCGATCACCGAAACCTGGGACAACGGTAAAGCCATCCGCGAAACCCTCAACGCCGACATCCCGCTCGCCGCTGACCATTTCCGTTATTTCGCCGGTTGCCTGCGCGCCCAGGAAGGCAGCGCTGCGGAAATCGACGGCAACACCGTGGCTTACCACATTCATGAACCGCTGGGCGTGGTCGGCCAGATCATCCCGTGGAACTTCCCGCTGCTGATGGCCGCGTGGAAACTTGCGCCAGCGCTGGCCGCCGGTAACTGCGTGGTGCTCAAACCTGCCGAGCAAACCCCGCTGGGCATCTGCGTGCTGATGGAACTGATCGGCGACCTGCTGCCGCCGGGCGTGCTCAACGTCGTGCAAGGCTTCGGCAAAGAAGCCGGTGAAGCGCTGGCGACCAGCAAGCGCATCGCCAAGATTGCCTTCACCGGCTCGACCCCGGTCGGCTCGCACATCATGAAATGCGCAGCGGAAAACATCATTCCGTCGACCGTGGAACTGGGCGGCAAGTCGCCGAACATCTTCTTCGAAGACATCATGCAGGCCGAGCCGAGTTTCATCGAAAAAGCCGCAGAAGGCCTGGTGCTGGCGTTCTTCAACCAGGGCGAAGTGTGCACCTGCCCTTCCCGCGCGTTGGTGCAGGAATCGATCTACGACGAATTCATGCAGGCAGTGATGAAGAAAGTCAGCCAGATCAAACGTGGCGACCCGCTGGACACCGACACCATGGTCGGCGCCCAGGCATCGGAGCAGCAATTCGACAAGATCCTCTCGTACCTGGAAATCGCCAAGGGCGAAGGTGCGGAGCTGCTGACCGGCGGCAAGGTGGAAAAACTCGAGGGCAGCCTGGCCACCGGTTATTACATCCAGCCAACCCTGCTCAAGGGCACCAACAAGATGCGCGTGTTCCAGGAAGAAATCTTCGGCCCGGTGGTGAGCATCACCACCTTCAAGGACGAAGCCGAAGCCCTGGCGATTGCCAACGACACCGAGTTCGGCCTCGGCGCCGGCCTGTGGACCCGCGACATCAACCGCGCCTACCGGATGGGCCGGGCGATCAAGGCCGGTCGCGTGTGGACCAACTGCTACCACCTGTACCCGGCGCATGCCGCGTTCGGCGGTTACAAGAAGTCCGGCGTCGGGCGTGAAACCCACAAAATGATGCTCGACCATTATCAGCAGACCAAGAACCTGCTGGTGAGCTACGACATCAATCCGTTGGGATTCTTCTGATCCTGCGATGCTGATCGTTCCCACGCTCTGCGTCGCTGATCGTTCCCACGCTCCGCGTGGGAATGCCTCAACGGACGCTCCGCGTTCGGTTTCGAAGGGACGCGGAGCGTCCCGGGCTGCATTCCCACGCAGAGGGTGGGAACGATCAGGTTCCTGGCTGTAGCCGGGCCAATAAAACAATAAAAATGGTGAACCCTATGCCAAGCGAATCCCCGGCCGGCGCTCCGGCGACCGGCTCCTCCGTCGACTTCGAAAAAGTCGGCACCGATTATTTCCAACAACGCGAACTGAAAAAAGGCGCCGCCGGCTGGGTCCTGCTGGTGGGCCTCGGCGTCGCTTATGTGATTTCCGGCGACTACGCCGGCTGGAACTTCGGCCTCGCCCAGGGTGGCTGGGGCGGGATGTTTCTGGCCACGCTGCTGATGGCGACCATGTACCTGTGCATGTGTTTTTCCCTGGCCGAATTGTCGTCGATGATTCCCACCGCTGGCGGCGGCTACGGTTTCGCCCGCAGTGCGTTCGGGCCGTGGGGCGGGTTTCTTACCGGCACCGCGATCCTCATCGAGTACGCCATCGCCCCCGCCGCCATCGCGGTGTTCATCGGCGCCTACTGCGAGTCGCTGTTCGGTATTGGCGGCTGGATGATCTATCTGGCGTTCTACATCATCTTCATCGCCATCCACATTTTCGGGGTCGGCGAAGCGCTCAAGCTGATGTTCATCATTACCGCCGTCGCCGCGCTGGCGCTGGGGGTGTTTCTGGTGGCGATGGTGCCGCACTTCGACGTTGCCAACCTGCTCGACATCCCGGTGACCACTGCGGTCGGTGCCAGCCCGTTTCTGCCGTTCGGCTACGTCGGCGTGTGGGCGGCGATTCCCTATGCGATCTGGTTTTTCCTCGCCGTCGAAGGCGTGCCATTGGCCGCAGAAGAAACCAAAAACCCCAAGCGCGATCTGCCGCGCGGCCTGATAGGGGCAATGCTGGTGCTGCTGATGTTTGCCCTGCTGATTCTGATCGTCGGTCCCGGCGGCGCTGGTGCGAATTCGCTGCTGACCTCCGGTAATCCACTGGTCGAAGCACTGAGCAAAGCCTACGGTGGCTCGACCTGGATGGGCAGCTTCGTCAACCTTGTCGGTCTGGCTGGGCTGATTGCCAGTTTCTTCTCGATCATCTACGCCTACTCGCGGCAGATCTTCGCTCTGTCGCGGGCCGGTTATCTGCCGCGCAAACTGTCGCAGACCAACAAGAGCAAGGCACCGGTGCTGGCTCTGGTGATTCCCGGCATCATCGGCTTTGGTCTGTCGCTGACCGGCCAGGGCGATTTGCTGATTCTGGTCGCGGTGTTCGGCGCGACCATTTCCTATGTGCTGATGATGGCCGCACACATCACCCTGCGTATCCGGCGCCCCAAAATGGACCGGCCGTATCGCACGCCGGGCGGCATTTTCACCTCGGGTGTGGCGCTGGTGCTGGCGTGCATCGCCGTGGTGGCGGGTTTCCTCGTCGATCCACGGGTGGTGATCGGCGCCGCGATCATCTATGGAGTGTTAATTGCTTACTTTGCTTTCTACAGTCGGCATCACTTGGTAGCAGGCACGCCGGAAGAAGAATTCGCGGCGATTCAAAAAGCTGAACAAGCCTTGCACTGATTGTCGAAAACCACGGCGCAGAGCTGTTCTGCGCCGTCACGGAGAACGCTGAATGGCCAGTTTTGCTCACACGGTCGGCGCGCAGACTTACCGCTTCGACAGCCTCAAAGACGTCATGGCCAAGGCCAGCCCCGCCCGCTCGGGGGATTTTCTCGCCGAGATCGCCGCGCTCAACGACGGCGAACGGGTGGCCGCGCAAATGGCCCTGGCGGACATCCCGCTCACGCACTTCCTGCAGGAAGCGCTGATCCCCTACGAAGCCGACGAAGTCACCCGGCTGATCATCGACACCCACGACAAACAAGCCTTCGCCGTGGTCAGTCACCTGACCGTTGGCGGCTTTCGCGACTGGCTGCTCAGTGACGCGGCGGACGAAACCAGCCTGCGCGCCCTCGCCCCCGGCCTGACCCCGGAAATGGTCGCCGCCGTGTCGAAGATCATGCGTGTACAGGACCTGGTGCTGGTCGCGCAGAAAATCCGCGTGGTCACCCAATTTCGCGGCACCCTCGGTTTGCGCGGGCGCCTGTCGACCCGCCTGCAACCCAACCACCCGACTGACGAGCCGTCCGGCATCGCCGCGAGCATTCTCGACGGCCTGCTCTACGGCAACGGCGATGCGATGATCGGGGTCAACCCGGCCACCGACAGCATCGCTTCGATCTGCGCGATGCTGGAGATGCTCGACGCAATCATCCAGCGCTACGACATCCCGACCCAAGCCTGCGTGCTGACCCACGTCACCACCTCGATCGAGGCGATCAACCGTGGCGTGCCGCTGGATCTGGTGTTCCAGTCGATTGCCGGCACTGAGGCGGCCAATGCCAGTTTCGGTATCAATCTGAATGTCTTGCAGGAAGGCTACGACGCCGGGCTCAGTCTCAAGCGCGGCACACTCGGGCAGAACCTGATGTATTTCGAAACCGGTCAGGGCAGCGCGCTGTCGGCCAACGCCCACCACGGCATAGATCAACAGACTTGCGAGACAAGGGCCTACGCCGTGGCGCGACATTTCAAGCCGTTCCTGGTGAACACCGTCGTAGGATTTATCGGCCCGGAGTACCTCTACAACGGCAAGCAGATCATCCGCGCCGGCCTCGAAGACCACTTCTGCGGCAAGCTGCTCGGTGTGCCGATGGGCTGCGACATCTGTTACACCAACCACGCCGAAGCCGATCAGGACGATATGGACACCCTGCTGACGTTGCTCGGCGTCGCCGGGATCAACTTCATCATGGGCATCCCCGGCTCCGACGACATCATGCTCAATTACCAGACCACTTCGTTTCACGACGCCTTGTACGCCCGCCAGACCCTGGGCCTGAAACCGGCGCCAGAGTTCGAGCAATGGCTGGCCAACATGGGCATCTTCACCCAGGCGGACGGCAAGGTTCGCTTCGGCAACAATCTGCCGCCGGCCTTCCGCCAGGCCTTGGCGCACTTGGGATGAGTCTTATGGAAAAACCACCGGTCGATCCGCAAAACCCCTGGCTGGAACTGCGCCGCCTGACCCCGGCGCGGATTGCCCTGGGCCGAACCGGCACCAGTCTGCCGACGCGGGCGCAGCTGGATTTTCAGTTTGCCCACGCCCAAGCCCGTGATGCCGTGCATCTGGCCTTCGATCACAGCGAAATCAGCGCACAACTGAGCGACCGCGGGCGGGAAACCCTGGCGCTGCAAAGCGCCGCGTCGGACCGACACACCTATCTGCAACGCCCGGATCTGGGGCGCAAGCTCAGCGATGCATCGGCGCAGGTCTTACGCGATTACGCCAGCGAACACCCGGGCGGCGTCGATCTGGTGATGGTCGTCGCGGATGGCCTGTCGGCGCTGGCGGTGCATCGCCACACCCTGCCGTTCCTGACGCGCCTGGAAGAACAGATGAGCGGCGACGGCTGGTCCGTGGCGCCGGTGGTGCTGGTGGAACAGGGCCGCGTCGCCATCGGTGACGAGATCGGCCAGCTGCTCGGGGCGAAAATGGTGGTGATGCTGATCGGCGAGCGCCCGGGTTTGAGTTCGCCGGACAGCCTCGGGCTGTATTTCACCTACGCGCCGAAGGTCGGCCTCACCGACGCGTATCGCAATTGCATTTCCAATGTTCGGCTTGAAGGTTTGAGCTACGGCATGGCGGCGCATCGCTTGCTGTATCTGATGCGCGAGGCCTGTCGGCGGCAGCTGTCGGGGGTCAACCTGAAGGATGAAGCTCAGCTGCACACATTGGAGGCGGACGACGCTGTCGACATGAAAGGCAACTTCCTGCTCGATCCACCGCCAGCCTGAACCGTTTCCGCATTGCCTTTCTGCGCTGCTTTCAGGCAGGATCGACGCACGGCCGCCCGGGTTTCCCATCGCCGTCAGAGCAGTTGAAGACAGCCACTTGAAGACGAGACCTATCATGCGGATTATTCAAGCGACCCTCGAACATCTGGATTTGCTGACTCCTTTGTTCGTCAAATATCGCGAGTTCTACGGCTCCCTGCCTTACCCGGATTCCTCCCGCGCGTTCCTCGAAAAGCGCTTGCGCCGCAAAGAGTCGGTAATCTATCTGGCCCTGGCCGACGATGACGACAAGAAACTCATGGGTTTCTGCCAGCTCTATCCGAGCTTCTCTTCGTTGTCGCTCAAACGCGTGTGGATTCTCAACGATATCTACGTTGCTGAAGACGCGCGCCGGCAACTGGTCGCCGACAATCTGATCCGTACCGCGAAGAAAATGGCCAAGGAAACCCAGGCCGTGCGCATGCGCGTCTCGACCAGCGCGGACAACGAAGTGGCGCAGAAAACTTACGAATCGATCGGCTTCAAGGAAGACACCGAGTTCAAGAACTACGTACTGCCGATCAGCGACGAGCTCTGACTCCAACGGCTTCGGTGATGAGGGAGTTCGCTCCCTCGCCACGGCCACCTTTTCCCTGACAATTGCTCACTTCGCGACACTCCCCGCTACAAAACCGACGCGCTTTTCATCGCTCAGACCGTATAATCCCGATCTTTCCGGCTTGTAAGAAAAACTACACCCCGCTGTAGGCTTACACGAAGTCATCCGCACAGGCCTGCCGAGTCGGGCCGTCATACAGGTGCCCCCATGGATTTCAACCCGCTCGACCTTATCCTGCATCTCGATGTGTATCTCGATTTGCTGGTGAACAACTATGGGCCATGGATCTACGCCATCCTGTTTATGGTGATCTTCTGTGAAACCGGGCTCGTGGTGATGCCGTTCCTGCCGGGTGACTCGCTGCTGTTCATCGCTGGCGCAGTGGCGGCCGGCGGCGGCATGGATCCGGTGCTGCTCGGTGGCCTGCTGATGCTGGCGGCGATCATGGGCGACAGTACCAACTACGTGATCGGACGCACGGCCGGGGAGAAGCTGTTCAGCAACCCGAACTCGAAAATCTTCCGTCGCGACTACCTGCAAAAAACCCACGACTTCTACGACAAGCACGGCGGCAAGACCGTGACCATGGCGCGTTTCCTGCCGATCATCCGCACCTTCGCGCCGTTCGTCGCGGGCGTGGCGCGGATGCCGTACCCGCGTTTCTTCGGCTTCAGCGTGCTCGGCACCATCCTCTGGGTCGGCGGTCTGGTCACTCTGGGTTACTTCTTCGGCAACGTGCCGTTCATCAAGAAAAACCTCTCGCTGCTGGTGGTGGCAATCATTCTGCTGTCGCTGGTGCCGATGATCATCGGCGTGGTGCGCAGCCGGTTCGGCGGCACCAAAGTGCAATCGCACTGATCCGATGTGGTCACTGAGCGCCTGGCGACGCCGGCGCCTCCTGGCCAGGCACCCGATTGCCGACGACCTGTGGCAACGGGTGCGCCATCAACTCTCCTTCCTCGATGGCATCAGCGCTGCTGAAGACCAGTGGTTGCGCGAAGCCTGCGTGCTGTTTCTCGACGACAAACACCTGACCGCCCTGCCCGGTGTCGAACTGCATCAGGAGCAACGCCTGCTGCTCGCCGCGCAAGCACAGTTGCCGCTGATGCATCTCGGTGATCTCAACTGGTACCAGGGTTTCCACGAGATCGTGCTGTACCCGGACGACTTCCTCAGCCCGCAACGCCATCGCGATGCCAGCGGCGTCGAGCATGAGTGGGACGGCGAACACAGCGGTGAAGCCTGGCAGCAGGGGCCGGTGATTCTCGCCTGGCCCGGCGTACAGGCCAGCGGTGGCTGGGAAGGCTACAACCTGGTGATCCACGAACTGGCGCACAAGCTCGATATGCTCAACGGCGACGCCAACGGCCTGCCGCCACTGCACGCCGACATGCGCGTCAGCGACTGGGCCAAAGTGATGCAGGCCGCTTACGACGACCTCAACCGCCAACTCGACCACGATCCAGACGCCGAAACCGCCATCGATCCCTACGCCGCCGAGAACCCGGCGGAGTTCTTCGCCGTCACCAGCGAATACTTCTTCAGCGCCCCGGATCTGCTCCACGAGGCTTATCCACAGGTCTACTTGCAACTGCAGCTTTTCTACCGGCAGGATCCGTTGGGCAGACTGCGGCAACTTCAGGCCACAGACCCGGTCTATCAGGCGCACGACTAAGCTCTGCACGACTTCTGGTACGTGGCGTCGGCGTAGGAATGTGCCTATAATCGCCGCCACTTTTTGGTCAATCCGGCCAAGTGTTTTTGGTCAACTACGGGGGCAACGCCCAATGAGCTACAGCAAGATTCCGGCTGGCAAAGACCTGCCGAACGACATCTACGTCGCGATCGAGATCCCGGCCAACCACGCGCCGATCAAATACGAAATCGACAAAGACAGCGATTGCCTGTTCGTTGACCGTTTCATGGCCACCCCAATGTTCTACCCGGCCAACTACGGTTACATCCCGAACACCCTGGCTGACGACGGTGATCCCCTCGACGTGCTGGTCGTGACCCCTTACCCGGTTGCTCCAGGCTCGGTAATCCGCGCGCGTCCAGTCGGCATCCTGAACATGACCGACGACGGCGGCGGCGATGCCAAAGTCATCGCCGTGCCACACGACAAGCTGTCGCAGCTGTACGTCGATGTGAAGGAATACACCGACCTGCCACCCCTGCTGATCCAGCAGATCGAGCACTTCTTCGCGAACTACAAGGATCTCGAGAAGGGCAAGTGGGTCAAGATCGAAGGCTGGGCCGGTGCAGACGCCGCCCGCGAAGCGATCACCAAGTCGGTTGCCGCCTACAAGGGCTAAGCAATTACGCTTTGCGTGACGCTTGAAAAAAACCCCGGATTTCCGGGGTTTTTTGTTATTGGCGTCTGCATAATCGACTCGGTTGTTCAGGTCGATGTAACTCGAAATACACCTTGGTCGGCCCCCTCTCCCCTCCGGGAGAGGGTTGGGGTGAGGGGCTCTTGAAAAAGCCCGGCTAAACAAACCGTTTAAATTCCTACATGCAGTTTTAATCTGTTTAATTTCCCACAAGTACGTCTTACATCCCGTCGCAAAATACAGGCTTTTTTTGAACGCCCGGTTTATTCAAACCGCTCTAGTCCGGCCGTAGACTCCGTGTTTATGAGAAAGAACACTAGCGGTCCACGATTCAAGGCACTCCTGGAAGCAGCGAACATCAGCACCACGGATTTCGCAAGGTTCTGGGGCACGGAAGCCCAAAACGTTCATAACTGGTACACCCGGGGCGTCCCGGCGTATCGCATGGAAGAAGTCTCACGCCTGTTGTCGGTCAATAGTGAATGGCTGAAAACCGGGGAAGGCGTCAAGGAGGTCGCGCGCCTGCACCCACCCGCCAGCAATGGCGACACATTCGATGCCCAGGCCATCTGCGGCGTCTACACCGTCATCAACCCCAGCGACATCGACCTGGCATTTTTCAAGGAAACCCCGATCGCCAACGGCGACGGTAAAACCCACGTCATCCTCGACCCCGACCAGTCCCTGCGCCTGCCCCGCGCCCACCTCGATCAACTCGACATCCAGCACGCCAACGCCATCTGCGCGCACATGATCGGCAACAGCATGGCCGATCGCATCGAAGACGGCTCCATCGTCGCCATCGACCGCGGCCTGACCCAGGTCGTCGACGGCGAAATCTACGCCGTAGAGCACGACGGCATGCTGCGCATCAAATACCTGCACCGCATGCCCGGCAACGGCCTGCGCATGCGCAGCCACAACAGCGCCGAATACCCCGACGAGGTCTTCCGGCCGGCGCAGATCGAAGAGCAGCGGATTCACATTCTTGGCTGGGTGTTCTGGTGGTCGACACTGGGCAAGCGCCGGCCGGTGGTGCCGTTTCTATGACATTTCACTCGAACCTGTGGGAGCGAGCCTGCCCGCGAAGAGGCCCTGACAACCGGTACAAATCCTGAGTTTGTACCGCTTCAGTCGCTCTAAACCGCACTTGAGGCTGGGAATCCAAAGCAAAACTCAGTATCCTGCGCCCCACATTCGCGCATCGACCCGCCCAGCGGCTCGGATGACGCCCGACGCGGCAGACCAACGTCTGACCAAGTCCCACAGCCGGACGCAGATCCGGATGTACGTTTTGAAGGCTGGCGCGGTTTACCAAAAATAAACCAAGCCAGTCCCCGAGAAGCCGGCCACAAGCCGGCTTTTTAATACCTGCAAAAAGGCTACGCCTACCGTCCGGAACTTGAATTCTCACTTGTCGAGAACGCGATCCCCTTGTTACCGTAACGACAACCGTCATTACAGGTATCCCATCATGGCTTCCATCAACATCCGCATCGATGATGATCTGAAACAGCGCTCATTCGCAGAACTCGAAAAGCTCGGCGTCACGCCGTCGGAGCTTCTGCGCCAAACCCTCCAATATGTAGCAGAGCGAGGCAAGTTACCCTTCAAAGCGGCGCTGCTCAGTGAAGAGGATGAAGCGCTGATTGCCGTAGTCACCGAACGTCTCGCATCCCCTCAGCGGGTCAAGGTGAGTCTGGATGACTTATGAGCTTGAGTTTGATCGACGTGCGTTAAAAGAGTGGAACAAGCTGGGCGATACGGTTCGCCAACAGTTCAAAAAAACTGGCTGAGGTCTTGGAGAATCCTCGAATCGAAGCCAATCGGCTTCGCGAGCTACCAGACTGCTATAAAGTGAAATTGAAAAGCGCCGGTTATCGCTTGATCTATCAGGTACTTGATCACGAAATCCTGGTGTTCGTGGTCGCCATAGGCAAACGTGAGCGGGAGGCAGCCTACGAGGTTGCGCAAGATCGCTTGCCATCCCGGACCTGATTTCGAAACATCCCATTTGCCGGACGCACGCCGCCGAGGTGCAAGTGCTGATCATTTGTAAAAAGTACAACGCGTACACCCTCAGAAGCAGACGTCGCACCCAGAGCCTGACGTTGCCTGTCCTTGCGCGTCCCAAATGGTATTTCCAATGATCAGATTCACCCAAGGCAACCTGCTGGAAGCCAAAACAGAGCCCTCGTCAACACGGTGAATACCGTAGGCGTGATGGGCAAGGGCATCGCATTGATGTTCAAAGAGCGCTTTGCGCAGAATTACCGCGTGTATGCAGCGGCGTGTAAGGCCGGGGAAGTAGAAACCGGCAAAATGCATGTGACTGCCACCAACGAACTCGACGGCCCTCGCTGGATCGTGAATTTCCCCACCAAGCGACACTGGCGGTCGCCGTCGCAGATGGCATGGATCAACGAAGGTTTGCATGACCTGCGGCGGTTCCTGCTTGAAAACGATGTGAAATCCGTTGCGGTTCCACCGTTAGGTGCTGGTAACGGCGGTTTGAAGTGGCCTGACGTCCGTGAACAGATTGTCGAAGTGTTGGGAGATCTCGATGCTGATGTCTTGGTGTTCAAGCCGTCCAACCAGTACCTGAATGTCGCCAAACGCGCGGGCGTAGAAAAGCTCACGCCAGCCCGGTCGCTTATCGCCGAACTGGTTCGTCGCTACTGGGTTTTCGGCATGGAGTGCAGTCTGCTGGAGATTCAGAAGCTCGCCTGGTTTCTCGAGCGCGCTATCGAGCAGCTGCCAGATACCGAGAACCCTCTGAACCTGAAGTTCGTCGCACATAAATATGGCCCATACGCCAACCGGCTTGAACACCTGTTTGATAACCTCGATGGCAGCTATCTGCACTGTGACAAGCGCATCAGCGACGCAGGCATTAATGATGTGATCTGGTTTGATCAAGATCGCAAAGCGTTTTTACAAACGTATCTCAAGACTGAGGCCAAGGCATATTCCCAAGCGTTGGAACGTACGGCGCAACTGATTGACGGTTTTGAATCGCCATTCGGTATGGAGTTATTGGCCACGGTCGATTGGTTGTTGAGCCAGGAAGGGGTATCTGCGACTGTTCCAGCGCTACGCGAAGCATTGAAGCATTGGGAAGGTGGCGCCGGTGCTGCGGCTCGCAAGAGCAAACTGTTCGATGATCAGGCCCTTGATATTGCGCTCAAGCGCCTGACATCCAGTACTTTCCGGCCTGGATTAGCGGCCTGAAAGACGCTCGATAAAATTGGGCAGCAACCTGCTGCCCAATTTCCGTCACGGATAACTGAACGACTTCACCAGCGTCAATTCCCCCGCCGTCCGCATCGGCACTACAAACGTCTCCATCTTCTCGCTCGGCGTGCCTTCTTCAGTAATCACCGTCACCTGCGCCGTGGTCAGCGCCTGAACCGCTTCATCCCCACCTTCGTCATCTCCGCGATATCCACCGCCGTAATAATTCACATACACCAGATACTGCCCCTTGATCGGCGCGGGCATGGCGGCGATTTCCGGGCCGTAGCCGGTGGTGACGTCGACGTCGAGGGCGGCGCCGTTGGCGGCGCTGCGGTTGCCGTACCAGATGTGGGCGCCGTCGGGGGTTATCAGATGGAGATCGAGGTCGGTGCCGTCGCTGTCCCAGGCCAGCAACACGCGCAGTTTGGCCGGGGTGGCGCCGCCGCGGGCGTTGAGGAATTGCGTGCGGTGGCGTTGCTGGCCGTCGGCGCTGCGGACTTCGACGCTGTTGCTGCCATTGGGGAAGGAGAACGGGCGATCGAAGCCGCCGGCGGGGTCGATTTTCAGCGGCATGCTGACGCCGTTGACGATCAGGCGCCCGGGTTCATTGTTTTTCGGCACGGCTTTGATCTGGCCGCTGATTCTCGCGGTATTGGCCTGGCCAAGCGGTGTGTTGACCGACGAGGCCGGGTAGTTGACGGTCTGGCGAAAGCTCTCGCCCTCGCCTTGCGGTGCGCCGCTGCGCCAGCCGCCGACCGGGGTGTCGAGTTTGACGCCATCGGCGGCGTGAGCCTGCGGCAGTACGTTGAGGGCACAGAGCAGCAGCAAGACCTGTGGATAACGGAGTGTCATGGTCTATTCCAGCAAAAGGTGACGGGCGAGCCCTTCGATGTAGGTTTCATCCTGGCCGTTGGGGTGTGCTTCGAAGGCCAGGTGCAGATATTCGTGGGTCAGATCGAGGCGATCCTGCAGGCTCAGCACGCCGCGCACGTATATGCGCTGGCGTTCGCGGTCGACGAAGGGCCGGCCGAAGGCGAGTTTGCATACGGCGAAAGTGCTGACTTCGTTATAGCCGGTTTCGCTTTCGAGCTTAGGACGCCAGCCGCGTCGCTGCTTTTGCAGCCAGTCTTGCGCGGCGGGTAATGCTTCGCAGGAGGCGACCGGGTTGTCCCAGCGGCTGAGGCTGGCGCGTGGATAGGAGTGCAGCAGAATCGCGTCGTAGCGCTGGCCGGCGTTCGCTTGCTCGACGGCTTGCTGCCAGGCGAGTTTGTCCGGGCCGGGCTGGTCGGAGTGATAGGTGACGGTGCTGCCGGCCAGTACCAGATCCGCCGTCCACGCCGCGATGTTGCGTGACTCGGCAGAGGCTGGACGCGGGGCGACGCGCTGGCGATTGCTGCTGTCGTCGATGCTCAGGCAGTCGCCGTTGCGCGTGGCGTTTTGCAGCAGATAAGTGCGGATCGCTACGGCCAGCGCCTTGGCGGCTTCGGCAGGTTCAGGTTTGGCTTCGCGCTCAAGGACACGGGCGACATATTCTTCGCGATCAAGCCTTGCGACGAGTTTGTCGTTGAGCAGAAACAATTCGCCATCGCTGTGGATGTCCAGCGCGTTGCCGTTGGCGAATTCGACGTGGTAGTCGCCGCGCAATGGCCCGGACGTGGCAACACGATCGCCGGCCAGAACTTTCGAAACCGGGTATTTCGAGAACAGCCCGACTTCCACACAACGCCCTGCGTCCGCTGGCCACGCCGTCGGCAACACGCTGGCCAGCGCCTGAGCGTAGTGCCGCAGAACCATTTGACTGGTACCGCGTCCACCCGCCCAGATCGGTGTGCCGTCGGCGCTCCAACCGGCGAATCCACCTTGCCGCGATTGTGCATCCTGGTCGCCGAGCCAGCTCCAGGTTTTCACCCGCAGGCGCCCGCCCAACTCGCCGACGACATTGCCGTCCGCCGCGTTCAGCACGACATCGAGCAGCACGCGGCGCGTCTGATCCTGCGCTGGCAGCAATGCCAGAACGCTCAATAACTCGGCAACCGAAACCCTTGTTGCCGGTTGCACGGCTGGCAAATCCAGCAACCACGACGGTGCCTGCCGCGACTGCCAATACGCTCGCCAATCCTTCGCTGCAATGCCCAACCGCGCGGGGTCGAAATACAGACCGCAGGATTTCACCAGTGCCTGATCCCGCTCGATCTTGCCGCCCGCCGAGCAGCAATAAACTTCTTCTTTGGACTGCCCGCGACATTCATAAGCCGGTTCCCGTGCACCGGTATCCACCAGCCACGCGTAGACGAACAACTTCCACAGACTGCCCAGCGGCGCATCCAGCGACGCTGGCAACGGTTCGCGCTTGATCAGTTGCGTCTGACTCAACGACAACAAATCGCCCTGATAGGCCACGCGCAACGGCTCGTCCTGCGCTGTCGCCAGCGCAGGCATCACCCCCATCAGCAGCCACAACAGCGGCCGGCGCATGTCAGTTGACCGTGACCTGACCGAGGGCGGCTTTCGCCTCTTGGGCCTGATGTTGCGGTGCATACACTTGCTTGAAGCGTACCGGCGGCAGGTTGAACTGGCCCTTCTGCGAGAAGCGCACCAGATGACGCAGGCGCAACTCACCACTCAGCGCGTCGACCGGCACCGCGTATGCCAGTTGTCCCGGTTCGAAACGCGCCTTCTCCAGCGCGGTCGGTTCGGTGCCGTCCTTGCCCTGCAATTTGATGCCCCATGTCGTGCGCTCGACATCTGCGCCCGGTGGCAGCGGCACTTCAAGCATGCCGTAGCGCAGCGGTTTCGGCGCTTTGCTGGTGAGGATCACCTCGTCCAGGTACAGGCTGTCGCTGGACAGCGGCTTGGTGCCGACCGGCTCGAGTTTGAAGGTGAACGCTTCGTCGCCCGGCACCAGCCGCGACAGACGCCGAGTGACGCTCACGGCCATCGGATCGACCTGCGGCTGTTGAGTCTGGAAGCTCAGCGCTGCACGCAACGGCCGCTCTTGCGCGCCGGACACGCTCAGTACGTTCGGCAAAGGCGTCGCGCCTTGCCATGTCCAGTACATCTCGCCGCTGGCGCCGTAGTTTTTCTTCCAGCCCTCACCCGGCATCAGCGCGATGGTCGGCGAGGCCTGAGCGATGCTGCGTTGCAGCCAGGTCAGCGCCAGTGCACGTTCCAGTGTCGATTGCTGCGGCAACAGACGTTGCAACAACGCCGTGGCGCGAGCCTGATCGAACGGTTGCAGCGACAGGTTCAGTGCTTCAACGAAGGGCTGCGAGCTGACGGCCAGACGTTGTTGCGCTGCGCCCAGTTGCCGATTGAACGCCTCCGGCAAAGCAACTTTCGCCTGCGTGGCCAACGATGCAGTGAGTACCCGCGCCGTCGCCAGACCAAGTGCCGAATCCGGGTCGTTCATCACCAGACTGTCCTGGCCGTCGTCGAGCAAGGTTTCGGCACTGCCTTCACCGGCCTTGACCAGATCGTCGATCAGACCGCTGAGCAGCGTGTTCACTGGCAGCTGCATCTGTTTGGCGAACGACAGAATCAGCGCCCGCTGCAGCAATGGCGTATTCGGCGCTTGCTTGGCGTACACCTCGAGTACGCGCTGCCAGTGCTCCGGCGGCAGGGTCAGGTCGAGTACGCGGCTGGCATTCCAGTCAGCGTAATAGGCATAGGCGGTGAGAAATGCATCCGGCTCGCCGTCGTAGCCCCACCAGGTGAAGCTCGCCGACGGCCCGGCCATTTGCACCAGACGCAGACGGCTGTTCTGCATGATCAGGCGCAAGCGATCGCGAATCTGCGGGTTCGACGCCAGCGATGGATAGGCGATGCTCAACGGCAGCAAGCGACTGGCGGTCTGCTCGACGCCGCCGTACGGGTAGCTGAGCAGATCATCGAGGGCGGAACGGAACAGCGCTTGCGGACTGTCATCCAGACGCAGGCGAATATCCGTGGCATCCGCCGGCAAACTCAAGGGTGTATCGCCGCTGACCACATCGAGACTTTGCGTTTGCGTGACTTGCCAGCCATCACCGGTGGCACTCAAGCGCACAGCCAGGGCATCGGCGACTTTGCCGTCCTGCACCAACTCCGCCGTCCACTCGCCAGAGGCCAAAGCGAACGCCGGCAGTGGCAGGTAATTGATGCCGCTGTTCAGGGTCACCGGCAGACGTTGTTCGGTACCGGCATAGTGAGTCACCAGTTCCGCCTTGACCGGTTTCTCTGCCTGACTGAAAGCGAACACACCCAGTTGCGGCTGATCGCCCTTGCGGAATTTGCTCGGCCCGCTCCACTTCAGGTAAAGCGGTTTTTCCGAACGGACAAACTGCTTCTTCTGCCCGACCTGACCGTCATCGGCAATCGCCCGAGCGGTGATGCGCCAGCGGGTCAGCGAGTCCGGCATCTTGAAGGTGAAGCGGGTTTTGCCGTCGTCGCCGGTCAACAGCTCCGGCTGCCATGCAGCAGTGTCGACGTCTTCACGGCGCGGACGCTCAAGCACCTTCACACCGCGTTCGCTGCGATTGGCCTTGCCCGGAGCGCCGGGGCTACCCGGCAATGCCACGTCGTAGCTGATGAATGACAGGCTGGCACTGGTGCGCACGTTGTTGCGCCGAGGGTGATAGAAGAACTGGTCGATGCTCGGCGCGACTTCCGGTTGCAGCGCGTAGACCATTTCGTCGACCACGCTGACCGTCAAGTGTGCCGGAACCGCTTTGCCGGCGAACTGCGTGGTCAGGTCGACCGTGACCGTATCGCCCGGCAGGTACACCGCTTTGTCGGTGCTGATCGCCACGTCGATTTGCGGCGCGACCACTTTGATCCCGGCGTTCTGAAAGCTGTACTGACCGCCCTTGGTGTAGAGCACGGAGAAGGTCAGGTTCGGCGCGAAGCTGTCTTTCACCGCAATGCGCGCGCGGTATTGGGTGTCGCTGAGTTTTTCCAGTTTCAGCCAGTCGCCGCCCTTGGCCAGCAGCGCAGTGGCCTCGACCTTGTCGCGCTCCAGCGACAGCAGTGCGTCGCTGACCGGCTCAGGGAAGGTGATCAGCGCCAGCGCTTCTTCGCCCGCCTTGTACTCGGGCTTGTCGAGGACGATTTCCACCGTGCCCGGCACCGCTTTCACACCGTCGCCGGTGACCGAATGGCCGGTGGCGCCGAGGACGCGACCGTGTTGATCCTTCAGCGTCAGGTTGTACGTGCCCGGGCGTTCGAAGGCCATGCTGAAGCCTTTGTCATTCTCCGCGAGTTTGCCCTCGCCTGTGCTCTGGTCTTCCAGACGCACCCAACCATACGTGCTTGGGGTCACCGCTTTGCTTTGCTCAGTGCCGCCCTCGTTGGCGTAGCTGAACGCAACCTTGTCACCGACTGCACTGAAGCGTTGCGGCGCGCTCAAGCGAAAACTCGCCGCGCCACGGTCGATGAGGATTTCCTTGGTGGTCTTGACCCGATAAGCCGCGCCGTCGCTGGCGAACACGGTGAGCATGTAGCGGCTCGGTTTATCGGCTGCCGGCAAATCGAGGGTCGCGTTGCCTTTGCTGTCGGTAGTCAGTTCGGTGCTGGTCAGCTCCACCGGAAATTGCCCGAGGTATTGCAGCTCGTTGTCGACCATGGACAGTTGCTGGGCGCGCAGGCTCAGGCTCAATTTGGCGTTGGCCACCGGTTTGCCGTCCGGATAGAGCAGCACCAGATTGCCTTTCACCGGCTCACCGGTGCGGTAATCCTGCTTGGCCAGATTCAGCGAGATTTCGAAGTGCGGCTTGATGTATTCGGCGACGCGGAAAGCACTGCTGTAGGCCTGATCCTTGTAGTTGAAACGGATCTCGTAACCACCGGCCACGGCGTTATCCGGCAACTGGAAGCGACCCTGGGTACCTGCTTTCGAATCAAGCTTCAGATTGAGGGTTTGCAGTTCGGTCCCCGTGGCATCGAGCACGCTGACACTGACATCCGCCGCACCCGGCAGCACCGAATCACGGGCATTCTTGAACTCGCGCCCGACGATTTTCAGCGACACCCAATCGCCCGGGCGATACAGCGGCCGATCGGTGAAGGCATACAGTTTGGTGTCGTAGATTTCGCTGTCGTAGTAGAAGTTTTCCGAGACGAATACGCCGCCCTCTTCGTCCTCGCCGATGACGAACGAACGCTCCGGGCTGACGTGTTTCAGACGCAGCAGACCGTCGGCATCGGTAGCACCGCTGCTCATCACGCCGAGGCCATCGGTCCACAGCACATTGACCTTCGGCACCGAGCTGCCTTCGTGTTTGCGCGCGGCCCAGACCAGCAATTCATCACCGGCAATCTTGCTCACCGCGACGGTGTTGGAGACGAAAACCATGGTGGTCGCGCGGTACTTGCCGATCAGCGCTTCGACCAGATACAGCCCCGGCTTCAGGTTGCCCAGCGGGATGTACACGTTGCCCGGTGCGACGCTGACAAAGTCGCTGGACGAGCCGGCCAGATTGACCCCGGCCGGCGGCTGAATCGGCTTGGCCTGCCACAGCGGATAACGGAACTGGCTGACCACCGGCAGACCCGGGATCAGCGCAAATTGCGGCTGCGCGTCGTACGGCGTCGGCGCGGCCATGGCCTCGCCCATTTTCAGTTCCGGCACTTCTTCGGTGACCTGCTTGCGCGATTCGTAAGAGAACGCACGCTGCATCACCCGCCGGGATTTGCGATACCAGTTGTCCCACAGATACGCGAGAGTGTTGGACAAACCTTCGCCCTTGAACTGGCCGTCACTGACGACGCGGTGCAGGTTCTTCTGGCGCTTGAGGAAATCCAGCGGCTTGTCGATGCGATATACGCGAATGTCGGCGCCGCCGTACGGCTCCATGCGAAAGCGCCGGTAGTCACGACCCGGGGCTTCGAGGCGGACCATCGCCGGCTCGTCGCTGGCAAAACTGCTGTCGGCGAGCAGGAAGAAACTCTCACCGGCCACCGGCGTGTAATTGCTCGGCTCCACCGAGTCTTCGGCGTAGACGCAGGAAAACGGCAGCAACAACGCCAACAGCAAAGAAATTCGCGAACAGATACGCAACATGCGGGCACCGGTCATTGGGAGAGAAAGTTCAGTCGATAGACGCCGATGAAGTTGGGGTTGGCTGCGTCGGGTATCCATCGGGTGTCCTTCCATGTCATGAGTTGCTGCAGGCTTGCCGAACGCATGCCGTTGTCAGTGGGGGTGGTGGTGCCGGTGTGATAGGCGATGTAGCGGCCCATCCAGATCATCAGGTGCTGATCGTCGCCCTGATCGAAAAACATCAGGTCGCCGGGCCGCGCCTGCGCCACATCGCGGCCGACCAGGTGGCTGTTGAACTGAATCAGTTTGATCGCGTTGACGTACGGCCCGACCTTGCCGCCGCCCTGCTGCCACTGTTGCGCGAGCTTGCGTTGCTCGTTGCTCAGCGTCAGTTCCGGCGGCAGGTAGCGATTGGACAGACCATTGCTGCGCAGCCATTTGTCGTCGTGGACTTTCAGCGCTTCGTTGGCGGCAAAGCGCACCAGGCCGGCGCAGTCCTGCTGATACCAGCGCGGGCTTGGGCCTTGGCTCAGTTGCTCTTGAGCAATACGCACAAACCAGGCGCGAAACACCTGGGATTGCGCCGGATCGAGTGCCGGCGCCTCAACTGCGCGGGCACCTGCGCTCAGCAACAGCGCGAGCAGGCCAAGGCTGCGGATCAGTGCGCTCACAGCGCTTTCCATTCCAGTGGCAGCCATTGCCAGTGGCCGTCAGGCTCGCTGCCTTCGGGCAGGGTCAGGGCATATTTGCCGTAGCCGCCAAGGGTGCGCAGTTTTGGTATCAGGTAGGTTTGTGCGGCGTTGTAGAACACCGGCTCCATGTCCTGCGGCAGGCTGTCGAGGGTTTCGCGCTGCATCAGTTGCGCCATCGCGTCCGGGCCGAGGTAGATCGGCATCAGTACGTCTTTTGGCAAAACGTCGGCCATAGGCGGGAAGCGCTTGTCGAGGGTGCCGAGGGCTTTGTCGACGAGTTTGTCGTCGAGGGAAAACAGCAGCGTCGAGCCATGACGGGCAAGGCTGACTTTCATGAACGCCTTGCCGGAAATCGCCTCCGGGTTCTCGGCGGTCTTCGCCGCGTACGGCCCGAAACTGGAACTGACCTGACGCTGCCAGACGTGGCTCTGGCCTTCCTGCTTGTCGATCACCGGGAATACGCTTTCGGCGACATTGGCTTCGAACGCGCCGACCATCGAACCGAACAACTTGCCCAGATCACCATCAAGCTTGCTGGTGTCCTCGTCTTTGAGGCTGGCGACCAGCAATGGCGTGTACAGCCGCGAATCGGCGTACCAGCACAGGCCAGCCGCGCCAGCGACGTGTTCGGTGAGGGTCTGCGCCACCGCTTCTTCAGCGCCGAGTTTGATCAATATCGGCTTCTGCGGTTCGGCCGCCACTGGCAGGGTCACGCAAGCGCTCGCCCCCAGCGGCATCGCTTGCCAGACCGGTTTGAAATCGAAGTCCGGCTGGTTTTCCAGCTCATCCATGGCCAGATAGCTGTGCCAGCCCTTGTCGTCCATGTCGAAACGCAGCCCGGCGAAATTCGGGATGAAGCGCTGATAGCCCATCGCGAGCACGCTGGAATTGACCGACAGACGCTGCTTGGTTTCCGGGCTTTTCGCCGGCAAGCCGAACGCTTCGGGGAAGAGTTTTTCGCCGTTGAGCAACGCCGCCAGCGCTTGCGCGGAAACGCGGCCCGACTCTTCCGAGACGCCGCTCTCGGGGTCGTAGTACTTGGCTGGATTGGACAGCACCACCAGTTTGTCGCCGCGCGACGCGAACAGCAGAGATTTGCTGGCGTTGTAGCTGAGTTGATACAGCGGCACTTCGTCGCTGCCGACTTTGAGAGTGCCGAAGATGCTGAGCTGGGTGTCATCCAGCGCCACTTTCGCCAATGGCTCGAGCAGCTTGGCCAACCCGCCGCGATCCATCACCAGCAGGAAATCCTTCAAACGACCATCGGCGCCACGCCACAGCGCAACATCGGCCGGTTGATCGAAAAGCTGCTCGATCAGGCTGTCCTGCAACTTCAGGTCATGCTCGTAGATGATCCGCCGCAGGCTGCCGATCAGGCCGAGGCGATCGGCGTGGGTTTCGTAATAGAAGACGAAATCCTCGGTAAGCGTGGCCTTGAGGAACGGCACCGTCAGCAGGTCCTTGGGCAACTGGCTCAGTGAACGGGTTTCGAGCAAGGCATCCGGACGGCCGAGGCCGAGCTTGTCACTGGCAAGTGCCGCCGGCGGCGCTTTGGGCTTGAGCAGCAGCCAGCCGAAACCGCCCGCCACACCGGCCACCAGGCACAGGCCGAGCACGACCAGCGGCCAGCGCCGCGAAGGTTTGGCCGCCGGTGTCGCGGCAGCTGGAGTCACAGTGTTATCGCTCATGTTCACAACATCCGAGTTCATCCGTGGCGGGATGCTTAATAGTTGAAAGTCTTGACCAGCAACAGATCACCGATCGCCCGCAGGGGCACGATGAAGGTTTCGCGTTTTTCGTCGACGGTGTTTTCGTTGAGCACCAGGGTGATCTGCGAGGTGATCACCTCGTTCTGATTACTGGTTTCCTCGAAGTTATAGCCACCATCGCCGTAGTTGCCCCAATAGTTGACGTAGACCAGATACGTGCCGTGCAGCGGCGCGGTCATGGTGAACATTTCCGGGCCGGGGCCGTCGACGCCATCCGGGTCGAGGCCGCCGCCATTGCTCAGCGCCGGCCGTGCCCAAAAGGCATGCTGACCGTCGGGGGTGACAATATGCAGATCCAGCTCGGCTTTCGGGTCGTCCCATCCCAAGACAAGACGAATCCGCGCCGGCGTGCGCAGATTATTTGCTTCATAAAATTGCACGCGCTTGAGCGACTGGCCCTCGGCGCTGATCACTTCGACGCTGTTGGAACCGGCGCCAAATGCGTAGGGCCGGGCAAAACGTCCCTGATCATCGGTGTACAGATTCAATGGATTGCCGTTGACGGCGAGGCTGTGCGGCGGACGCATGTGGCCGAGGGCTTTGAGCTGGCCCTGGATCATCGTGCGATTGCGCTGAATGCCGCGATCGATCGGCGGCGTCGGGTAGGCGACCTGCGAATTTTCCGAACGATCGAGCAGGCCGTGATAACGCCAGCCGCCGACCGGCTCGGACAATTGCGCAGCCGGCGCGGCCCACAGCACAGGCGCGCAGGCGAAGCCGATCAGCAGCAAAAGAAATGAACGCATGTGACGCCTCCTGCCATGCCTTAAACGAAACCTTGCACCCGATCCTCGGTACTTCACAGCGGTGAACTGCGTTTCGTCTGAATGCCCCGCAACTGTCGGGGCCGTAGAAGCGGCGAAGATTAGCGATTCGGCAGTTTTTTAACAATCGGATACATGTGTGATTGCTGTAGGAATCTCGCTTTCGAGAGGGTGTGAGCCGAATAGCGAAGTTATTCGGCTCATAAAATGAGCCGAATAAGCCTCAGCCCCGAAACTTCACATTAACTTTGTGACGAGGGGGTTTATCCCCGCTCGGCTGCGCAGCAGTCGTAAAACCGGCGACTTCGATTTTCCTGGGAGTATCGGTTGTCTGGTTTTAGGGTTGCTATGCAACCCAGCGGGGATAAATCCCCTCGCCACGGGGTCATGTGCGCGGCTTTGGGTGGGGCGCCTCATTTGCCCATACCCCCCCTATCTGCTAGTGTCGCGCCGGTTTAACGTCTACCGGAAATTGCCGCCATGGCCCGCAAAAAAGCTGCACTGGATTTCGAACAATCCCTCGCCGACCTGCAAACACTGGTCGAGCGTCTGGAGAACGGTGAATTGTCGCTGGAAGACTCGCTGACCGCTTTCGAGCAGGGCATCGGTCTGACCCGTGACTGCCAGGCGGCGCTGGCCCAGGCCGAGCAGAAAGTGCAGGTGCTGCTGGAGCGTGATGGCGAACTCGCCGAGGAACCCTTCGACGCGGATGAGCCAGAATGATCGCGGCATATTCGGCGAGCAGTCAGGCCCGGGTCAACGCGGCGCTGGAAACGCTGTTCAACGCGCCGCTGCCGGAACTGGCGCGGCTCTACGAAGCGATGCGTTACAGCGTGATGAACGGCGGCAAGCGCGTGCGCCCGTTGCTGGCTTACGCCGCGTGCGAAGCCCTCGGCGGAAAGGCTGAACAGGCCAGCGGCGCGGCCTGTGCGGTCGAGCTGATCCACGCCTACTCGCTGGTGCATGACGATTTGCCGGCGATGGACGATGACGATCTGCGTCGCGGCCAGCCGACCACCCACAAAAAATTCGACGAAGCCTGCGCGATCCTCGCCGGTGACGGCTTGCAGAGCCTGGCCTTCAGCGCCCTGCTCGACCCGCGCCTGAGCGATTGCAGCAGCGAAATCCGTCTGCAGATGGTCACAGCGCTGGCCCATGCAGCCGGTCCGGCGGGCATGGTCGGTGGTCAGGCCATCGACCTCGGCTCGGTCGGTCTCAAGCTCGATCAAACGGCCCTCGAGCAGATGCACCGACACAAGACCGGCGCGCTGATTGAAGTCAGCGTCAAGCTTGGTGCCCTGGCCAGCGGCCGCGCCCAGCCTGATCAGCTGCAGGCATTGCAGACTTATGCACAGGCCATCGGCCTGGCCTTTCAGGTGCAGGACGACATCCTCGACGTGGAAAGCGATACCGCGACCCTCGGCAAACGCCAGGGCGCCGATATCGCCCGCGACAAGCCGACCTACCCGGCCCTGCTCGGCCTCGACGCCGCCAAGGCCTACGCTCTGGAACTGCGCGATCAGGCCTTGCAGGCGCTGCGACCGTTTGACGCGGCGGCCGAGCCGTTGCGCGAGCTGGCGCGGTATATCGTCGAGCGGCGCAACTGACGGCGTATCGGCCAAAAAAGACCAACGCGTGGGCAGGGGCCGATGCATCAGGTAAACTGCCGCATCTTTTATACCTATAACGATTCGCCTGATGCCCACGACGTTTCATGAGATTCCCCGCAAGCGCCCGACCACGCCCCTGCTCGACCGCGCGAACACGCCGGACGGCCTGCGCCGGTTAGGCGAAGCCGAGCTGGAAACCCTGGCCGATGAGTTGCGCCTGGAATTGCTCTACACGGTCGGCCAGACCGGTGGGCATTTCGGTGCCGGCCTGGGCGTGATCGAGCTGACCATCGCGCTGCATTACGTCTTCGACACCCCGGACGACCGTCTGCTGTGGGACGTCGGGCATCAGGCGTATCCGCACAAGATCCTCACCGGTCGCCGCGAGCGCATGGCCAGCCTGCGTCAGAAGGACGGCATTGCCGCATTCCCGCGCCGCTCCGAGAGCGAGTACGACACCTTCGGCGTCGGCCACTCCAGCACCTCGATCAGCGCTGCGCTGGGCATGGCCATTGCTGCCCGCCTGCAGGACAGCGATCGCAAGGCCATCGCCGTGATCGGCGACGGCGCGCTGACCGCCGGCATGGCTTTCGAGGCGCTCAACCATGCGCCTGAAGTCAACGCCAACATGCTGGTGATTCTCAACGACAACGATATGTCGATCTCGCGCAACGTCGGCGGGTTGTCGAATTATCTGGCAAAGATCCTTTCCAGTCGAACCTACGCGAGCATGCGCGAGGGCAGCAAGAAAGTCCTTTCGCGCCTGCCCGGCGCCTGGGAAATCGCCCGTCGTACCGAAGAATATGCCAAAGGCATGCTGGTCCCCGGCACCCTGTTCGAAGAGCTGGGCTGGAATTACATCGGCCCGATCGACGGCCACGATCTGCCAACCTTGATCGCCACCCTGCGCAACATGCGCGATCTCAAAGGCCCGCAGTTCCTGCACATCGTCACCAAGAAAGGCAAAGGCTTCGCCCCGGCGGAAGTCGACCCGATCGGCTACCACGCCATCACCAAACTCGAACCTCTGGACGCCCCGGCCGCTGCGCCGAAAGCCGCCAGCGGGCCGAAGTATTCGGCGGTGTTCGGCGAGTGGCTGTGCGACATGGCGGCGGCTGATGCTCGTCTGGTCGGGATCACCCCGGCGATGAAGGAAGGCTCGGATCTGGTGGCGTTCAGCGAGCGTTTCCCGGAGCGTTATTTCGACGTGGCGATTGCCGAGCAGCACGCGGTAACGTTCGCCGCTGGCATGGCCTGCGAAGGCGCGAAACCGGTGGTGGCGATCTATTCGACATTCCTGCAACGCGGTTACGACCAGTTGGTACACGACGTCGCGGTGCAGAACCTCGACGTGCTGTTCGCCATCGACCGCGCCGGTCTGGTCGGCGAAGACGGCCCGACCCACGCTGGCAGCTATGACCTGTCCTACCTGCGCTGCATCCCGGGCATGCTCATCATGACCCCGAGCGATGAAAACGAATTGCGCAAAATGCTCACCACCGGCCACCTCTACAACGGCCCGGCGGCAGTGCGTTACCCGCGTGGCAGCGGGCCGAATGCAGTCATTGAAAAAGATCTCGAAGCGATCGAAATCGGCAAGGGCATCGTCCGTCGTCAGGGCAGCAAGGTCGCCATGCTGGTGTTCGGCGTGCAACTGAGCGAAGCCTTGAAAGTCGCCGAGAAGCTCGACGCCACCGTGGTCGACATGCGTTTCGTCAAACCGCTGGATGAAGCGCTGGTGCGCGAGATCGCCGGCAACCACGAGTTGCTGGTGACTATCGAAGAGAACGCAATCATGGGCGGCGCCGGTGGCGCGGTCAGCGAATTCCTCGCCCGCGAGAACATCCTCAAGTCGATGCTGCATCTGGGCTTGCCGGACATTTACGTCGAGCATGCGAAACCGGCGCAGATGCTTGCCGAGTGCGGGCTGGATGAGGCCGGGATCGAAGCGTCGATTCGCCAGCGGCTGGCATTGCTCAACAGCTGACGCAATCCCTTGTAGGAGCTGCCGAAGGCTGCGATCTTTTGATCTTGCTCTTCGGCAGCTCCGGAACCTTTAAAAAGCAAAATCAAAAGATCGCAGCCTTCGGCAGCTCCTACATGGTTTTGCAAAGACCATAGATTGCCATGAACCTCTCCCGCCTCGCCCTGCCCTTCCTCCTGCTGCCAACCGCAAGCGCTGTCGCCGACACCTTCGAGCGCGATCAGGCGCTGAAGCTGCCGGACACGCTGATCAGCGCCAATCGTCAGGTCGAGGCGCGCAACGACAGCAGCGCCGCCAACACCGTGTTCACCCGCGAAGACATTGATCGCCTGCAACCAAGCGACGTGCCCGATCTGCTGCGTCGCGTGCCCGGCGTGCAAGTGGCGCAGACTGGCGGGCGCGGCAGTCTGCCGGGGATCTACATTCGCGGCACGCAATCGGCGCAGAGCCTGGTGCTGGTCGATGGCCAGCGCATCGGCAATTCGACTTCCGGCGACAGTAATCTGCAACATCTGAACATCGAGCAGATCGAGCGAGTCGAAGTGCTGCGCGGCTCGCGCTCGGTGATTTATGGCAGCGACGCGATTGGCGGGGTGATCCAGATCTTCACCCGACGCGGCACTGGGCAAGGCTTGCAGCCACGCCTGCATCTGGGCTTCGGCAGTCAGCAGACATGGGAGCGCAGCCTCGGCTTGTCCGGCGGCGACGAGAAGACCCGCTTCAACCTCGGCGCCAGCCTCGACGAAACGGCCGGGATCGACCGTACCCACGAGTCGTATCCAAGCGACAGCGACCATGACGCCTACCGCAACAAATCCCTGAGTCTGAGCCTCAGCCACGCGCTGAACGAGGACATCGAAGTCGGCGCCAATCTGCTGGATAACCGTGGCAGGAGCGAATTCGACAATCCGTTCGGCCGCTTCGACATGGACACGTTTGAGTCGGTGCAACAGCAGCCGTACAGCGACTTCAATATCAGTAGCGTGAGCAGTTACGTCGATGCGCGGGTCAACGAAACCTGGAAAACCCGCGTCGAATTCGGCCACAGCGAAAACCGCGAGAAGACTTTCGACAAGCTCAGTGACGAGCGCACGGTGTTCAACACCTATCGCGACTCAGTGAACTGGCAGAACGACCTGACGCTCGACCCGCGCAACAGCCTGATGCTCGGTGGTGACTGGTACGAAGACCGGATCAACAGCAGCACTGCGTTCGACGAGGACAGCCGCTGGAATCGCGCAGCGTTCATCCAGCATCGCTATCAGGCCGACAGCTTCTCCACCGAGATCGGCGTGCGCCACGACGACAACCAGCAGTTCGGCAGCCAGAACACTTGGAGCGGTACTTTCACCCTGCCGCTCAATCCGGATAACGACGTGCTGCTGAGCTACAGCGAAGGTTTCCGCGCGCCGACCTTCAACGACCTGTACTACCCGGATTTCAGCAATCCCGACCTGAAACCGGAAACCTCAAAAAGCTACGAACTGCAATGGCGCAGCCAATTGAGCGACAGCGCGCGGCTGGAGGCCTCGATTTACCGCACCGATCTGCAAGACGCGATCATCTTCGGTAGCAACTCACGCCCGCAGAACGTTGCGTCAGCGCGCATCAACGGTTTTGAAGCAGCGCTGAAGCAGGAGCTGTTTGGCTGGCAGAGCAATCTCGGCGTGGCGATCATTGACCCGCGAGATCGCGATACCGGGCATACCCTGGCGCGACGGGCGCGGCGCACGGCCAGTTGGGATCTGGATCGGCAGTTCGATCGCTTGGGTGTGGGCGCCAGCTGGCAATTGGTCAGTGGCAGTTACGACGACTTGAACAACACCCAGTCGCTGGGCGGCTACGGCACGCTCGGGCTGCGCAGCAGTTGGGCGCTGAACCGTGAGATCAAGCTGGATCTGAAGGTAGATAACTTGCTGGACAAGGGCTACAGCCGGGCGAACTACAGCTATGACGGCGCGCAGTATGGCTATCGCGAGGAAGGTCGGGCGTGGATGTTTGGGGTCACCTGGACTCCTGAACTCTGAGCTGAGATTTGTATTGGCTGGCTGGCCTCTTCGCGAGCAGGCTCGCTCCCACAGTAGACTGAGTGCGGCCACACAGTTTGTTTTCACCGCAAATCCAGTGTGGGAGCGAGCCTGCTCGCGAATACAGGCGATGCGGTCTACCGATCCGGCGCGATCAATTGGCAGAGTTTGGCGGTCGCACTGATCATCTGACCACTGGGCCGTTCCAGACCTTTGTCACTGACCAATAGCAGTCTCCCCTGCCTGACTGCTGCCACCTGCGGCCAGGCCTTCCACGCGCCTAGCTGCGCCTGGTCACCGGCGACAATCACTTCGGGATCACGCTGCAATACCGCCTCGATACTCACCTGTGGTGCCGGCAGTTTCAGCTCGGCGAAGATATTGCGCGCGCCGCACACCTCAAGCGCATCGCTGATGATCTGCCCTCCCCCGACGGTGTACAGCGGCTTGTCCCAGACCTGATAAAACACCCGCAGCGGCACATCACGACGATAACGCTGGCGCAGATCATTCAGCTGCTCGCGCAATTCGGCCGCTCGTTTCGCCCCACGTTCAGGACGCCCCAGCTGTTTGCTGATCGCTTCAATTTGCGTCGCCAGTTGCGTCAACTTGTGCGGCTCGGCGACGAAGGTCGGAATGTTCAGACGTTTGAGCTGATCACGCTGCCCGGCGCCGACGCTGCCGGGCCAGAGCAGCAGCAAATCCGGTTTCAGGCTGAGCAAGCGCTCCATGTCGAGCTGACCGTAGCGCCCCACAGACGCAACATCGGCAATTGCCGGCGGCCGCTCGCCCGCATCCAGCACGCCGACCAACAGGTCGGCAGAGTCCAGTTCAACGACGATTTCAGACAGCGAGGGGGCGAGGCTGACCACACGCAGTGCGGCCAGCGCCGGGCTGCTCAGGGCGAGCAGCAGAACCGCCAGCCACAGGCGATGCATCAGCCGAGTTGACGCGGAATACGATAGAGATAGAACAGCACGGCGGTGGACAGCGCCAGCAACATCAACGGCACGGCTTCGAGGCCGACGAATACCGCCAGTGCGCCGATCCAGGCCGGCAAAGACGCCACCAGCAACGCCGCACGCCGACGCGCCGCAAGGGCAATCCAGGCGGCGGGTTCTTCGGCGGTATCGAGGGCTTTTTGCGTGGCGATCAACGCGTGTTTGTAGCGGGCGAAATACTTGAGGCTGACAAACATCGAGGCGACGCCAGCGATGAACAAAGGCATCGCCAGCACTGGCAACAGGCCCTGGCCTTCACCGAACAGCGCGTTGAGCACGAACAGCGGCAACAGCGCCAGCGCCAGGTATTGCCACCAGGCCACCGCCAACCGCCGCCGCACCTGGCCGCGGTTCACGCGCGGTCGACCTCGCCCTGGTGCTCGTTGCCCATCATGTGGTCGAGCTTGCTGGCCTTGGTCGCCAGGTAGAGTTTGTTGTGCGGATTGTGCCCGGTGTGCAGCGGCACGCGCTCGGCGACGACGATGCCCATGTCGGTCAGCGCTTTGACCTTGCGCGGGTTGTTGGTCATCAGGCGCAGGGATTTCACGCCCAGATGCTCAAGCATCGGCAGGCACATGGCGTAGTCGCGCTGATCGGCGGCAAAGCCCAGACGCTCGTTGGCTTCGACGGTATCGGCGCCGCCGTCCTGCAATTCATAGGCGCGGATCTTGTTCAGCAGCCCGATGCCGCGCCCTTCCTGACGCAGATACAGCAGCACGCCACGGCCTTCGCGGGCGATCGCCTGCAAAGCTGCCTCCAATTGCGAGCCGCAGTCGCAACGCTGGCTAAACAAGGCATCGCCGGTCAGGCATTCGGAATGCAGACGACCGAGTACCGGGGCGCCATCGGCAATTTCACCGAGGCTCAGCACGACGTGCTCACGCCCGGTGCTCTCATCGAGAAAGCCGTGCATGGTGAATTGCGCAAAAGGCGTTGGCAGCTTGGAAGCGGCGACGAAGACGACAGGCACCGATGTGCTCCTGATCTAGAAGACTGAAAATTCGCAGGCCGGCATTGTAACAGCAGGTTCCTGTAGACGCTTAGGCTGAATTATCGGGCATAAACATCAAAAAGTTTGATGACAGCTGCCGCCAGCACCGCCGCTCCCTGTAGGAGCTGTCGAGTGCAACGAGGCTGCGATCTTTTGATCTGGCTTGATATCAAGATCAAAAGATCGCAGCGTGCCGCAGCTCCTACAGGGACTTGCGTTGGGCTTCAGTTCGGGTTGAACGGATACGGCTGCTTCCACCTCTCGAAGACCGGCTTCAGCTCTCCGCTCTTGACCAGTTCCGCCATGCGCCGGTCATACAGCGCCATCAACGCGCGAGCCTGCGGGGTATCAGCGAAACCGAGAAACAGCGGCAACTCAGCCAGATGCGAATAGCGAAACTGCGCGGGATCTGCGGCATCGCGCACGACCGCTTCAATCTCGGTCAGCGCATCGATGTAGTAATCCGCCCGGCCCTGCTTGAGCATCAGCAGAATGCCGGTGCGCCTTTCGATCTGGTTGAAGCGCTGGATGTTCGGCAAGTAGTTTTCGTAACGGTAGCCGCGCACCCAGGCCAAACGGTATCTGCCCAGGGTCGCCAGGGTCGGCGGCGGGCTGCTGGCCAGGCCCAGCGCGTAGATGTGATCGGAATCGAACTTCCACTGCGGGTACAGCACCTGCGTGGCTTCGTCGCGGTAGGAGCCGACCAGCGCGTCGACTTCCTTCAACTGCACCAGCCCGATCGAACGGGTGTACGGCACCGTGCGAATATCCAGCTTGACCCCGGCCGGCTCGAACACTTTGCGCAACACGTCCCAGGCCAGACCATGGCCATCGGCGGCGGTGTAATCCTCCCAGTCTTCGCTGGCCAGATGGATTACCCCAGGCACAGGCGCGGCGGCCTGCGCATGGGCGAACGTGCCCAGCAGAGCCAGAAGCAGCAGCGCCAACCCGCGTCGCAGCATTGCGTGGTTCCTCACGTGAGTCGAATCAGGCGAATACCCATACCAGCCCTTGCATCGCCAGCCAGGCGAACACACCGGCCAGCACGTCGTCGAGCATGATGCCGACGCCGCCATGCACATGCTTGTCGATCCAGCGGATCGGCCACGGCTTGAGAATATCGAAGAAGCGGAACACCAGAAAACCCGCGAGCAACCAGTACCAGCCTTCCGGCACCAGCCACAGGGTGATCCACATGCCGACCATTTCGTCCCAGACGATTCCTTCGTGGTCGTGAACGCGCAAATCGTCAGCGACTTTGCCGCACAGCCAGAAGCCGAACAGCATGGTGATGCCGAGCATCAGCCAGTAGCCCCAGTCGGGCAGCATCTGCCACAGCGGAATGAACGGCAGCGCCACCAGCGAACCCCACGTGCCCGGGGCTTTTGGCAACGTGCCGGAGCCGAAGCCGAACGCGAGGAAATGCCACGGATTGCGCCAGACCGAAGGAGGCACGAATTCGGCAGGAACCTGTTTCGGGTGATCTGTCACGGTGTCTCCTGAAAATGTTGGTAGCCGCGAATCTGCGGAGTGATGTCGCGTCGGTCGCGGTCCAGCAGCAGCACGCCCTGGCCCGGCAGCACTTGCCCGATCACATGGATCGGCCAGCCGTCGGCCAGCAGTGCCGGCAACTCGGCGGACGGCAAGGTGAAGGCCAGTACGTAATCATCACCACCGCTCAATGCCGCGCGCTCGGCACCGCGCTGGCCGAGAAACGCGACTAAAGCATCCGACAACGGTAAACGCTCGCGTTCAATCTCAAGTCGCACCTTCGACGCCAGCGCGATATGCCCGCAATCGGCGAGCAGGCCGTCGGAGATGTCCAGTGCCGCCGTGGCCTTGCCGCGCAGGGCCTGACCGAGCGCCAGTTGCGGCTGTGGCGACCAGTAATGCTCGAGCAGCGGCTGGGCGATATGCGCTTCGGCATCACGTTGAGCCAATACCAGCGGCAAGGCGCCGGCCGCATTGCCCAGTTCGCCGCCGACGCAGAGCAGATCACCGGCCTGCGCACCGCTGCGGGTCAAGGCCTGGCCAGCGGGTACGCGGCCGAACACGGTGACCGTCAGGCTCAACGGCCCGCGCGTGGTGTCGCCGCCGACCAGCACCACGCCGCAGCTTTGCGCCATGCGGTTCAAACCACGGGCATAGGCTTGCAGCCAATCGGCGGTTACCGTCGGTAAGGTCAGGGCAAGGGTGAAGGCAACGGGCGCGGCGCCCATGGCGGCCAGGTCACTGACCGCGACGGCCAGCGAGCGCTGGCCGAGCAGAAACGGATCGCAGGGGTCGGCGAAATGCACACCGGCCACCAGCGTATCGGTGGAAACCGCCAGCTGTTCCCCTGCGGGAACCGCCAGCAAGGCGCAGTCGTCGCCGATCCCCAGAGCAACGCCTTCGCCGCCCTGCGCACAAGGCGCGGCGGCGAAGAAATTGCGGATCAGCTCAAACTCGCCCATGGCTGAGAAAAAGTATTCAAGCGCCGATCAGCGCTTGAACGCCTTCACTTCAGCTTCACGCAGGCGCGGGGCCAGCTTGTCGAGCACGCCGTTGACGAACTTGTGGCCGTCGGTCGAACCGAACACTTTGGCCAGTTCTATACCTTCGTTGATCACAACGCGGTACGGCACGTCGACGCGCTTGAGCAGTTCCCAGGTCGACAGGCGCAGAACCGCCAGTTCAACCGGGTCCAGCTCTTCGATCGCCAGATCCAGGCAAGGCGTCAGGGCAGTGTCGATTTCGGTCTTGAACTGCGGAACCCCGTGAAGGATTTCACGGAAGTAGGCGCCGTCGACATCGGTGAAATCGTTATCAACGCGAAACTGCGCTTCGATCTCGTTCAGCGATTGCCGGGCCATGTGCCACTGGTACAGCGCTTGAGTCGCGAGCTGACGGGCTTCACGACGCTTGGCGCTCTTCGACGGCTTGCCGGCATCCGCAGGTTTCGGATCGCGTGGGTTGAAACGATCGCTTTCGTCGCTAATCACTTGGCCTCCAACTGCGCCAGCAGGCTGACCATTTCCAGAGCGGACAGGGCAGCTTCGGCACCTTTGTTACCGGCCTTGGTGCCGGAACGTTCGATGGCTTGCTCGATGGAGTCGACGGTCAGCACGCCGAAGGCGACCGGTACGCCGAATTCCATGGAGACCTGGGCCAGGCCTTTGGTGCACTCGCCAGCCACGTATTCGAAGTGCGGAGTACCGCCACGAATGACCGCGCCAAGGGCGATGATCGCTGCGAACTCGCCTTTCTGGGCGACTTTCTGCGCAACCAGCGGGATTTCGAAGGCGCCCGGCGCGCGGATGATGGTGATGTCGCTTTCGCTCACGCCGTGGCGAACCAGGGCATCAACGGCACCGCTGACCAGGCTTTCAACCACGAAGCTGTTGAAGCGGCCCACTACCAGAGCGTAGCGGCCTTTAGGGGCGATGAAGGTACCTTCGATGGTCTTCAGGGTCATTCGTCAGTTCTCTTAAAGAGCCGGGACGCGTCTGCTACGCGCCCCTCAGTGATTATTTGCCGCGAATCGGAGTCCGGAAACAGCCGGTCATTATTCGGAGGGCACGTATTCTACAACTTCCAGATCGAAACCGGATATCGCATTGAACTTCATTGGTGCCGACATCAAGCGCATTTTGCGCACGCCGAGGTCACGCAGGATCTGCGAACCGGCCCCGACAATGCTGTAGGTGGTCGGTTTTTTCGGCGCTGCCTGCTCGCCGGTTTCACGGATATGCGCCAGCAGCACGTCACCATCAAGCGGGTGACCGAGCAGCAGCACCACACCGCTGCCGGCCTCGGCGACCGCAGCCATGGCGGCGCGCAGGCTCCAGCGGCCCGGTTGCTTGACCATCAGCAGATCGCGCAGCGGATCCATGTTGTGCACGCGAACCAGCGTCGGCTCCTCAGCGCAGACAGTGCCCAGCGTCAGGGCCATGTGCACGTCGCCTTCCACCGAATCACGATAGGTCACCAGGTTGAATTGGCCCAGTTCGCTGTCCAGCGGCTGCTCGGCAATCCGCTGAACGGTACGTTCGTGGATCATCCGGTAGTGAATCAGGTCGGCGATGGTGCCGATCTTGATGTTGTGTTCGGCGGCGAATGCTTCGAGTTCAGCGCGACGGGACATGGTGCCGTCGTCGTTCATCACTTCGCAGATCACTCCGCTCGGCTCGAAACCGGCCATGCGCGCCAGGTCGCAAGCGGCTTCGGTGTGGCCGGCGCGAGCGAGGGTGCCGCCGGCCTGGGCCATCAGCGGGAAAATGTGACCCGGGCTGACGATGTCTTCAGCCTTGGCGTCTTTGGCGGCTGCCGCTTGCACGGTGCGCGCGCGATCGGCGGCGGAGATGCCGGTGGTCACGCCTTCGGCGGCTTCGATCGAAACGGTGAACTTGGTGCCGAAACCGGAACCGTTGCGTGGCGCCATCAGCGGCAGCTTCAACAGTTCGCAGCGCTCACGGCTCATCGGCATGCAGATCAGGCCACGGGCGTGCTTGGCCATGAAGTTGATGTGTTCGGCCTGGCAGCATTCGGCGGCCATGATCAGGTCGCCTTCGTTCTCGCGGTCTTCGTCATCCATGAGGATGACCATCTTGCCTTGGCGGATGTCTTCAACCAGTTCTTCGATGCTATTGAGCGCCACAAGGCACCCCCTTCTTTTGAATTATTTGAGGTAGCCGTTTTGGGCCAGAAAGCTTTCGGTGATGGTGCTGCCGGCGGTCTTTTCTGCAGCCTTGTCACCCAGCAGCAGACGCTCCAGATAACGCGCCAGCAGGTCGACTTCCAGATTCACCCGGCGGCCCGGCTTGTAAGAAGCCATGATGGTTTCGCTGAGGGTGTGCGGAATGATCGTCAGCATGAATTCGGCGCCATCGACTTCGTTCACGGTCAGGCTGGTGCCGTCGACGGTGATCGAGCCTTTATGGGCAATGTACTTGGCCAGTTCCTTCGGCGCGCGGATGCGAAATTCAACGGCGCGGGCATTGTCGCTGCGCGAGACCACTTCACCGACACCATCGACGTGACCGCTGACCAGATGCCCGCCGAGGCGAGTGGTCGGGGTCAGGGCTTTTTCCAGATTGACCGGGCTGCCGCTTCTCAGATCATTCATAGCGGTGCAATCAAGGGTTTCGCGGCTGACGTCGGCGGCAAAGCCGTCGCCCGGCAACTCGACGGCGGTCAGGCAAACGCCGTTGACCGCGATGCTGTCGCCGAGTTTGACGTCGCTCAGATCGAGCTTGCCGGTTGCGACGTGCACCCGCACATCACCGCCCTTTGGGGTCAGTGCGCGGATACTGCCGATGGATTCGATGATGCCGGTGAACATGGGGTTCTCCTTGAGAACGAGGCCAGCGCTAACGCAATGGCCGGGAATTATAAGCGGGCTGAAGGGACAGGGATCGCAGTGACTCGCCAGTCATCGCCCACCGCGCGGATTTCAGTGATTTTCAGCTCTGGCGCGTCTTTCATCTGCGCCAGCGGCCAGTCGAGCAGCGGACGCGCCGTGGAGCCGAGGAATTTGCCGGCAATGAAGATCACGAATTCGTCGACCAACCCCAATTGCGCAAAGGCACCGGCCAGACGCGGCCCGGCCTCGACCAGCACCTCGTTGGTGCCTCGATTGGCCAGTTCGATAAGCAATTGATGCAGATCGACCTGGCCGTCGGCACCCGGCACTATCAGGCATTCCGGGCCATTGGCGTATTGCTCCTCGACCGCGACACAGGTGGCGACCAGTGCCGGCCCGGCCTTGAAGAACGGCGCATCCAGCGGCACTCGCAGGCGGCCATCGATCAATACGCGCAATGGCGGGCGGCTCATGGCCAGCGCAGTTTGCTCACTGTCCAGACCGAGCTCGTCCGCGCGTACGGTCAAGCGTGCGCCATCGGCCAGCACCGTGTCGGCGCCGGTCAGCACTACCGCCGCCTCAGCGCGCAAACGCTGCACCGCCGAACGCGCCGCCGGGCCGGTGATCCATTGGCTCTCGCCGCTTTCCATCGCCGTGCGCCCGTCGAGGCTCATGGCCAACTTGACCCGCACGAACGGCAAGCCGAACTCCATGCGTTTCAGAAAACCTTGATTGAGCTTGCGTGCTTCCGCTTCCAGCACCCCACTTTCAGTGGCGATACCGGCCTCGGCCAGGCGCTGCAAACCGCGCCCGGCAACTTGTGGATTGGGATCACGCATCGCCGCCACGACCCGGGCAACGCCAGCGGTCACCAAGGCATCCGCACACGGCGGCGTGCGTCCGTGATGGCTGCAAGGTTCGAGGGTCACATACGCCGTCGCGCCCCGGGCCAGTTCACCGGCCGCGCGCAGGGCGTGGACTTCGGCATGGGGTTCGCCGGCGCGCTCATGCCAGCCTTCGCCGACAATCTGGCCGTCACGCACCACCACGCAACCGACCCGCGGATTGGGATGGGTGGTGTAGTGGCCCTTGCGCGCCAGTTCCAGCGCGCGGGCCATGAAATGCGCGTCGAGGATCGCCTGCTCGGCGGCGGTGGTCATTCTTTCACCGGTTCGCGGGCGAGGCGGTCGATCTCTTCGCGGAATTCATTGAGGTCCTGGAAGCGCTTGTACACCGAAGCGAAGCGGATGTAGGCGACTTCATCGAGCTTTTGCAGCTCGGCCATCACCAGTTCGCCGACCACGAGGGACTTGACCTCGCGTTCGCCGGTGGCGCGCAGCTTGTGCTTGATGTGGACCAGAGAGGATTCGAGGCGCTCGACGCTGACCGGACGTTTCTCCAGCGCGCGTTGCATGCCGGCGCGGAGTTTTTCTTCGTCGAACGGTTGGCGGCTGCCGTCGGTTTTGATCAGGCGCGGCAACACCAGTTCGGCCGTCTCGAACGTCGTGAAACGTTCGCCGCAGGCCAGGCATTCACGCCGGCGGCGCACCTGTTCGCCCTCGGCGACCAGACGCGAGTCGATGACCTTGGTGTCGTTGGCACCGCAGAAGGGACAGTGCATGGTGGCTGGCAACAAAAAATGGGAGGGCCATGGTAGCGCATCCCCGTGGCAAGACAAGCCATAGGCTTTGCGGTATACAGAACGGCATGATCGTCTGATCCATGGAATTCATTCTGCCGGAGCCTCCAATGCCGTTACGTCCGCTCGTTCTGCTCAGTCTTTTCAGCCTGCTGGTGGCCTGTGGCAGCGACGCGCCCAAGCCGCAACCGCCGACCCCAGGCCCCGCGCCGCAGCAGGCGCAGAAAAAAGCCAAAGAGGCTGCCGAACTCGGCCCGCTGCCGGCGCATCAGCGCGAATTGAGCGGCAGCCTGCAAGGGGTGCCGGCCGGCGCCGAAGTCGAACTGGCGCTGCTGGTGATCGATGAAAAGGACCGCCCACAGCAACTGCTCGCCAGTTCCAGCCTGATCGGCAACAACCAGATTCTGCCGTTCCACCTGCGGTTCAACCCCGAGGCGTTTCCGGCCGGCGCACGGGTCGAGCTGCGCGGTCGCGCCAGCCAGTCCGGGCAATTGATCCTGCACCTGCCGTCGCAGACCATCACTCAACCGACCACTCAGGCTTTGGGCCAGCTGCAATTCGTCAAAGCGCCATGACAGCACCGCTCGACCTGCAACAGGCCTTGGGGGAATTGCTCGGCGACGCCAGACTGAAAGCCTGCGCGTTGCCCGGCACCGATTTGCAGCTGTGGCTGATCGACGGTGACAACATGGCCCGCGAATTCAGCCAGGAAGAAACCCAGCGCATCCTGCATGAACCGCCCTATTGGAGCTTTTGCTGGGCCAGCGGCTTGGCCGTGGCGCGTTATCTGGCACAGTTTCCAGAGTGGGTGCGCGGCAAGCGCGTGCTGGATTTCGGCGCCGGTTCCGGGATCGCCGGGATCGCAGCGGTCAAGGCCGGAGCGCTGGAAGTGGTGGCCTGCGATCTCGATCCGCTGGCGATTTCCGCGTGCAAGGCGAACGCCGAGCTCAACAATGTGCAGATGAGCTACTCGACGGACTTCTTTGTCGAGGCCGATCGCTTCGATCTGATCCTGGTCGCCGACGTGTTGTACGACCGGGCGAACTTGCCGCTGCTCGACGCGTTTCTCAGTCGCGGACGCGAGGCGCTGGTGGCGGATTCACGGGTGCGGGATTTTCGGCATCCGTTGTATGAACGGATCGAGATGCTGGAGGCGATGACCCTCCCCGATCTGGCCGAGCCCGAAGAATTCAGACATGTCAGCCTCTACCATGCGCGGCGCTAGCTAAAAGCTTCGCGAGCAGGCTCGCTCCCACACTGGATCTGTGCCGTTCATAAATCCCCTGTGGGAGCGAGCCTGCTCGCGAAGGCGTCCGCCCATGCAACACACCTCTCGACCCGCCCCGCTTCCGGCCACCCCCCACCAAGCCTTATAGTTGCCCCATCCACGCTTTGACGAGATCCCCCATGAGTGAGCAAACGCCGTACATCTTCGACGCCACGACTGCCGATTTCGACCAGTCGGTGATCGAAGCCTCCTTCAACAAACCGGTGCTGGTGGATTTCTGGGCCGAATGGTGTGCGCCGTGCAAGGCGTTGATGCCGATGCTGCAAGGCATTGCCGAGAGCTATCAGGGCGAGTTGCTGCTGGCCAAGGTCAACTGCGACATCGAGCAGGACATCGTCGCCCGCTTCGGCATCCGCAGCCTGCCGACCGTGGTGCTGTTCAAGGACGGTCAGCCGGTCGATGGCTTTGCCGGGGCACAACCGGAATCCGCCGTGCGCGCCCTGCTCGAACCGCATGTGCAGATGCCGCCACCGGCCGCTGCCGACCCGTTCGAACAGGCTCAGGCGATGTTCGACGAAGGTCACTTCGCCTAGGCGGAAGCGGCGCTGGTGACCCTGCTCAATGAAGACAATACCAACGCCAGGGCGCTGATCCTTTACGCACGCTGCCTGACCGAACGCGGCGAACTGGGCGAAGCGCAAACCGTGCTCGACGCGGTCAAGAGCGATGAGCACAAAGCCGCACTGGCCGGCGCCAAAGCGCAGATCCAGTTCCTCGGCCTCGCCCGCGATCTGCCGGACGCCGCCGACCTGAAGAGCCGCCTGGCGCAAAATCCGCAGGATGATGAAGCGGTGTACCAACTGGCGATCCAGCAACTGGCGCGCCAGCAATACGAAGCGGCGCTGGACGCCTTGCTCAAACTGTTCATCCGCAACCGCAGCTACGGCGAAGGCTTGCCGCACAAGACCTTGCTGCAGGTGTTCGAACTGCTGGGCAATGATCATCCGTTGGTGACGGCTTACCGTCGCAAAGTGTTTGCGGCGCTGTATTAAGGCCTTACCCGATCCAGCTATAGAGCGGCGTATCCCCGCCGCTCGCCACTTTCACATCGGAACTGTGGCGCAAGCGCACGAGCAAACGCTTGCCCGCCACCGCACTGCCGGTCAGCGCTTCCAGTTGATCGAGCAGATCCGGTCCACTGAGTTGCCCGGCCTTACGCAGCAAGTCTTTGGCCACCTGCCACAGCGCATCGTCCTGATTCACCGGCTTCGCCGCCGGGGCCGACGCCACTGCCTCGGACTGCGCGACCGGCGCCTGCCCGCTCAGCGCCGAACCCAGCCTGGCCCAATCGCTGTCATCCAGCTCCACCGTCAAATCCACCGGCACCTCGCCGACCGTTCCGCGTATCCGCAACATCAAGTTCGCTCCTGCACTTTTCTGACCTGCATGCTCCCACGGGACTTGTGCAACGCCAAGTAAAGGGCGCCAAACACATCTGGTAATTCCCGGTTGATCGGCTAAATTAATCTCTTTTTGCGGGAAGGATTCCCAATGTCTTCAGGACGAAAACTGGCCTCTAAAGGAGGCCCGACCTCTACAGGTGGCGTGATACTTGAAGGAAATGAGAACCTCAATATCGAAGGAAGAATAATCGCTTCCATTGGACAACTCGCCAGTTGTCCGGTCTGTGGGCCTGGCAAAGGCCCCATCGTAGCAGTGGGTGAAAGAACGCTGATTTTACCTGCCGGACCAGCTGCGCTAGAGGGTGACTACGTCGCCTGCGGTTGTCCGCCCATGACCAATAAGCTGCTCACTCAGCAACACAGTGGTTTCGCAGGAATTGGCCGGCCCGCTCCAATTGACATGGGGCCACCGATTGCTGCCCTGACCTCTTATCGCTACTTGCAGGTCATCATCGAACGCCTTAATGACACGGAAAAGCCAGGTTTGGCTTACAAACTCAAGGACAAGGCGAAGGTTGCCGTTTTACAAGACAGCACTTGCAACCTCACAGGCGAAGGCTGCGAACACCCGGTAAAAAACGCTTCGGATTACGACACCCTGTTGGTAGGGGAAGATTCCGAATGGACTTTCTATGCCTATGAAGAGCCCCTGACACAGGATTTGTCATGAAATCGGAAATCAAACTCATCTTTAAAGACTTTCTGATGCAGCCACCGCCAGGCGTAAAATTTCAGCTGCTTATCGACGGTCAGGTCGTAGATGACAACATCGTTCAAAACGATGACAGGCCTCGCATTTATTCATTGATATCCAAAAACGGCCAGATCGCTATAACGCTCGCGGGCAAGGAACTACCGTCGATCAAAACCCGAGACACCCACGAAGTGACGGTTCAGATTGTGGGGAACTCCGGTACAAAAAAAGGTATGCACACTGCTACGTTGAATCCAGGGAAGTCTCTTTCGATCGTAGCGATATCACCGTGGGTAAAAGTCCCGCTAACGACCAGCGGCGCTGTCTCGAACGACGCATTCTACGAAGTCGAATATGGTGTGAAACGTACAAATGAAACCCGAACGGTGAAAGTCGTCATTCAGGACATGCCGCGCAGGATACTGATGGAGGCGCTGTCACACCGGGGATCAACACAGTGGGCAGGGAATAAAAGCAAAAAGTCGCTGCCACACCCTACTCTCAGCCAGAGCGTGGAATTTCCACCAAACACAAATAAATGCAATCTGTTCGTCTACGACGTGCTGACCGCAATTGGGGTCAACGTGGCGTTGATTGAACATGGCAAATCGAAATACCTGCCATATTTCTCCAAGGTTAGTCCTCCGCTCGCGGGTGAATGGGCGAATGGACAACGATTGCTTAACAGCTGGAAAGTCGAGCGCACGCCGTTGCCCGGGGACGTCGGCGCTTACGCAATGAATTATTCCGACGCCAGCGGCCATGTCGGCTTCGTTCTAACGAAGGGCGTATGCATTTCTGCAGGGTGGGAAAAAGTTGAAGTTAACGACGCAGGTTTTCGCCATGCGACCGGCAATGCAAATCCCAGCGACCATGACTTCACTATTTTCCGACGCTACAAACACAGCACGCCACAATGAAACGCCCTTATTCGCTCCTCCTCATAATTCCGTTTTTGCTCATCGTGGCATGGCGCATCTGGTTGCCTGCCGATCTTTCGGCTTGTCCCGCTGACGGGGAAACTGCAGGTCCACTGACCCTTGTTATTCGTGATTACTTTGAGCGCAATAGCCGGACCGACTGGCGAGACATGGATGATCGTTTCGACATACTTTCAACCCCCGAAGGCCAGAGCATAGCGAGTCAACCGAATTCACACACTTGCGAAGCATTGCGGGTACTGCAGAGTCCGGCGTTCAGTCAGAGTGAAAAAATCTTCACCATGGCACTTATGTTCAGACTGCCAATCGACCAGTACATGGCCCTGATGGATCGCAGTCATCAACTCTACACGCAGGGCAAAATGGATAAGGAGGTGCTGACTCTGGTGGTATTTCCGCGCGGAACAGCCATCAACTACTGGTGGCTTCCGGCTTGGCGACAGCGTTTCAGTCGCGATGCCCCGAGCGTGCTCGACGCAAATCTGATCAACGATGTCCTTTCGGGACACTATTGGTTCGACTATCCCGGCGCAGGCTTCTGATTCTGCAAGCATGACATTCAATCCCAGCACCGCCCGCGACCTCATCCCGGGCGGTGCTTAGCCATGTCTTGCGCAATCTCAAGCGCACGGGCACACTCTGCGCACTTTCGTTATAAGATTACATAACAAACTTTTCATTTTTCTAGGAGTCCGTCATGCGTCGTCTGTTGCTCGCTTTGCCGTTTGCCCTGTTGCCGCTGGCCGCTGCCCATGCGGTTGATGAGCACGATCACGATCATGAGCACGGCAGCCTCGGCGCTCACGAACATGGCGTGGGCCGGCTGAACGCCGCGCTCGATGGTCAGACCCTGGAGCTGGAGCTGGAAAGCCCGGCGATGAATCTGGTCGGTTTTGAACACGCCGCGACGTCGGATGCCGACAAGGCCAAAGTGGCCGCCGCTCGGGCGCAGCTGGAAAAACCATTGGCCCTGTTCAGTCTGCCCGCTGCGGCCGGTTGCAAGGTAGTGAGCCAGGAACTGGAAAGCCCGCTGTTCGGCGACAAGCCGGACGCCGATGATCACGACGAAGATGAAGCGGACAAGGACGGTCACGAGCATCACCACGACCACAGCGAAATCCACGCGCATTACCGATTCAGCTGCGCCACACCGGGCGCGCTGAACACGCTGAATCTGGCCAACATCTTCAAAACCTTCCCGGCAACGCAGAAGATTCAGGTACAACTAATCAGCGCGACCGGCCAGCAAGGTACCGAAGTGACGGCGAAATCGGCTGCGCTGAAATTCTAGGATCCACCGAAATCCCCTGTGGGAGCGAGCCTGCTCGCGAAGGCGGCGTGTCAGTTGACAGGTGGGTGTCTGACCCAGCGCTTTCGCGAGCAGGCTCGCTCCCACAGGGTTATGTGTTCACTTCATGAAAATCGGTGCCATGACCCAAGCACTCATCGAACTTTCCGACCTTGGCTTCAACTGGCCCGGTCACCCGCCGCTGCTGGACATCCCGGCGTTTCGTCTGCAAGCCGGCGAAACCCTGTTTCTCAAAGGCCCCAGCGGCAGTGGCAAGACCACCCTGCTCGGCCTGCTTGGCGGGGTGCAGAAGCCCAATCGGGGCAGCATTCGCCTGCTCGGCCAGGAGCTGACCGAGCTTTCTGCCGGCAAGCGCGATACGTTTCGTGTCGATCACACTGGCTACATTTTCCAGCAATTCAACCTGCTGCCGTTTCTCTCGGTGCGCGAGAACGTTGAGTTGCCGTGTCATTTTTCAAAACTGCGTGCGCAACGGGCGAAACAGCGCCACGGCAGCGTCGATCAAGCCGCCGCCACGTTGCTCGCCCACCTGGGTCTGAAAGACGAAAGCATCCTCAGCCGCCGCGCCGACTCGCTGTCGATCGGCCAGCAACAACGGGTCGCCGCCGCACGCGCATTGATCGGCCAACCGGAGCTGGTGATCGCCGACGAACCGACCTCGGCGCTGGATTACGACGCCCGCGAAAATTTCATTCGCCTGCTGTTTGCCGAGTGCCGCGAGGCCGGATCGAGTCTGTTGTTCGTCAGCCATGACCAGAGCCTGGCGCCGCTGTTCGACCGTCATCTGTCCCTGGCCGAACTCAATCGCGCCGCCACGTCCGCCGAGGTCTGAGATGTATCTGTTTCGTCTGGCCATGGCCAGCCTGGCCAACCGCCGTTTCACCGCATTGCTCACTGCTTTCGCCATTGCTCTTTCGGTGTGCCTGCTGCTCGCCGTCGAGCGCGTGCGCACCGAAGCCAAGGCCAGTTTCGCCAGCACCATCAGCGGTACTGACCTGATCGTCGGCGCTCGTTCGGGGTCGGTGAACCTGCTGCTGTATTCGGTGTTCCGCATCGGCAACGCTACCAACAACATTCGCTGGGACAGCTTTGAACACTTCGCTAACAACCCGAAAGTGAAGTGGGCAATCCCCATGTCCCTGGGCGATTCCCATCGCGGCTATCGCGTGATGGGCACCACCGAAGCCTATTTCGAGCACTACCAGTATGGGCGCCAGCAACACCTGGCGCTGGCCGACGGTCGCGCGTTTGCCACCGATCCTTTCGAAGTGGTGCTCGGTGCCGAAGTCGCCGAAGCGCTGCACTACAAGCTCGGCGACAAACTGGTACTGGCCCATGGCGTGGCGGCGATCAGCCTGGTCAAGCACGACGACAAACCGTTCACCGTGGTCGGCATCCTCCAGCGCACCGGCACCCCGGTGGACCGCACGTTGCACATCAGCCTCGGCGGCATGGAGGCGATCCACATCGACTGGCACAACGGCGTGCCGGCGCGCGGCAACGGCAGGATCAGCGCTGATCAGGCGCGCAATATGGACCTGACCCCGCAAGCGATCACCGCGTTCATGCTCGGCCTCAACAGCAAGATTTCCACCTTTGCCTTGCAGCGCGAGATCAACGAATACCGTGGCGAACCGATGCTGGCGATCCTGCCGGGCGTGGCCTTGCAGGAATTGTGGAGCCTGATGAGCACGGCCGAGAAAGCCTTGTTCGTGGTCTCGCTGTTCGTTGTGCTGACCGGGCTGATCGGCATGCTCACGGCGATTCTCACCAGCCTCAACGAACGTCGCCGCGAGATGGCGATTCTGCGTTCGGTGGGCGCGCGGCCGTGGCACATCGCAAGCCTGCTGGTGCTGGAAGCCTTTGCGTTGGCGCTGACCGGAGTCATCGCCGGACTGGCATTGCTGTACATCGGCATCGCCGCTGCGCAAGGTTACGTGCAGGCCAATTACGGTTTGTATCTGCCGCTGGCATGGCCGAGCGAGTATGAATGGACGCTGCTCGGTGGCATTCTGGCGGCCGCGCTGCTGATGGGCAGCGTGCCGGCCTGGCGCGCGTATCGCCAATCATTGGCCGATGGCCTGTCGATCCGTTTATGAGGATGTTCACCATGCCCCGCGCCCTGCTTGCGCTGCTGATGCTGGTCGCCCTGCCCGTGTTGGCAGCGGCGCCGAAAGACCTGACCTGGTCGGAAATGATCCCGCCGGACGCCGCGCCGGAAGTGCCGAACATGACCCCGCTGCACGACCTGTCGAAGATGGGCGACGCACTCTCTGCCGAGTCCGCGCCGGCGGCCAAGCAGGACATGCCCAACGCACCGGTAGTGAAGAGCCTCGACGGGCAGAACATTCGCCTGCCCGGTTACATCGTGCCGCTGGAAGTCAGCGAAGAGGGGCGCACCACGGACTTTTTGCTGGTGCCGTACTTCGGCGCCTGTATCCACGTACCGCCACCGCCGTCGAACCAGATCGTCCACGTGAAAAGCGAACTGGGCGTGAAGCTTGATGAGCTGTATCAGCCGTACTGGGTCGAAGGACCGTTGCAGGTGAAAGCCTCAAGCAGTGAGTTGGCCGATGCCGGGTATCAGATGGAGGCGGAGAAGATTTATGCGTATGAACTGCCGGAGTAATTCCCGGTAGTATTGTATTGTCCGCAGAGACCCCATCGCGGGCAAGCCCGCTCCCACAGGTTATGTGGGTGAGCAAAAAACTGACAAACAACGGGATCATTGTGGGAGCTGGCTTGCCAGCGATGGGGCCGAGATGAACGCCACAAAAAAACGGGCCTTCACTGTTTCATTGAGCTGAGTCAAAACACCGTATCAGACGGCTTCGTACCCTAGGACATCGAATTTTTATGTCCTTTCGGAGCCCCCATGAACAAGTCCTTGCTCAGCGCCTCGCTGTTTGCCCTCGCGCTCGCAGCCCCGCTAGCCCACGCCCACGAAGCCGGTGACATCCTTGTGCGCGCCGGTGCGATCACCGTCAACCCGAAGGCCGACAGTTCCAGCGTCAAGGTCGATCAGGGTCCGCTGAGCGGCACTGATCTGGGCGGCAAGGCGACCATGAGCAGCGACACCCAACTGGGTCTGAACTTCGCCTACATGCTCACCAACAACATCGGTATCGAGCTGCTGGCAGCCACGCCGTTCGAGCATGACGTCAAGCTCAAGGGCACCGCCCTGCCCGCCGCCAACGGCAAGCTCGGCACCCTGAAACACCTGCCGCCGACCCTCAGCGTCGTCTACTACCCGCTGGATTCGAAATCGGCTTTCCAGCCGTATGTCGGCGGTGGCATCAACTACACCTGGATCTACGACGAACACGTCGGCAGCGAAGCCAGCGCCAACGGCTTCAGCAACTTCAAGGCGAAAAACTCCTGGGGCCTGGCCTGGCAGGTCGGTGCCGACTACATGATCACCGACAACATCATGCTCAACGCCCAGGTGCGCTATATCGATATCGATACCCGCGCGACCGTCGAGAACAACGCCGTCGCACCGGGCACCCGTGCACGGGTGAATGTGGATGTCGATCCGTTCATCTACATGGTCGGTTTGGGCTATAAGTTCTAAGTCGATTTTTTACTGAACGTTCACGTGGTGGTGAATGAGGCTTGGTGGCGGGCAGGCACAGACCTGACGACGACCGTACGCAGTCGATCGGGGAATAACATTCCCTCGCCACAGGAATAGCGATATTCCGGCCGTGAAAAAGGCGCCTGTTGCAGGGCGCCTTTTTCATTTGGTGCTGAGTCATGTGGGGCGTTGGAGGCCCGGGCCCCTCACCCCAGCCCTCTCCCGGGGGAGAGGGAGCCGATTTGTGTGTTGTTCAAAACCTGAGTTCGACTGGGTATCGCAAGTCGGCGTACTTCTCACAAACACCTCAGTCAGTTCCCTCTCCCCCTGGGAGAGGGCTAGGGTGAGGGGCTTCTCAGGAGCGCCCGAGCAAGCGCGCCAGGCCCACACTCATCGGCGTCTGCGGCGGCATTTCAAAGCGCTGCAGCAAGCGTCGGTTGTCAGCCCGCGAATGGCGGATATCACCCGAACGCGCCGGCCCGTAGCTCACGGGCGGCAGTTCACCGACCACTGATTTCAACGCTTCGAGCATCTGCTTCAGGCTCATCGCCTGATTCCAGCCAACATTGACCGCGCCCTCCTGCACTTCAGGCTTTTCCAGCGCCTGCACCAGCAAATCGACCAGATCACCGACATAAAGAAAATCGCGGGTCTGCTCGCCATCGCCAAATACGGTGATCGGCAAACCTTTCGACGCACGTTCGCTGAAGATGCTGATCACCCCGGAATACGGCGAGGACGGATCCTGGCGGGGGCCGAAGATGTTGAAGAAGCGGAAAATCGCCGGCTCCAGGCCATGCTGGCGACGGTAGAAATCGAAGTATTGCTCACCGGCCAGTTTGTCCGAGGCGTAGGGTGTCAGCGGCGCTTTTGGCGTGTCTTCATCAATCGACTCGCCCTCGCCATTGTTGCCGTACACCGCCGCGCTGGAGGCATACACCACGCGCTTGACCCCGGCCAGACGCATGGCTTCGCAGACATTCAGGGTGCCGATGAAATTGCTCTGGTGGGTTTTCACCGGATCGTCCACCGAGGCCTGCACCGAGGCCACGGCCGCCAGATGCGCGACAGCGTCGCAGCCTTGCATGGCGCGGGCGACCAAAGCGGCATCGGCGACATCGCCGACCACCAGTTCGACCTTGGAATTGTCCAGCGGCAGGTTGCTGCGCTTGCCGGTCGACAGATCGTCAAGCACGCGTACCGCATAGCCCTTGGCGAGCAAGGCATCGGTCAGGTGCGAGCCGATGAATCCGGCTCCGCCAGTGATTAGAACCGTTGCTTCAGCCATGTCGGTAGAACCTGTCCAATAGACCCGGGAGTGCAGCACGCCAGGCGCGCGGTTTGATCCCGAAAGTGTGGAGAATTTTCTTGCAGGCCAGCACTGCATGTTGCGGCTCTTCGGCGGCGTCCGGGCGCGCGGCATGTGCCTGCGCAGTCGGTGCTTCGATCGCCAGCGGATGCAGGCTGCGTGCTTCGGTGAGAATCGCCTGGCCCAGCGCCAGCGGGGTGGTCGCTTCGTGGCCGGCGTAATGGTAAGTGCCCCACAGCGGCGCGGCGCAGTCGAGTTGCTTGAGCACGGAGATGATCACTCGCGCGGCGTCATCGACCGGAGTCGGATTGCCGCGACGATCATCGGCCAGCAACAACTCTTCGGGTTGTTCCGCACGGGCGAGGAAGCGTCCGAGGGTGCCGTCCGGGCTGTCGTCGAGCAGCCAGCCGAAACGCAGCAGCACATGTTGCGGGCAGGTCGCGCGCACACTTTGCTCGATGCGCCACAAGGCCTGACCGCGCAGGCCCAGCGGCACCGGTTCGTCTTTTTCGCTGTAGGCCGTGGCCCGCGAGCCGTCGAACACGCGATAGCTCGACGGCTGCACGAGGACAATGTTGTGGTGCTGGCACAGTTCGGCCAGACGCTCGATGGCGCGTTCCTGGCCAGTCATGCGGCTTTCGCTGACGCTCTCGGCCTGGAACCAGTCGAAATAGTAGGCGAGATTGATCAACGCATCGGGACGGGTGTCGTCGAGCAATTGGGTGAGGCTCGCGGCATCCCAGCCGTTTTCGGGCGGGCGGGGGGCGAGGAAACCGATGTCTTCTTCCGCACCGAGGCGAATCAGCGCCTGCCCAAGGGCATTTCCGCCGCCCAGTAACATAAGGCGCATTCGCATAGAGTCAGCAGGCCCAGTCTGATTGGAACGATGGCTTTAGCGACGGTTCTCGTGGAACAGTCGTCGATAATTGCCGGAATCGTTGCATTTTGCGGGTTTAGTGCGCAACCGTCATCCGTAAAGTGTAGATGCGCGGATTTGTATTGAGGCAACCGGCCTCATCGCTGGCAAGCCAGCTCCCACAGTTTTGTGCCAGGCATGAATCCTGTGGGAGTTGGCTTGCCGACGATGAGGGCCTGACTGTCGCTGAAGATCTCCAGCGGTACTTGCATCTTCCCGCCCCCGCCCGCATAACTTCAGTCATGAATCTGCCCCTCCCCGCCAACAGCGCGCTGGCCGGCTTTCACCCCGCCGTCAGCGCCTGGTTCAACAAGACTTTCCCGGCGGTCACCGCCGCTCAGGCCCGTGCGTGGCCGTTGATTCGCCAGCGCCGTTCGACGCTGATCGCTGCGCCCACCGGTTCGGGCAAGACCCTGACCGCGTTCCTCGCCGTGCTCGATGAGCTTGTGCACCGAGGGCTGGAGCATCCTGACGGTCTGCCCGCCGAAACCCTGGTGGTCTATGTCTCGCCGTTGAAGGCACTGTCCAACGACATTCAGATCAACCTGCAGAACCCGCTCGCTGGCATTACCGCGCATTTGCGCGAAATGGGCCTGCCGGAGCTGACCATCACCACCGCCGTGCGCACGGGCGACACGCCACAGAAAGACCGCGCCGCCATGCGCAAGACCGCGCCGCACATTCTCGTGACCACCCCGGAATCGCTGTACGTGCTGCTTGGCTCGGAATCCGGGCGCAAGATGCTCGGCACCACGCGCACGGTGATCATTGACGAAATCCACGCCATGGCCGCGGGCAAGCGCGGCAGTCATCTGTCCTTGAGCCTTGAACGGCTGCAAGCGTTGTGCGCCGAACCGCTGACCCGCATCGGCCTGTCCGCGACGCAGAAACCGGTAGAAGCCGTGGCGCGGTTTCTGGTCGGTCACGATTGCCCCTGCGAAATCGTCGACATTGGCCACGCCCGCCCACGAGACCTGGGTATCGAAGTGCCGCCGGTGCCGTTGTCGGCAGTGATGGCCAACGATGTCTGGGAACTGGTGTACGAGCGCCTCGCAGAACTCGCTCGCGAGCACCGCACCACGCTGATTTTCGTCAACACCCGACGCCTTGCCGAGCGCCTCAGCCGGCATCTGAGCGACCGCCTCGGCAAGCAGGCCGTGGCGGCGCACCACGGCAGCCTGGCCAAAGAGTTTCGCCTCGATGCGGAACAGCGCCTCAAATGCGGCGAGCTGCAAGTGCTGATCGCCACTGCATCACTGGAGCTGGGCATCGATATCGGTGAAGTCGATCTGGTCTGCCAGATCAGTTCACCGCGTTCGATTGCTGCGTTTCTGCAACGAGTCGGTCGCTCCGGACACCAGGTCGGCGGCACGCCCAAGGGGCGTTTGTTCGCCACCACCCGCGACGACCTGATCGAGTGCGCCGCCCTGCTCGACTGCGTGCGCCGGGGCGAGCTGGATACGCTGCACATTCCGGAAAAACCGCTGGACGTGCTGGCGCAGCAGATCATTGCCGAGGTCAGTTGCCAGGAATGGTCGGAGGACGCGTTGCTGGCGATGTTCCGCCGAGCCTGGCCCTATCGCGACCTCGACGAAAAACACTATCAGGCCCTGCTGAGCATGCTCGCCGAGGGTTACAACGGCCGTCAGGGCATCCGCAGCGCCTACCTGCACCGCGACGCCGTCAGCCGCACATTACGTGGCCGGCGTGGCGCGCAACTGACCGCCGTGACCAGTGGCGGCACCATCCCGGACAACGCCGACTACAGCGTATTGCTAGAACCCCAGGGCTTGAACATCGGCAGCGTCAACGAAGATTTCGCCGTGGAAAGTATCGCCGGCGATGTGTTCCAGCTCGGCAATACCTCGTATCGCATTCTGCGGGTAGAGAGCGGCAAGGTGCGGGTCGAGGATGCGCAGGGCATGCCGCCGACCATTCCGTTCTGGCTCGGCGAAGCGCCGGGGCGCAGTGATGAACTGTCGGCGGCCGTCGCGCGCCTGCAAGCGCAGTTGGACGAATTGCTCAGCGCCAGCCCCGGCAATCTGCAACCGGCGCTCGACTGGCTGACCGCCACACTCGGCCTCAACCTCGCCAGCGCCGAGCAACTGGTCGAATATCTGGCGCGCGCGCGGCAAACCCTCGGCGCCCTGCCCTCGCAGGACACGCTGTTGATGGAGCGGTTTTTCGACGAGTCCGGCGGCACCCAACTGATCATTCACACGCCGTTCGGCAGCCGCATCAACCGCGCCTGGGGCCTGGCCTTGCGCAAGCGTTTCTGCCGCACCTTCAACTTCGAGTTGCAGGCCGCCGCCAGCGAAGACGCGATCGTGCTGTCGCTGTCCACCAGCCACAGCTTCGAGCTCGACGAAGTCTGGCGTTACCTGCACAGCAACAGCGCTGAACACACGCTCATTCAAGCAGTGCTTGATGCGCCATTGTTCGGCGTGCGCTGGCGCTGGAATGCCGGGGTGGCGCTGGCGTTGCCGCGTTTTACCGGCGGGCGCAAAGTCGCTCCGCAACTGCAACGGATGAAAAGCGAAGACCTCATCGCCAGCGTGTTTCCCGACCAGATCGCCTGCCTGGAAAACCTCGCCGGCGAGCGCGAAGTCCCCGAACATCCGTTGGTGGAACAGACCCTCGACGATTGCCTGCACGAAGCTATGGACAGCGAAGGCTGGCTGACCCTGCTGCGGCGCATGGAGCGTGGCGAGGTGCGCCTGATCGCCCGGGATTTACCTGCGCCGTCGCCGCTGGCGGCAGAAATCCTCAGCGCCCGCCCCTACACGTTTCTCGACGACGCGCCGCTTGAGGAACGCCGCACCCAAGCGGTGATCAACCGACGCTGGAGCGATCCGCAGTCGACCGACGACCTCGGCGCGCTGGACGCCGACGCGATCACGGCGGTGCGCGAAGAAGCCTGGCCGTCGCCCAATTCCATGGATGAAATGCACGAAGCGCTGATGAGCCTCGCCTGCATCAGCGATGCCGAAGCCCGCGCCAATGTGGGTTGGCCGGACTGGCTGCAAACGCTGATGGCCAGCGGCCGCGCCTGCCTGTTGCAGATCGACGCCGAGCATCAGTTATGGCTGGCCCGCGAACGCTTGAGTTGCCTGCAAGCACTTTATCCACAGGCGACGTTGGCAAGCGCAGCAGTCGTGCTGCCCGGCTTCGACGACGCATGGGCATTCGATGAGGCGCTGGTCGAAGTGATCCGCGCCCGTCTCGGCGCCTTTGGGCCAATCCCGTTGCCGGCCATCGCCGAGCCGCTCGCCCTGCCCGCCGCGCAAGTGAGTCAGGCCCTCGCCCGACTGGAGCGTGAAGGCTACGTCTTGCGCGGCCAGTTCACGCCGAACAGCGCGATTGAAGAATGGTGCGAACGCCATCTGCTCGCGCGCATCCATCGCTACACGGTCAAGCGCCTGCGCCGGGAAATCGAACCGGTGGCATTGCAGGACTTCATGCGTTTTCTGTTCGACTGGCAGCATCTGACGCCGGCCACCCAAGGTCAGGGCAGTGCGGTGCTGCCGGCGATTGTCGGCCAGTTCGAAGGTTATCCGGCGGCAGCCTCGGCATGGGACAGCGACATCCTGCCGGCACGCCTCAAGGACTATTCGCCGAGCTGGCTGGATGAACTGTGCCGCAACGGCAAACTGGTGTGGACGCGCATCAGTGCACGGCAGAAAGTCAGCGGCTCGGCATTGCGCAGTACACCGATTGTGCTGCTGCCGCGCAGTCAGGTGGGTTTGTGGAGTGCGTTGGCTGAGCAGACGCCAGTGAGCGAGTTATCGCCGAAAACACAGAAAGTCTTTGAGGCGCTGAGTCAGCATGGCGCGCTGTTTTTCGATGAGTTGATTCATGAAGCGCGCCTGCTGCGCAGCGAACTGGAAATCGCCCTGCAGGAACTGGTCGCCGCAGGTTTGGTGAACGCCGACAGCTTCGCCGGCCTGCGCGCGCTGATCACGCCGGCAAGCAAGCGCCAGCAGCGCAGTAGCCGACGCGGGCGCGGCGCGTTTATCGGCGGCATGGACGATGCCGGGCGCTGGGCATTGCTGCGCCGGGGTTCGTCAGCAGATGCCGCCGAGACACTCGAACACGTCGCCATGACCCTGCTGCACCGCTACGGCGTGGTGTTCTGGCGCTTGCTCGAACGCGAAGCGGACTGGCTGCCGAGTTGGCGGGAATTGCTGCGCACCTTTCATCGTCTGGAGGCGCGGGGCGAGATTCGTGGCGGGCGGTTTGTCAGTGGTCTGGCTGGCGAGCAGTTTGCCTTGCCCGAAGCCATTCCCTTGCTGCGCGAAGTACGCCGACGCCCGCAGGACGGCAGCCTGGTGGCGGTGTGTGGGGTTGATCCATTGAATCTCGCCGGGACGTTGTTGCCCGGGGTGAAAGTGCCGGCGCTGGTGAGCAATCGGCTGGTGTATCGCGATGGGGTGCCGGTGGCCGCGGTGATTGCCGGCAAGCAGCAGGTTTGGGTAGAGCTGGATCCGATAGCCATGGGACAACTGCATGCCAAGCTGATCCGGCATTGAGAGTGTTCGCACCGGCGTCTTCGCGAGCAGGCTCGCTCCCACAGTCCAATCCCATTGCCCCTGTGGGAGCGAGCCTGCTCGCGAAAGCGCCGGCCCTGTCTCTACACAAACAGGCGTCAGGTCCGCGACTCCTGCGGCACCTCACCCGCAACCACCGCCCCCTCCTCCTGTCGCTTTGGCAACAGAACCTGCTGTGGATAAGTCTGCGCAAAATGCACATTGGGTGTGTTATCCACAAGCTTCTTCAAGCGCTGGTTGAACGCGCGGCTCACCGCATATTGCCCACCTGACACCGTGCGAAATTGCGCCGTCAACACCACGCCGTTCAAGTCCATTTTGTCCACGCCAAACACATCCAGCGGCCCTTGCAGGTTGTACTTGAGGAACGGGTCTTCGCGGATCGAATCACCGGCCTCGCGAATCAGCTCAATGGCTTTGTCGACATCGGTGTCGTAGGTGAACTGCACCGAGAAAAATGCGAAGGCGAACTGGCGTGATTGGTTGGTCACAGCCTTGATCTGGCCGAACGGCACCGAGTGCACAAAACCCTTGCCGTCCCGCAGGCGCAAGGTGCGGATGGTCAAACCTTCCACGGTGCCGGCGTGGCCGGAATCGAGCACCACCCAGTCGCCGATCGACAGGGTGTCTTCGATGATGATGAACAACCCGGTGATGACGTCCTGCACCAGTTGCTGCGAACCGAAACCGATCGCCAGACCGACCACGCCCGCACCGGCCAGTAGCGGCGCGACGTTGATGCCGAGGTTGGCCATGGTGGTAATCGCGCAGATCACCACGAGGATGATTTTGATCGCGTTGCGCAGCAGCGGCAGGATGGTTTTCACCCGCGTGCTCGGCTGGCGTGCCGCGCGTTTGCTCAGCGGCGGTTTCAGCGCTTCCTGAATCGCCGTGTCGAGCACCACCCACAGCAGCCACGTCACCAGGAAGATCAGGCCGATGCTGCTCAAGGCGTTGCTGATCGCTCGACCGACGGTGCTGCTCTGGGCGAAATCGAGCAACGACACGCCCCAGATCCGCCCGAGAATATCGATGAACACAATCGCCATGACGATGCGCAGCAACGCATGCAACAGGCTGAGAAAGCGTTCCTTGTAGGCACTGCTGCGCTGGATCGCTTCGGCTTTGCGCGACTTGAACAGGTGCTGCAACACCGTGCTGAGAAACACCGTGGCGATCAGCAGCACGGTGGTGAACAAGGCACAGCGCAGGGCTTTCTGATTGTCCTCGCCGATGCCGATCAGGCTGACTGCCGAGACCAGCACCATCAGCACGATCGGCCAATACCACAGCCCGGAAAATATCCGCAGCGACTCCTGCAGCGACGGTTGTTTCAAACGCTGACTGAGCGGGCGATTGCGGATCAGATGCGCCACGGGCCGGCGCAGGCGAATCACCAGCAAACCGAAAATCACCGAGGCGATCAGCCCGGTGAACACGGCGATGCTGCTGGTGATATTGCCGCCCAGTTGCCGGGCGATCTGCGGGCTGGTCAGGGCATCGCTGAGCGCGGCGAGAAAGCCGATGAGGAACAGCGGGCGCGGGCAGTATTCACGGATGATTCGCGCGGCGGCGCGCTTGTGCCCGACGTTGAACATCACCACCACGCACAACAACATCGATGTGGAGAAGATACCGCTGCTGGTGGCATAGGCCAGACACAGCGCCAGCGCACGGCCCACCGAAGCTTGCAGAAAATGGCTGACATACAGCGTCAAAGGCAGGCAGATCAGCGCCGGCACGGTGTACGGCAGCACGTAGCCGAGCAGATCCTGACTGCGCTGGCGGGTGCGCAACCAGCGGCCCTCACGCAGACGCTTGGCCAACAGACTGCCGAGCACGGTGAGCAGGGCGAAACTGCCCAGCCACACTCCCGACAACGTGAGGAAATCCCCGGCGACGCTCCAGCCCGAGCGATTCGACGGTTGCTTGACCAGCCGATCGACCTCATCCGCCGCGCGGTCAGCACGCAGCCGCCAGGCATCGACCAGGTGTTCGTTGAGATCGAGTTTTTCCTGCACATCGTCGATGCTCGTACTGATCGCCCCGAGCAGACCGCCCTGCACCAGCGGTTCCGGTTCGGCGGGTTTTTCCGCCGTATCGGCGGCAGCCGGAACGCCCGGTAGCGCGACGGCTTGCGATGTGTTGACGCCCAAGCACAGCAGCGCTCCCAGCAGAATGGCGATCCTGAAATTGCGCAAAGCTCCGATCTCCCGTGGCTGACCCTGGTAAGGAACTGATCGGTAATTGCGCGGCAAGTTCAAGAGCCCCCTCACCCCAGCCCTCTCCCCCAGGAGAGGGAGCCGACCGAGTTGCATGACCAAAATCACCAACTGCACGTCTTGAGTCGAACTCAAGTCCTGAAGACCATGAAAATCTGCTCCCTTCACAGTCGTACGCGATTTCAGGAGGCATGAAGATCTGCTCCCTTCCCCCTCGCCCCCTTGGGGGAGAGGGTTGGGGTGAGGGGGTAAGCTCTTGATCTTCGCTTCACCCGCGACCGTCCGTAACGCCACCGAAACTTTCCCGCCCCCGCCGCAGTCATCACAGAACATCGGCAACACGAGGACTTTCTACGGGAGGATGGGATGGCGACGATTCACATCGGTATTTCAGGCTGGCGCTACGCCCCGTGGCGCGGGGATTTCTACCCGAAGGGACTGGCGCAGAAGCGCGAATTGCAGTTCGCCTCCCGCGCGGTCAACAGCATCGAAATCAATGGATCGTTCTACGCCCTGCAACGCCCCGAACGTTACGCCCAGTGGTACGCCGAAACGCCCGATGACTTCGTGTTCAGCGTCAAGGCGCCGCGCTTCATCACCCACGTGCGCCGCTTGCGCGAAATCGAAAAGCCGCTGGCGAATTTCTTCGCCTCGGGCGTTCTGGAACTGAAGGAAAAACTCGGGCCGATCCTTTGGCAGTTTCCGCCGAATTTCAAATTCGACGCCGAGCGCTTCGATCACTTTCTCGCGCAACTGCCCCACGATACCCAAGCCGCAGCCGCCCTCGCCCGCCAGCACGACTCGCATCTTCCCGGCCACGCCAGCGTCAAAGCCTGGCGCAAGAAACCGCTGCGCCATGCGGTGGAAATCCGTCATGAAAGTTTCATCGATCCGGAATTCGTGCGCCTGCTCAAGCGCCATAACACCGCGCTGGTCATTGCCGACACCGCCGGCAAATGGCCGTACCGCGAAGACCTCACCAGCGACTTCGTCTATCTGCGCCTGCACGGCGCCGAAGAGCTCTACGCCAGCGGTTATTCCGAGCAAGCGCTCAAGCGCTGGGCCGAGCGCATCGACGCCTGGCATCACGGTAAACAGCCAGAGGACGCCCACCTGATAGCCCCACGCCTGAAACCCCGCGCGCGCAAATCCCGCGAAGTGTTCTGCTACTTCGACAACGACATCAAAGTCCGCGCGCCCTACGACGCACGCAACTTGTTGCAGCGCTTGGACCTCGACAAAGACCTCGCCACAACTCCCGGGCAAGTCGCCGCAGAAGGAGTTCTGTCATGAGCATTCCCGAACCGGTCGGTTTCACCGACGAAGGCTCCGTGGTTGCGCCCTCGGTGCGCACCTTCACCATACTGACGGTCAACACCCACAAGGGCTTCACCGCGCTGAACCGGCGTTTCATCCTGCCGGAGCTGCGTGAAGCGGTGCGCAGCGTCGCCGCCGACGTGGTGTTTCTGCAGGAAGTCCACGGCACGCACGAGCAGCATCCGAAACGCTACGACAACTGGCCGACGATGCCGCAATACGAATTTCTCGCCGACAGCCTCTGGCCGCAATTCGCCTACGGGCGCAATGCCGTGTACCCGGCGGGCGACCACGGCAATGCGCTGCTGTCGAAATTCCAGATCATCCGCCACGACAACCTCGACGTGTCGATCAGCGGCCATGAAAACCGTGGCCTGCTGCATTGCGTGCTGCGCCTGCCTGGCGACGGCACCGAAGTGCATGCGATCTGCGTGCATCTGGGCCTGCGCGAGAGCCACCGCAACGCGCAACTGGATCTGCTGATGCAACGTCTCGCCGAATTGCCCGCTGATGCCCCGGTGATCGTCGCTGGCGATTTCAACGACTGGCGCCAGCGTGCCGATGCGCAGCTCAAGCCCTGTGGCCTGCGCGAAGTGTTCGCCGAGCGGTACGGCAAACCGGCGCGCAGTTTTCCCGCACGGCTGCCAGCGCTACGACTCGACCGCATCTACGTACGCAACCTCAAGGCCAGCCGCCCGAAAGTTTTGACCAACCGGCCCTGGTCCCACCTTTCCGACCACGCACCGTTATCGGTGGAGATTGAACTATGAACAGTGCGCCACTGGAAAAATCCGCCGTCGACCCGGTCCCGCTGAACCCGCCGGTGCGCGAGCCCGGCCACGTTGACGTCGAGTATCAATGGCACAGCAACAACCGCGTGCAATTGCTGGAAAACGGCGAGGAATATTTCCCCCGGGTATTCGAAGCGATGCGCGCAGCCAAGAGCGAGATCCTGCTGGAGACCTTCATCGTTTTCGAAGACAAGGTCGGCGCCGAGTTGCAGCAAATCCTCATCGAAGCCGCCCAGCGCGGCGTGCGCACCACGGTCAGCCTCGACGGCTTCGGCTGTGGCGAGCTGAGCACCGGCTATCTGTCGGCCTTGAGCGATGCCGGCGTGCATCTGCAAATCTTCGATCCGGCGCCAAAGCATTTGGGCATCCGCACCAACTGGTTCCGCCGCTTGCACCGCAAGATCGTAGTGGTCGACGGCTTGATCGCGTTCATTGGCGGGATCAATTTTTCCGGCGATCACCTGGCCGATTTCGGCCCTGAAGCCAAGCAGGATTATTCGGTGGAGATCCAGGGCCCGGTGGTCGCCGATATTCATCACTTCGCCCTGCTGCAAAGCGGTCGTCCCGGACGCGCGCGGTTCTGGTGGCAGCGCCGGCGCCAGCGCCTGGAGGAAATGGCCTTCACCGATCACGACGGCCAGGTACGTCTGGTGTTCCGCGATAACGATCAACACAACACCGATATTGAAGACGTCTATCTGCAGGTGCTGCGCAAGGCCAAGCGCCGGGTGATCATTGCCAACGCCTACTTCTTTCCCGGTTACCGGCTGCTGCGTGAAATCCGCAACGCCGCCCGCCGTGGCGTCGAGGTGCGGCTGATTCTGCAAGGCCAGCCGGACATGCTCGTAGCCAAACTGGCAGCGCGCATGACCTACGATTATCTGCTGCGTGCCGGCGTGCAGATTCACGAATACTGCCAACGCCCGCTGCACGGCAAGGTCGCGCTGGTCGACGATGACTGGAGCACCGTGGGCTCGAGCAATCTCGACCCGCTGAGCCTGTCGCTGAATCTGGAAGCCAACGTGCTGATCCGCGACCGCGCGTTCAATCAGCACCTGTACGAACGCCTCGAAGACCTCAGCCAGAACCACTGCAAGGCCATGGACGCCAAGCTGTTGCCGCGCGGGCGCATCTGGCACATGACCGTGGGCTTTCTCGTGTTCCACTTCCTGCGGCACTTCCCGGCCATGGCCGGTTGGCTGCCGGCGCATAAACCGCGTCTGAAGCCTTTCCGAGGTGCGCGTCCATGAGTCATTCCGAAGTCCATTCCGATAGCCATTCGACACAAGCGGCGCCGTCGAAATGGAGCCGCTGGAAACGTCCGCTGACCATCCTGTTTTTTCTCGCGCTGATCGTCTTGCTGACGATGTTCGCCACGCGCATCGAATGGGCCGAGGTGCTGGAGACCCTCGCCGATTTCAAGGTGCGCACACTGATCATCGCCGCCAGCCTGACCCTGCTGAGTTTTCTGGTGTACGCCAGTTTCGACCTGATCGGCCGCACTTACATTCGGCAAGACCTGACCTGGAAGCAGATCCTGCCGGTGGGCATCATCAGCTACGCCTTCAACCTCAATCTCAGCGCCTGGGTCGGCGGCATCGCCATGCGTTATCGCTTGTATTCGCGGCTGGGCGTGAGCAAAGGCAACATTGCCAAGATTCTCGGCCTGAGCCTGGCAACCAACTGGTTCGGCTACATGACCATCGCTGGCGTAGTGTTCAGCAGCGGTCTGGTGACTATGCCGCCGGGCTGGAAACTCAGCAGTTCGGCCTTGCAACTGGTCGGGGTGTTATTGCTGCTGGTCAGCGCCGGCTATCTGGCGGCGTGTCAGTTTTCCAAACGCCGCGAGTGGTCGATTCGCGGCGTGGAAATCAACCTGCCGTCGCTGCGCATGGCGGTGCTGCAATTGCTCTTGGGCGCGTTGAACTGGTCGCTGATGGCGGCGGTGATCTTCACTCTGCTGCCAAGCAAACTGGATTATCCGCTGGTGCTTGGGGTGCTGTTGATCAGCGCGATTGCCGGGGTCATTACGCACATTCCGGCGGGGCTGGGTGTGCTGGAGGCGGTGTTCGTGGCGCTGCTGCAGCACGAGGCGTCGCGCGGCAGTCTGGTCGCGGGATTGCTGGCGTATCGGGCGATTTATTTTCTGCTGCCGCTGTTGATCACGGTGGTGATGTATCTGGTGGTGGAGGCCAAGGCAAAGGCACTGCGGATCGAGAAGAAACCCACACATTAGAATCAAGATCAAAAGATCGCAGCCTTCGGCAGCTCCTACATTTGAAATGCGTTCAACCTGTGGGAGCGAACCTGCTCGCGAAGGGGCCGGTACTCGCGACAGATCATCTGGATTGGATAATGCTCAACCGCTCCCCCACCACCATCTCGGTAATCCAGTCCACCAGGATCGAGGTGTAGGCCTGCTGCGAAACCGGATCACTCAACGCGTGATCGGCGCCATCAATAATCCGATGGGTCAACGAGTGAGTCTGCTGACAGGCGGCGCGGTAACTCATGATCGTCGCGTGGGGCACGAAATCGTCGGTTTCCGATTCCACTAACAGCACGTCACCCGTGAATTGCGAGCAGGCATGCAGGGCGCGATTGCTGTCGGCGCGCACCAGCGTATTGCGATAATCGCGCAGGTCGGCCTTGTCCAGATCGCGCTTGGGCGTGTGCCATTGTTCATCCCGGTACAGCGCCGGCACGCGCAGCGCCAGCCAGCGCACCGGGCGCAGTGACGTCAGGATCGAGGCCAGATAACCGCCATAACTGGTGCCGACCACGGCGATCGCCGAAGTGTCGAGGGCCGGGTGCGCCAGCAGGCGATCGTAGGCCGCCAGCAAATCACGCAGATTGTCTTCACGGGTCACGCGGGTCAGCGGGATTCCGGTGCCGCCGGTGTGCCCGCGCAGGTCGAAAGTCAGGCACACACAACCCAGGCCGGCGATGCCTTTGGCCCGCTCCAGATCACGTTCCTGACTGCCCCCCCAACCGTGAACAAACAACACCCCCGGGACTTTCGATTTGGGACTGAGAAAAGTCCCGCTCATCTGTTCGTCATCAATGTCGATTTGAATGCTTTCGCTTCTAGCCGTCATAAGATTGGACCGTCACATATTTGAGAAGAAATGCGCTGTTTTCCGCCGGGCCGCGATAGACCTCGATGGCGTCCGCCGGCAGCGCCTGATCGGTATAGGTTTCCACCGACGACACGCGAATCGCGCGCATCTGTGGATCGTTGACGAAGCTCTGCAGCGCCGCCACTTCAGCGCTGCTGGCACCGCCCATGCGCCAGGATTGTTCGAGCACGCCGCTGCGCGGGTTGCCGCTGGCGTCGAGGCCTTGGGCGATATCGTAATTGCGCCGCGAGGCGAAGAAGTGCGGGTAGGCTTCGTTGGCGGCGCTGTCGAAGACCTGTGCCTGTTCGATGGCCAGACGCACATCATCAGGCAGATCCAGCGCGAGCAATTGATCATAGCCGCCCTGCACCACCAGCAGATTCGAGCCGCCGTAGACCTCTTCGCCCTGACCGTCCTCAGTCAAGTATTGATCACCGCAGTAGCTCAACACTTTGCCGCCGATGAACGACTGGCCGACGCTGTGGGTGACGACGTTGCTCAAGTCCTGCTCCAGCACTACGCCGTCCTTGAACAGATTTTGCGCCTCGGGCCGCGCGAGGATCTCATCGAACGCGTCGAGGCTTTTGATCACTTCCTGACCGCGACCGGCGCAAGCGTGAATCGGCTTCAAGCGAATCGGCCCGGCGTACAACAGATGCTCGGCGGCGGGCCGCGCATCTTCCAGGGCGAATACGCTGAGACCGTCGAGCACAACGTTGCGCACCCGCTCCGAAAACAGCGGCGACCAGCCCTGCGGCGCGTGCGCCAGATGACTGCGCAAACCGTGGCTGATGGCTTTGGTGCAGATGAAATCGTATTCGACGTAACCGCCCCACAAGTCATCGGGGCCTTTGATGCCGAGCGCTTGCGCGTGGGCGGCGCCGACGATGGTTTGCGTTGGCAGCAGATACAGCTCGCGGCCCCGATGTTTGGCCGGATCGTAACTGCCGCCGAATTTGCAGCCGAGAATCTGCGCCAACCAGCGCGCCAGAGCCTTGTTGGTCTCGACTTCATGTTGCGGCGCCTCGGCACGCACCGAATGGGCCACGACGATTTTGTTGCTGGGTGTCGGGGTCATGCGTTCCCCTTTTATCAGTCGATGGGTTCTCAAAGGAAATTGCAGAGATCAGGCCAATCAGCGATCCCCACGAACCGCCCGATAATCGGGAGCTTGCCGTGACTGTGCTGGCATCACGCCTGTTTCAAACTGCACGACAGCGCGCAAAACTCCGGCAAATTGCACGATCTCTCACCCTCGCCGCGATCATTGTGGGAGCGAGCCTGCTCGCGAAAGCGTAGTGTCAGCCGACTACAATTCTGTAGATCCAGCGCCTTCGCGAGCAGGCTCGCTCCCACATTAGTTCATCGTCGTTCTGGGAGCGGGATTCACACCAAACCGCCCCCGGTACTCACTCGGCCCAAGCCCGGTAATCTTCTTGAAGATCGCACGAAACGCCCCCGGATCCTGATAGCCGACAGTCCAGGCAATGTGGTCGATCGTGCCATTGGTGAACTCGAGCATTTCCCGCGCCTTGCCGACCCGCAAGTGCTGGCAATACTCGGTCGGTTTCAAGCCTGTCGCGGCGCGGAATCGGCGCAGGAAAGTACGCTCTTCAAGTCCCGCACGCTCGGCCATTGCCGTCAGCGAAACATCCGTCGCCCCGGTGCTTTGCAGCCAGTGCTGGACCTTGAGAATCGCCGCGTCGCCATGGCTGAGGATCGGTGCGAAATTGCTTCCGCATTCACTGGCGCTGTCGCTGTGTTCCATCACCAGAAAACGCGCGGTCGCGGTGGCGATGCTCGGGCCGAGCAAGCGATCGACCAGGCGCAACCCCAATTCCGACCAGGCCATCAGCCCGGCCGTGGTGATCAGGTCGCCGTCGTCGACAATCGGCGTGTCGGCCTTCAGCTTGATCTTCGGGTAACGCTCGGCGAAAGCCTGGGCCGAGGTCCAGTGGGTGGTGGCGCTGCGACCGTCGAGCAAGCCGCTTTCGGCGAGCATCAACGAGCCCACACAGACACCACCAAGCGTTGCGCCGCGCGCATGCTGATCGCGCAGCCATTGCGCAAGACTCACGGTCATCTGCGCCGCATCGAACCCGCCGAGGGACGGCGGAATCAGCACGGCGAGCAAACCGTCCTCGTCGCCCGGATGACTGTCATAGACCCGCGCCGGCAACTGCTCGCCATCGACCTGCCAGTGACTGACTCGCAGCACGGGCAATTGCACAGCCCGATACTCGGCAGCGATGCGATTGGCCACGGCGAACAGATCTGTCAGACCGTGCACCGCCGCCAGTTGCGCGCCGGGGTAAATCAGCACGCCCAGTTCAGCGGTGGCGGCTCTTTGTGCAGCCATTGTCAGTTTTCCCCCGTCTATTGTCGGTGCGGCCAATCCTCGAATCCTCGGCCAGCGTCAATACTGAGGCCACACCCAATCACCGTCTCGAGGACAATCCCATGGCCAAGCAAGCGCTCATCGTAGTCGATATCCAGAACGACTACTTCCCCCAAGGCAAGTGGCCGCTGGTCGGCGCCGACGCCGCTGCCGATAACGCCGCACGGCTGATCGCAGCCTTCCGCGAAACGGGCGATCCGGTGGTGCACATTCGCCATGAATTCACCTCCGAAGACGCGCCGTTTTTCACTCCCGGCTCCGAAGGCGCGAAACTGCATCCGAAAGTGCTCAACCGCGCCGACGAGCCGGTGGTGCTCAAGCACTTCGTCAACTCGTTCCGCGAAACCGAACTGAAAGCGGTGCTCGACGAACACGGCATCACCGACCTGGTGGTGGTCGGCAGCATGAGCCATATGTGCGTCGATGGCATCACCCGCGCGGCGGCAGACATGGGTTACAGCGTGATCGTGATTCACGATGCCTGCGCCAGCCGTGATCTGGAATTCAATGGCCTGACGGTGCCGGCCGCCCATGTGCACGCAGCCTTCATGGCGGCGCTGGGTTTCGCCTATGCCAGCGTGGTATCCACTGAGCAGTTCCTGCACAGCAACGCCTAGCAACAACTGCTCAACCTACAGGCCCGCCATGTTGCGGGCCTTTTTACGTCTGTCATGAAAATCTCACGCGTGAGTCATTGATGGCACTTTGCATTGGTTGTAGTGTGGCCCACGCGTGAGACGCTCATAACCGGATTCCAGCCATGACAAGCCGCACTCCTACGCCTGCCGCAGCCAGCCCCAAGGGCGAGCGTGGCAAGACGTCAGCGAAAAAACCGTCGAGCTTCTACATGAAGCAGATGCGCGCAGGCCTGGCCGCCGCCGGTTATGTGAAACACGAAACTTGGGTGCTTCCGGAAAACCGAAGCTTGCTCAAGCAAATGGAGCAACAGCTACGCCAACCGATTCTGGCTGGCTCTTTCATGTCGGAGAAATACATGAGCGCAGGCAACAACTGGACCATCGACAGCCTCTTCAATGCCCTCAAGGCGCTGGACGAGGTGGCTTCCCAAGAGATTTCGCTGTCCCTGATCCAGAGCTCCGAGCCGAGCATCAAGCTGGAAATGAACGAATTCGGCGGCCTGCCGATTCACATCGCCCTGGCCGGCCAGCAGATCATCGTCGACACCGTGCTGGTGGACATCGATTCGATCAGCAACGTCCAGGCGTTCAACGATGCCGTGCTGCGCAGCCGCGAGATGTTCCCGCTGTCTTCGATCGGGATCGAATCGATGCCGAACGGGCAGACCGTCTACAACATGTTCGGCGCCCTCAGTGCTGATTCAAGCCTGACCAACGTCGTCACCGAGGTTAAAACCCTGGTCGACAACGTGCAGCGCGCCAGCGAAGCCTTCGAACACTTCTTCAAATAATCAACAGGGAATATCCAATGACTCAGTCCATCTGGAGCAAGTTGTTCACCGCACTGCGCGGCGGCGCCAATGAAGTCGGCGAAGCCATCGCCGACCAGCAGGCCCTGCGCATCCTCGATCAGGAAATCCGCGACGCGGACACCGCGCTGTCCAATGCCCGCCGCGAACTGGTAACGATCATGGCCAAGCACAAACTGGCCGCCGACCGCGTCAGCGAATACGACGCCAAGATCAAGGACCTCGAAGCCAAGGCTGTGGCCGCGTTGAATGCCGGCCGTGAAGACCTGGCGCTGGAAGTGGCCGAAGCGATTTCGACCCTGACCAACGACCTCGCTGCCGAGAAGAAACTCAGCGATGAATTCGGCGCCTACGCCGACAACATGCGCAAAGACATCAGCAAAGCCGAATCGCGGATCAAGAGCCTGCGCCAGCAAGTGGACATGGCCAAGGCCCGCGACAGCGTGCAGAAAGCCCAGGTCAGCGCCTCGATTGCCAGCGGCGGCGCCAACGGCAAACTGGAAACCGCGGTCGGCACCCTGAACCGCCTGCAAGCCAAGCAGCAGCAACGCGCTGCCGAGCTGAGCGCAGCGGACGAACTGGCCGACGCCTCTACCGGTAACGACCTGGAACGCAAACTGCGCGACGCCGGCATCACGCCGAACGAAGGCAGCGCCAATGCGATCCTTGAGCGCCTGAAGCAGAAGTCCGCGCAGTAATGACTGAACGGTAACTTGTGGGAGCGAGCCTGCTCGCGAAAGCGTCGTGACAGTCAAATAATCGAGTGACTGACACAACCCATTCGCGAGCAGGCTCGCTCCCACATGGTTTTGCGGCGTAATTGCCCCTGCTCGTTCACCGCTTCGCCCGTTACACTACCGCCACTTTTTCACCCGAACACCTCCACCCGCTTCAAGGAACGTACCCATGGGATGGTTTAAAGACTTGCTCGGCACCAGCAATTGGCAGACCGCTGCGCCAACGACCACCGCCGCCAGCGGTCCGCTGGGCATGGCACAAGGCAAAGGCGTGCGCTTCGACACGACCCTGGCGTTGCTGCTGGAAGGCTCGACTTCGGTGCGGGTGCCATTCGATCAAGCGGTGTGGAGCGCCGGCTGGGTCGATCTCGGCCAGTCCAACAAACTGCACCGCTATTACATGAACGACGAGGATTTCTGGGTGCAGATCCACGTCACCGGCGATGATCAGGTCGAGTCGGTCACCCTGTTCAATTACCTCAGCTACGTAACGGTCAACAGTGACGCCGAACTGCAGCGTCTGGCCGGCCCGAACAGCCTGATCGGTCTGCCGACCTACAACCACGACGGTGTTGAATACAGCCGTGAATGGGGCACCGAACTGCATCAGACTGAACTGGTGCCAATGACCGAACACGTGGTCAATCCGGACGAGTCCTACACCATCAAGCACCACGCCATGCTGTATGCCCGCGACACCGGCCTGACCGATCGCCGCGAACTGCTGCTGTTCTCCGTCGAACAGGACGAAGAAGGCACCGTCAGCCTGAGCACTTCGCTGGGCATCTCGCTGTACACGACTGATTTGAGCGCCATTTAAAAAAGGAAGTTTTTCATGCTGGAAGTCTTGGCCGTTTCTCTGAACAAAACCGCGCTGGTCGGTTTTGTCGTCTACCTGATCGGCGCCGTGTTGCTGTTCATGCTGTTTCAATTCGTCTACACGCGCATCACCGCGCACAAGGAATTCGAGCTGATCCGCGCCGGCAACACTGCCGCCGCCATTGCCCTGTCCGGGGCAATCATCGGTTTCGCGATTCCGGCGAGCAACGTGATCGCCTACTCGGTCAACGTGCTCGACTTCGTCCTCTGGGCGGTCATCGCCGCCGTCGTGCAGCTGTTGGCGTTCGTTATGACCGGGCTGGTGCTCAAGGGCACGTCCCAGCGCATCGCCAACGGTGAAGTCGCGGCCGGCATTTATGTCGCCGCCGTGGCGATCAGCGTCGGCATGCTCAATGCCGCGTGCATGACCCCGTCCCACTGACCGGCAGGAAGCCTCTCGATGAAACGCAGCAAATACGTGCAATTGTCCCTCGCCGCATCGGTGGCGATGGCGATTTCCGGTGAAGCAGCGGCGCTGGATCAGCCGCGCAACTTCCAGAGCGTTGAACAGTGTGTCGACGCCGAATTGGCCGCCGATCTCTGCTCCAGCGCCTACGTCGCCGCCCTGAACGAACACCGGCGCATCGCCCCGGCCTACAACGACAAGGCCAAGTGCGACGCAGACTTTGCCGCTGGCTGGTGTCAGAAAAATTCCGATGGCCGTTTCGTGCCGAAACTCGGCGGCTTCAAAGTGCCGGGCAATGCCGAGACGCCGCAGGATCTCGATGCCATCGCCAATTCGCAAATGCCGGCGGGAGACACCACCAGCAGCAGTGCCAGCCACGGCGGCTCGCACTATTCCGGTGGCTCAGGTGGCGGCGGCAATGGCTGGCTGACCGGCTGGCTGATCGGCAACGCAATGAGCAACAACGCCGAACGCACCGTTTACCGTGATCGCGAAACGCGCCAGCCGTACAACACCTCAACGCAGTACCGCCGAGCTGACACAACCTCGCGCAGCCAGTCGGATTACGAGAGCAGCAAGAGCAAACCGGTGAACGTTGCGTCGTCGACTTCGCGCGGCGGCTTCGGCAGCCAGTCCAGCGCCCGCAGCGGTTGGGGTGGCTGGGGCAGCAGTTCCGGACGCTCGAGCAGCTGACATGAAAAAGATCCACTGCGCCGAGCGCCCCGACTGGAAACACACCGCTGAAAGCCTCGGTTTCCTGTTCCACACCATCGACGACGAACCGTACTGGGACGAAAGCGCCTACTACCAGTTCAGCCTCGCGCAGATCGAAAACGATCTGGAAGACCCGACCACCGAACTGCATGAGATGTGCATGGACCTGGTGGATCGCGTCGTCAACAGCGAGGAGTTGCTCGATCGCCTGAGTATCCCGGCGGCGTACTACGACATGATCCGCACCTCCTGGCGCGAGGGTCATCCGCATCTGTACGGTCGCATGGACTTTTCCTACAGCGGCAACGGGCCGGCGAAACTGCTGGAGCTCAACTACGACACGCCGACCAGCCTCTATGAAGCGGCAGCCTTTCAATGGGGCTGGCTGGAACAGTGCATCGAGCGTGGCACGCTGCCGCCGCATGCCGACCAGTTCAACAGCATCGACACCAAGCTGCATCAGGCCTTCGCCGAGTTGCAGTTGAAGCGGCCGTTCTACTTTGCGTCGATGAAGGATTCGGTCGAGGACAAAGGCACCACCGATTACCTGCGGCTGATCGCGGAAAAGGTCGGCATCGAATCACGCCACATCGATATCGAAGACATTGGCCTGACGGCTGAAGGTCGTTTCGTCGATCTGCAGGATCGCTGGATCCCGCACCTGTTCAAGCTGCACGCCTGGGAATTCATCTTCCACGAGCCGTTCGGCGCAGCGATCGCCGAATGCGATACGCAGTTTTTCGAACCGGCGTGGAAGGCGATTCTGTCGAACAAAGGTGCCCTGCCGCTGCTGTGGGAATTGCACAAGGGCCATCCGAATCTGCTCGCTGCGCACCTTGATCCGAATCCGCAGAGTGCGGTGCCGAAGGGCTGGGTGCGCAAGCCGTACTTTTCCCGCGAAGGCGCCAACATCGAGCTGCAAACGACGGAAGGTCTGATCGTCAAAGAGGACGGGCCTTACACCGATGCGCCGTTCATCCTGCAGGAGTTCGCACCGCTGCCGAAGTTTGGCGACAGCTACACGCTGATTGGCTCGTGGGTGATTGGCGATGAGGCAGCGGGGATTGGTGTGCGTGAAGACAATAGTCTGATCACCAAGGATTCAAGTCGATTTTTGCCGCACCTGATCCTCGACTGAAACAATTCCTCATGTAGGAGCTGACGAGTGCAACGAGGCTGCGATCTTTTGATCTTCAGAAGCAACGTCAAAAGATCGCAGCCTCGTTGCACTCGTCAGCTCCTACAGGTGATAGGGGTCGCGCTGAAATAGCCTCACAAAAAAGGCCCGTCGTTTAAGCGACGGGCCTTTTTCATTCAAGACGGTTACAGCGGCAAATCAGAACGGAATATCGTCATCGAAGCTGTCGAAATCCGGAGCCGGTTGCGGTGCGGCCTGCTGCGGTGCTTGCGGAGCCGAACGCTGCTGTGGAGCCGACTGCTGCGGGCGCGGTGCCTGCTGACGTGGCGCCTGCTGCTGGTAGTTGTTGCCGCCGCCTTGCTGGTCGCCCTGTTGTGGACGGCCGCCGAGCAGTTGCATGGTGCCTTGCATGTCGACCACGATTTCAGTGGTGTAACGCTTGATGCCGTCCTTTTCCCACTCGCGGGTCTGCAGCTTGCCTTCGATGTAGACCTGCGAACCCTTGCGCAGGTATTCACCGGCGATCTCGGCAACCTTGCCGAACATCGACACACGGTGCCACTCGGTTTTCTCGACCTTCTGACCGGTCTGCTTGTCGGTCCATTGTTCGCTGGTGGCCAGACTCAGGTTGGTCACGGCATTACCGTTAGGCAGGTAGCGAACTTCGGGATCCTGGCCGCAAGTGCCGACCAATATGACTTTGTTAACCCCACGGGCCATAACGTTCTCCTAAGCGTCGCACGCAGCCCCGGCCGGGTTGTTGACCAGGCGTTCGAGGGTGGTGCGATCCACTAATTCTTTGTCCAGTTTGATGTAAACAGCCGCCTCTTCGGCGACTATCACTGCATCTGTTACCCCTACCAGGGCCTTGAGGCGCTCGACCAGACCCGCTTCGCGGATCGCTTCGGGCGACAACGGCAAGCGCAGGCTCGTCACGTAGGGAGGTTCGCGCATGGTAACAGCAAAGGCCAGCCAAAGTGCAGCCAGCGCGGCGCATCCGAGGAACACAACCGACAGACCGCCATGCTGGAACAACCAGCCGCCGAGTATCCCGCCGAGTGCCGAACCGAGGAACTGGCTGGTGGAGTACACGCCCATGGCCGTGCCCTTGCCGCCTGCCGGTGAAACCTTGCTGATCAGCGACGGCAACGATGCCTCGAGCAGATTGAACGCGGTGAAAAACACCACCGTACCGATCACCAGAGCACGCAGGCTGTCGCCGAACTGCCAGAAGAATAGTTCAGTCAGCATCAATGTCATGACGGCGCCGAGCAAAACTCGTTTCATTTTGCGTTTCTTCTCGCCGTAGATAATGAACGGGATCATGGCGAAGAACGAAATCAGCAGCGCGGTGAGGTAGACCCACCAGTGCTGTTCCTTGGGCAAACCGGCTTTTTCCACCAGTGCCAGCGGCAAGGCCACGAAGCTCGACATCAACATGGCATGTAACACAAAGATGCCCAGATCCAGGCGAAGCAGGTCCGGGTGCTTGAGCGTCGGCATCAGCGCCTGCCGGGCCACCCCGGATTCCCGGTGCTGCAACGGCCCGGTGGACTGCGGCACCATGAACATGATGATCAGGATGCCGACCAGCGCCATGGCGCCAGTGGCGAGGAACAGCCCGGACAGCCCGAACGCACTGGTCAGTAACGGCCCGACCACCATGGCCACGGCAAACGACAGGCCGATGGTCATGCCGATCATCGCCATGGCTTTGGTGCGATGCTGCTCGCGGGTCAGGTCGGAAAGCAGCGCCATCACCGCTGCAGAAATCGCCCCGGCGCCCTGCAGGATTCGCCCGGCGATCACGCCCCAGATCGAATCGGCCTGGGAAGCCAGAACACTGCCGAGAGCGAAGACGATCAGGCCGAGGTAGATCACCGGCCGGCGACCGATGCGGTCGGAAATGATCCCGAACGGAATCTGGAAAATTGCCTGGGTCAGACCGTAAGCGCCAATCGCCAGCCCGATCAGGGCCGGGGTCGCTCCCGCCAGATCCATGCCATAGGTCGCCAGCACCGGCAACACCATGAACATGCCAAGCATACGGAAGGCGAACACCAGGGCCAGACCGCTCGCCGCGCGGGTCTCGCTGCCACTCATGCGTTCGCTGTGGGGATCGTGCATGGAAAAACCTCGTGTGAACCGGCGGCGATTCTACCAGTCCCATCGGAAGACGGGGTATATCGCGACGCTATGACGCGTATAGATGAAACTCTCTTCATGAACGGCAAAACGCCCTTCGTTTGATAGTGTGCATCCATCCAGTATTTGCCCGTATACTCCTACGTTTTCGACGCCCGCCAAGCGAGGCCACTTTGGACAAGATCCTGATACGTGGGGCCCGTACCCACAACCTGAAGAACATCGACCTGACCCTGCCACGGGACAAGCTGATCGTCATCACCGGCCTGTCCGGATCCGGCAAGTCGTCCCTGGCGTTCGACACGCTGTATGCCGAAGGTCAGCGCCGCTATGTCGAATCGCTGTCGGCCTATGCCCGGCAGTTCCTGTCGATGATGGAAAAACCCGACGTCGACACCATCGAAGGCCTGTCGCCGGCGATCTCCATCGAACAGAAGTCGACCTCGCACAACCCGCGTTCGACGGTCGGCACCATCACCGAAATCTACGACTACCTGCGCTTGCTCTATGCCCGCGTGGGTACGCCGCGTTGCCCGGATCACGACATTCCACTGGAGGCGCAGACCGTCAGCCAGATGGTCGATCTGGTGCTGGCGCAGCCGGAAGGCAGCAAACTGATGTTGCTGGCACCGGTGATCCGCGAACGCAAAGGCGAACACCTGTCGGTCTTCGAAGAATTGCGTGCGCAGGGTTTCGTCCGCGCCCGGGTCAACGGACGCATTTGCGAGCTCGACGAGCTGCCGAAGCTGGATAAACAGAAGAAGCATTCGATCGATGTGATCGTTGACCGCTTCAAGGTCCGCGCCGATCTGCAGCAGCGCCTCGCCGAGTCTTTCGAGACTGCGCTGAAACTCGCCGACGGCATTGCCCTGGTCGCGCCGATGGACGACGAGCCCGGCGAAGAAATGATCTTCTCCGCACGCTTCGCCTGCCCGATCTGCGGCCATGCGATCAGCGAGCTGGAACCCAAGCTGTTTTCCTTCAACAACCCGGCCGGCGCCTGCCCGACCTGTGATGGCCTGGGTGTGAAGCAGTTCTTCGACATCAAGCGTCTGGTCAATGGCGAGCTGACCCTGGCCGAGGGCGCGATCCGTGGCTGGGACCGGCGCAACGTCTATTACTTCCAGATGCTTGGCTCACTCGCCTCGCACTACAAGTTCAGCCTGGACAAGCCCTTCAACGAGCTGAGCGCCGAGCAGCAGAAGTTCATCCTGCATGGCAGCGGCTCGCAGAACGTCGACTTCAAATACCTGAACGACCGTGGCGACATCGTCAAACGCTCGCACCCGTTCGAAGGCATCGTGCCGAATCTTGAGCGTCGCTATCGCGAAACCGAATCGGCGAGCGTGCGCGAAGAGCTGGCCAAATTCCTCAGCCATCAGGCCTGCCCGGATTGCCGTGGCACGCGTCTGCGCCGTGAAGCGCGGCACGTCTGGGTCGGCGAGAAAACCTTGCCGGCAGTGACCAATCTGCCGATCGGCGATGCCTGCGAATATTTCGGCGCGCTGAAGATGACCGGTCGCCGCGGCGAGATCGCCGACAAGATCCTCAAGGAAATCCGCGAGCGCCTGCAATTCCTGGTCAACGTCGGCCTCGACTATCTGTCGCTGGATCGCAGTGCCGACACATTGTCCGGTGGCGAGGCGCAACGGATTCGTCTGGCCAGCCAGATTGGCGCCGGTCTGGTCGGCGTTCTGTATATCCTCGATGAACCATCCATTGGTCTGCATCAGCGCGACAACGACCGGCTGCTCGGTACGCTCAAGCATTTGCGCGATATCGGCAACACGGTGATCGTGGTCGAGCATGATGAAGACGCGATTCGTTTGGCTGACTATGTCGTCGATATCGGCCCGGGCGCCGGTGTGCACGGCGGGCAGATCGTTGCCGAGGGTACGCCGGACGAAGTCATGGCACACCCGGATTCGCTGACCGGCAAATACCTGTCCGGCCGGGTGAAGATCGAAGTGCCGGCCAAACGCACGCCGCGCAACAAGAAGCTCAACCTGTCGCTCAAGGGTGCGCGCGGCAACAATCTGCGCAATGTCGATCTGGACATCCCGATCGGCTTGCTGACGTGCGTGACTGGCGTATCCGGTTCGGGCAAATCGACACTGATCAACAACACGCTGTTCCCGCTGAGCGCCACGGCGCTCAATGGTGCGACCACGCTGGAAGCGGCTGCGCATGACAGCATCAAAGGTCTGGAACATCTCGACAAAGTCGTCGACATCGACCAGAGCCCGATCGGTCGTACGCCGCGTTCCAACCCCGCGACCTATACCGGGCTATTCACGCCGATCCGCGAACTGTTTGCCGGCGTGCCCGAGTCGCGCTCCCGGGGTTACGGCCCGGGGCGTTTCTCGTTCAACGTCAAGGGCGGTCGCTGCGAAGCGTGCCAGGGCGACGGCCTGATCAAGGTGGAAATGCACTTTCTGCCGGACATCTACGTGCCCTGCGATGTGTGCAAGAGCAAGCGCTACAACCGCGAAACCCTTGAGATCAAATACAAGGGCAAGAGCATCCACGAAACCCTCGAAATGACCATCGAGGAAGCTCGGGAGTTCTTCGATGCAGTGCCGGCACTGGCGCGCAAGCTGCAAACGCTGATGGATGTCGGCCTGTCCTACATCAAGCTCGGGCAGTCGGCAACGACCCTGTCCGGCGGTGAAGCACAGCGGGTCAAGTTGTCGCGCGAGCTGTCCAAACGCGATACCGGCAAGACCCTGTACATCCTCGACGAGCCAACCACCGGTCTGCACTTCGCCGATATCCAGCAATTGCTCGACGTCCTCCATCGCCTGCGCGACCACGGCAACACCGTGGTGGTGATCGAGCATAACCTCGATGTGATCAAGACCGCTGACTGGCTGGTGGACCTCGGTCCTGAAGGCGGTTCCAAGGGCGGGCAGATCATTGCCACCGGTACGCCGGAGGAAGTCGCCGAGATGAAGCAATCTCACACCGGCCATTACCTCAAGCCACTGCTGATCCGCGATCGGGCTTAACTGCCAGGCATGAAAAAGCCCCTGTCACCGTTGAGGTGCCAGGGGCTTTTTTGTAGCTGGTGCAATCAGGACGCGTGGGATTGCAGGTAGTTCTCGAGACCGATCAGCTTGATCAGGCCCAACTGCTTTTCCAGCCAGTAGGTGTGATCTTCTTCGGTGTCGTTGAGCTGAACCCGCAGAATTTCGCGACTGACGTAGTCCTTGTGTTGCTCGCAAAGTTCGATGCCTTTGCACAGCGCAGCGCGGACTTTGTACTCGAGGCGCAGATCAGCTTCGAGCATCGTAGGCACGGTGGTGCCGACATCCAGATCATCCGGACGCATGCGCGGCGTGCCTTCGAGCATCAGAATCCGCCGCATCAATGCATCGGCGTGGCCGGCCTCTTCTTCCATCTCGTGGTTGATGCGCTCGTAGAGCTTGGTAAACCCCCAGTCCTCATACATCCGCGAATGAACGAAATATTGGTCACGCGCGGCCAGCTCGCCGGTCAGCAACGTATTGAGGTAATCGATTACATCTGGGTGGCCTTGCATCGCCCTACATCTCCCTTCCTGAAAGTCTGTAGTTTGAACCAACCTGACTGGAAGGTCACTCACCGCACGCAATAAAAGCGAAGATATTCTGAGAAAAGCAGGCCAAATAACGCAAAAACCGCCCAAATGAGGGCGGTTCTGCTTCTCGTTTAGACTACGTTAAGCTGTCAGTTGAGCAGCTTTGCGATTGCTTCTCCATACGCCGGATCGGCTTTGTAGAAATGCTGCAACTGACGATCGACGACGTCGCTGGAAACACCCGCCATCGCACCGGCAATGTTGCTGACCAGCAATGCTTTCTGCTCGTCGCTCATCAAGCGGAACAAGGCACCGGCATGGCTGTAGTAGTCGGTGTCTTCGCGGTGATCATAGCGATCAGCGGCACCGCTCAAGGCCAGCGCTGGCTCCGCGTAATGCGGCGCTTGCTTCGGCGATTCAACGTAGCTGTTCGGTTCATAGTTCGGCGCCGCGCCGCCATTGCTGCCGAACGCCATAGAGCCGTCACGCTGATAAGTATTCACCGGGCTGCGCGGAGCGTTCACCGGCAATTGCTGGTGGTTGGTGCCCACACGGTAGCGGTGCGCGTCAGCGTAGGCGAATACGCGACCTTGCAGCATGCGGTCTGGCGACAGCCCCACGCCTGGCACCATGTTGCTCGGGCCAAACGCAGCCTGCTCGACTTCAGCGAAGTAGTTAAGCGGGTTGCGGTTCAATTCCAGCTCACCAACTTCGATCAACGGAAACTCTTTCTGCGACCAGGTCTTGGTCACATCAAACGGATTCTCATAATGAGCCGCCGCCTGCGCTTCGGTCATGATCTGAATGCACACGCGCCATTTCGGGAATTCACCACGCTCGATGGCCTCGAACAGGTCGCGCTGCGCATAGTCCGGGTCGGTACCGGCCAAACGGGCGGCCTCGGCTGGTGCCAGATTCTTGATACCTTGCTGAGTCTTGTAGTGCCACTTCACCCAGTGCCGCTCGCCTTTGGCGTTGATCAGGCTATAAGTGTGGCTGCCGAAGCCATGCATATGGCGATAGCCGTCAGGGATGCCACGATCAGAAAACAGGATAGTGACCTGGTGCAGCGCCTCAGGCGAATGCGACCAGAAATCCCACATCATCTGCGCGCTTTTCAGGTTGCTTTGCGGCAGACGCTTTTGCGTGTGGATAAAGTCAGGAAACTTCAGCGGATCACGGATGAAGAACACTGGCGTGTTGTTGCCAACGATGTCCCAGTTGCCTTCCTCGGTGTAGAACTTCAAGGCGAAGCCGCGCGGATCGCGCTCAGTGTCGGCCGAACCACGCTCGCCACCTACGGTAGAAAAGCGCAGAAAGGTTGGCGTTTGTTTGCCTACCGATTCAAACAGCTTGGCACTGGTGTATTCCGTGATGTCACGGGTGACGGTGAACGTACCGTAAGCGCCCGAACCTTTAGCGTGGACACGGCGCTCGGGAATGTTTTCACGGTTGAAGTGCGCGAGTTTTTCGATGAGATGGAAATCGTCGAGAAGCAGCGGACCGCGTGGGCCGGCGGAACGGGAATTCTGGTTATCAGCGACTGGCGCGCCACTGGCGGTTGTAAGCGTCTTGGTCTGGCTCATGCGGTCTTCTTCCTCTGTCAGTCTTGAACTGCCGGCTAATGGGCTTGGCGGGAAGTATTGATCATCGACGTTACAGCTACAAATTCATTAACCTGCAAGCATCGATAGATAATTACTAATTATGTTTTCCCGGCACATAGTGGCAGTTCAACCATGTCAGAAACTTGTATGGACGGCGCATTTCTTACAGACACAAAAAACCGGGCACTAGGCCCGGTTTTTCGTTTCAGACTGACGTCTTACTCGGCGGATACAGCTTCGCCAGCAGTAGCACGATCAACCAACTCGACGTACGCCATAGGCGCGTTGTCGCCAGCGCGGAAACCGCACTTGAGGATGCGCAGGTAGCCACCCTCACGGGTAGCGTAACGCTTGCCCAGGTCGTTGAAGAGCTTACCAACGATAGCTTTCGAACGAGTACGGTCGAAAGCCAGACGGCGGTTAGCCAGGCTGTCTGTCTTGGCCAGAGTGATCAGCGGCTCGGCAACGCGGCGCAGTTCTTTGGCTTTTGGCAGAGTAGTTTTGATCAGCTCGTGCTCGAACAGCGACACCGCCATGTTTTGGAACATGGCCTTGCGGTGCGAGCTGGTGCGGCTCAGGTGACGACCACTTTTACGATGACGCATGGTTCATTCCTTACCAAACACTACGTTCGGTGATTACGACGATCAGGCAGTCGCCTTGTCGTCCTTCTTAAGACTTGCAGGCGGCCAGTTGTCGAGGCGCATGCCGAGGGACAGACCGCGGGAGGCCAGAACGTCCTTGATTTCAGTCAAGGATTTCTTGCCCAGGTTCGGAGTCTTCAACAGCTCTACTTCGGTACGCTGAATCAGGTCGCCGATGTAGTAGATGTTTTCCGCCTTAAGGCAGTTAGCCGAACGTACAGTCAGTTCCAGATCGTCAACCGGGCGAAGCAGGATCGGATCGATCTCATCTTCCTGCTCGACAACCAGCGGCTCACTTTCACCTTTGAGGTCGACGAACGCAGCCAGCTGCTGTTGCAGGATGGTTGCAGCGCGACGGATAGCCTCTTCAGGATCCAGGGTACCGTTGGTTTCCAGATCAATAACCAGCTTGTCCAGGTTGGTACGCTGTTCGACACGGGCGTTTTCCACCACGTAAGCGATACGGCGAACCGGGCTGAACGAAGAGTCGAGCTGCAAGCGACCGATGCTGCGGCTTTCGTCTTCATCGCTCTGACGCGAGTCGGCTGGTTCATAACCACGACCACGAGCTACGGTGAGCTTCATGTTCAGGGCGCCGTTAGACGCCAGGTTAGCGATTACGTGATCGGGATTAACGATCTCGACATCATGATCCAGCTGAATATCGGCAGCGGTAACCACCCCCGAACCCTTCTTCGACAAGGTCAGCGTAACTTCGTCACGACCGTGCAGCTTGATGGCCAGACCTTTAAGGTTCAACAGGATTTCAATTACGTCTTCCTGTACACCTTCGATGGCGCTGTACTCGTGGAGCACACCGTCAATCTCGGCCTCGACTACTGCGCAGCCGGGCATTGAGGACAACAGGATGCGGCGCAGCGCGTTGCCCAGGGTGTGGCCAAAACCACGCTCGAGAGGCTCGAGAGTGATCTTGGCGCGGGTTGGACTGACAACCTGCACATCAATGTGGCGGGGTGTCAGGAACTCATTTACCGAAATCTGCATGGATGCACCTATTTTCTAGCCCTTACTTGGAGTAGAGCTCGACAATCAGGCTTTCGTTGATGTCGGCGGACAGATCACTGCGAGCAGGAACGTTCTTGAAAACGCCCGACTTCTTCTCAGTGTCTACTTCTACCCATTCTACGCGGCCACGTTGGGCACACAGATCGAGAGCTTGGACAATGCGAAGCTGGTTTTTTGCTTTCTCGCGAACTGCAACCACGTCACCAGCACGAACCTGATACGACGGAACGTTTACGGTCTGACCGTTAACGCTGATCGACTTGTGCGATACCAGTTGACGGGATTCGGCACGAGTCGAACCAAAGCCCATACGGTATACAACGTTGTCCAGACGGCATTCGAGCAGTTGCAGCAGGTTTTCACCGGTTGCACCTTTCTTGCCAGCAGCTTCTTTGTAGTAGCCGCTGAACTGACGCTCGAGAACGCCGTAGATACGACGGACCTTCTGCTTTTCACGCAGTTGGGTGCCGTAGTCGGACTGGCGACCGCGGCGCTGGCCGTGGATACCAGGTGCTGCTTCAATGTTGCACTTCGATTCGATCGCGCGCACGCCGCTCTTCAGGAAGAGATCGGTGCCTTCGCGACGAGCGAGTTTGCATTTTGGACCAATGTAACGAGCCATTCTTTACAATCTCCTGGATTACACGCGGCGCTTCTTCGGCGGACGGCACCCGTTGTGCGGGATTGGCGTCACGTCGGTGATGCTGGCGATCTTGTAGCCACAGCCGTTCAAAGCGCGGACTGCGGATTCACGACCTGGACCTGGACCCTTGACGTTGACGTCGAGGTTTTTCAGGCCGTATTCCAGCGCAGCTTGACCAGCACGTTCAGCAGCTACTTGAGCAGCGAACGGGGTGGACTTGCGGGAACCGCGGAAACCCGAACCACCGGAGGTAGCCCAGGAAAGAGCGTTACCTTGACGGTCGGTAATGGTCACGATGGTGTTGTTAAAAGATGCATGGATGTGGGCGATGCCATCAACCACTGTCTTTTTAACTTTTTTACGAGGACGAGCAGCAGGTTTTGCCATGATTAAATTCCTGTCGATTCGCTGGGGCGATTACTTGCGGATCGGCTTACGCGGACCTTTACGGGTACGCGCGTTGGTCTTGGTACGCTGACCGCGTACTGGCAGACCACGACGATGACGCAGACCGCGATAGCAACCGAGGTCCATCAAGCGCTTGATTTTCATGTTGATTTCGCGACGCAGGTCACCTTCAGTGGTGAACTTCGCCACTTCGCCACGCAGCTGTTCAATTTGCTCGTCGCTCAGATCTTTGATCTTTGCTGCTGGGTTTACCCCAGTCACTGCACAGATCTTCTGCGCAGTAGTGCGACCAACACCATAGATGTAGGTCAGCGAGATAACAGTATGCTTGTTATCTGGAATGTTAACGCCTGCAATACGGGCCATTCAGTGGGACTCCAATTGACAGCTACCTACGCCCCGGAAGCCAAGAAATAGGGCGCGAGATAATATCGCTGTAATAACAAATAATCAACCCGGTAGCGCACTAGCTACCGGGCTTGAAGCACAATCACACTCAGCCTTGGCGCTGTTTGTGACGCGGTTCCGCGCTGCAAATTACTCGAACAACACCTTCGCGGCGAATAATCTTGCAGTTACGGCACAGCTTTTTCACCGATGCACGAACTTTCATCACCAACTCCTCGAACCTTATGGGTACTCAGCGCAACATGCCGCTGCCGTAACCCTTCAGGTTGGCTTTCTTCATCAGGGATTCGTACTGGTGCGAAACGAGGTGCGATTGTACTTGGGACATGAAGTCCATCACAACCACGACCACGATCAGCAACGAGGTCCCGCCAAGGTAGAACGGAACGTTTGCTGCAACCACCAGGAATTGGGGCAACAGGCACACGGCCGTCATGTAAAGAGCACCGAACAGGGTCAAGCGGGTCAGAACGCCATCAATATAGCGCGCAGACTGCTCACCTGGACGAATGCCCGGAATAAAGGCACCGGACTTCTTCAGGTTTTCCGCTACGTCTTTCGGATTGAACATCAACGCCGTATAGAAGAAGCAGAAGAAAATAATCCCTGCACTAAACAGCAGAATATTCAACGGCTGACCAGGAGCGATCGACTGCGAGATGTCCTGCAACCAGCCCATACCTTCAGACTGACCGAACCAGGCACCCAACGAAGCCGGGAACAGCAAAATGCTGCTCGCGAAAATAGCCGGAATAACACCGGCCATGTTCACCTTCAGCGGCAAGTGGCTTGTCTGCGCAGCAAAAACCTTGCGGCCCTGCTGACGCTTGGCGTAATGAACAGCGATACGACGCTGACCACGCTCAATGAACACCACGAAACCGATAATCGCTACTGCCAGCAAACCGATGGCAACCAGGGCGAAGATGTTGATATCACCCTGACGCGCAGACTCGAAAGACTGCCCGATTGCTCTCGGAAGACCGGCGACGATACCCGAAAAAATCAACATCGAGATACCGTTGCCAACACCACGCTCAGTAATCTGCTCACCCAGCCACATCATGAACATCGCACCAGCCACAAATGTGGTTACCGCGACGAAATGGAAGCCAAAGTCACCAGTGAACGCGACGCCCTGCCCCGCCAGACCAATGGACATGCCAATAGCCTGGACCAGAGCGAGAGCGACGGTGAGGTAGCGGGTGTACTGGCTAATCTTGCGACGGCCAGCTTCACCTTCCTTCTTCAACTGCTCCAGCTGCGGGCTGACGGCGGTCATCAATTGCATGATGATCGATGCCGAAATGTACGGCATGATCCCCAGTGCAAAGATGCTCATCCGTTCCAGCGCGCCGCCGGAGAACATGTTGAACAAGCTAAGAATGGTCCCCTCATTCTGTCGAAACAGGTCTGCGAGTCGGTCCGGGTTGATACCTGGAACCGGGATGTGTGCGCCTATTCGGTAGACGATAATCGCCAGGAACAGAAAACGCAGACGAGCCCAGAGTTCAGACATACCGCCTTTGCCGAGCGCAGAGAGAGCACCTTGCTTAGCCATTTATTCCTCGAACTTGCCGCCAGCTGCTTCGATAGCCGCACGCGCACCTTTGGTGGCGCCGATTCCCTTGCCGATAGTGACAGCGCGAGTCACTTCACCGGACAGCATGATTTTCACACGCTGTACGTTGACGTTGATCACGTTGGCATCTTTCAGGGACTGCACAGTAACGATGTCGCCTTCCACTTTAGCCAGCTCGGACAAACGCACTTCTGCGCGATCCATGGCTTTCAGGGAAACGAAACCGAACTTAGGCAGACGACGATGCAGCGGCTGTTGACCGCCTTCAAAGCCTGGAGCGATGGTGCCACCGGAGCGGGAGGTCTGACCTTTGTGACCACGGCCACCAGTCTTGCCCAAACCACTACCGATACCACGGCCCGGACGATGCTTTTCGCGACGGGAACCCGGCGCTGGACTCAGATCATTGAGTTTCATCGATTAACCCTCGACACGCAGCATGTAGTAAGCCTTGTTGATCATCCCGCGATTCTCGGGAGTATCCTGGACTTCTACAGTGTGACCGATGCGACGCAGACCCAGACCCTTAACGCACAGTTTGTGGTTAGGGATGCGGCCGGTCATGCTTTTGATCAGCGTAACTTTAACGGTAGCCATGATTACTTGATCTCCTCAACACGCAGGCCACGCTTGGCAGCGATGGACTCAGGAGACTGCATAGCCTTCAGACCCTTGAAAGTGGCGTGAACCACGTTTACCGGGTTAGTCGAGCCGTAGCACTTGGCCAGAACGTTCTGAACGCCAGCAACTTCGAGGACAGCACGCATAGCGCCGCCAGCGATGATACCGGTACCTTCAGAAGCAGGCTGCATGTACACCTTCGAAGCGCCGTGAGCGGACTTCATCGCGTACTGCAGAGTGGTGCCGTTCAGGTCAACTTGAATCATGTTACGGCGAGCAGCTTCCATTGCCTTCTGGATCGCAGCAGGCACTTCACGCGACTTGCCACGGCCGAAGCCAACACGCCCTTTACCATCACCAACCACGGTCAACGCGGTGAAAGTGAAGATACGGCCGCCTTTAACGGTTTTGGCTACGCGGTTAACTTGAACCAGCTTCTCGATGTAGCCTTCGTCGCGCTTTTGGTCGTTATTTGACATAACTTAGAACTCCAGCCCAGCTTCACGAGCAGCATCAGCCAGCGCTTTAACGCGGCCATGGTACTTGAAGCCAGAGCGGTCGAAAGCCACTTGCGATACGCCAGCGGCCTTAGCACGCGTAGCGACCAGCTGGCCAACCTTTGTGGCCGCGTCGATGTTGCCAGTGGCACCATCACGCAGTTCTTTATCCAAAGTCGAGGCACTTGCCAGGACTTTGTTGCCGTCGGCCGAGATGACCTGGGCGTAGATGTGCTGCGACGAGCGGAACACGCAGAGACGCACGACTTCGAGTTCGTGCATTTTCAGGCGTGCTTTGCGAGCGCGACGCAGTCGAGTAACTTTTTTGTCGGTCATTTGCTATGCCCTACTTCTTCTTGGCTTCTTTACGACGGACGACTTCGTCCGCGTAGCGCACACCTTTGCCTTTGTACGGCTCTGGTGGACGGAAGTCGCGGATCTCGGCGGCCACTTGACCTACCAGCTGCTTGTCGATGCCCTTGATCAGGATATCGGTCTGGCTAGGAGTCTCAGCGGTGATGCCTTCCGGCAGTTCGTAATCCACTGGGTGCGAGAAGCCAAGAGCCAGGTTCAGAACCTGACCTTTTGCTTGCGCTTTGTAACCAACACCGACCAGCTGGAGCTTGCGCTCGAAGCCTTGGCTTACGCCCTGGACCATGTTGTTTACCAACGCACGCGTGGTACCGGCCATTGCGCGAGTTTGTTGATCGCCATTGCGAGCAGCGAAACGCAGCTCACCAGCTTCTTCAACGATCTCAACGGACGAATGGATGTTCAGTTCAAGAGTGCCCTTGGCACCCTTCACCGAAAGCTGTTGGCCTGCGAATTTGACTTCGACACCGGCTGGCAGCTTAACGGGGTTCTTAGCGACGCGAGACATGCTTATCCCCCCTTAGAACACAGTGCAAAGAACTTCGCCGCCGACACCGGCAGCGCGCGCAGCACGATCAGTCATCACACCTTTGTTGGTGGAGACGATAGACACGCCAAGACCGCCACGAACTTTCGGCAGATCTTCAACGGACTTGTACTGACGCAGGCCTGGACGACTAACGCGCTTCACTTCTTCGATAACCGGACGGCCTTCGAAGTACTTCAGCGAGATGGACAGCGACGGCTTGGCGTCGGTGGTGATCTGAAAATCCGCGATGTAACCTTCGTCCTTCAGGACTTTTGCTACAGCAGCCTTCAACGTGGAAGACGGCATGCTTACGACAGACTTTTCAGCCATCTGGGCATTACGGATTCGAGTTAGCATGTCCGCTAACGGGTCCTGCATACTCATGGGCTAGACGCTCCTAATACAAAAAAATTAGCCTTGCGGCTACTACTTGTCGCCGAGAACTTCCGGGCAGAAAAACACGGGCTCAGGCGAGCCGGTCATTCTAGACACACCCCAGAAATGAATCAAGCCCCAAAAGGGGCTTGATTCAGATTCAAGGCCACCGATGGTCAGGTTCTTGCGAACCCGAACATCGAGACTTTGACAACAATTACCAGCTGGCTTTAACCAGACCTGGCACGTCACCACGCATTGCAGCTTGACGCAGCATGTTACGGCCGAGGCCGAACTTGCGGTACACGCCGTGCGGACGACCAGTCAGGCGGCAACGGTTACGCATGCGCGAAGCGCTTGCGTCACGTGGTTGCTTCTGCAGAGCTACGGTAGCTTCCCAACGCGCTTCTGGACTTGCGTTCAGATCGACGATGATAGCTTTCAGCGCTGCACGCTTGGTGGCGTACTTGGCAACGGTGAGCTGACGCTTCAGCTCACGGTTCTTCATGCTCTTCTTGGCCATTTTCCTACTCCAATCAGTTGCGGAACGGGAATTTGAAAGCACGCAGCAGAGCGCGGCCTTCATCATCGTTCTTGGCAGTGGTGGTCAGGGTAATGTCCAGACCGCGGAGAGCATCGATCTTGTCGTAGTCGATTTCCGGGAAGATGATCTGCTCTTTCACGCCCATGCTGTAGTTGCCACGACCATCGAAGGACTTGGCATTCAGGCCGCGGAAGTCGCGAACCCGAGGCAGGGAGATCGACAGCAGACGATCCAGGAACTCGTACATACGCTCACGGCGCAGGGTCACTTTGACGCCGATCGGCCATCCTTCGCGGACTTTAAAGCCAGCGATGGATTTACGAGCGTAGGTCACAACGACTTTCTGGCCGGTGATCTTTTCCAGGTCAGCAACAGCGTGCTCGATGACTTTTTTGTCGCCGATCGCTTCGCCCAGACCCATGTTCAGGGTGATTTTGGTAACGCGCGGAACTTCCATCACGTTCGAAAGCTTAAGTTCTTCCTTAAGTTTCGGAGCGATTTCCTTCCGGTAAATCTCTTTTAGTCGTGCCATGGTCTTCTACCTAGCAGTGTTCAAGCATCAACCGCTTTTTGGGTCGACTTGAAGACACGAATTTTCTTACCGTCTTCTACTTTGAAACCAACGCGGTCAGCCTTGTTGGTTTCGCCGTTGAAGATGGCGACGTTGGAAGCGTGCAGTGGCGCTTCTTTCTCGACGATACCGCCCTGTACGCCCGACATCGGGTTAGGCTTGGTATGACGCTTGACCAGGTTCAGACCACCAACAACCAGACGGTTGTCAGCAAGAACCTTCAGCACCTTACCGCGCTTACCTTTGTCTTTGCCGGCGATCACGATGATCTCGTCGTCACGACGAATCTTTTGCATGTCGGATCTCCTTACAGCACTTCTGGGGCGAGCGAGACGATCTTCATGAACTTCTCAGTACGAAGTTCACGGGTCACTGGCCCAAAGATACGGGTGCCGATCGGCTCTTGCTTGTTGTTCAGAAGAACAGCAGCGTTGCCATCAAAGCGGATAATGGAGCCATCAGCACGACGTACGCCGTGACGAGTGCGGACTACAACAGCAGTCATCACTTGGCCTTTTTTCACTTTACCGCGAGGAATTGCTTCCTTCACGGTAACTTTGATGATGTCACCGATACCAGCGTAACGACGATGGGAGCCACCCAGCACCTTGATGCACATAACACGGCGAGCGCCGCTGTTATCGGCCACATCGAGCATGGATTGAGTCTGAATCATATAATTTCTCCGACCCCTAGCCCTTAGACTTCCACAGCGCGTTCGAGAACATCAACCAGCGCCCAAGACTTGGTCTTGGCCATCGGACGAGTTTCACGAATAGTGACTTTGTCGCCGATGTGGCACTGATTGGTTTCGTCGTGCGCGTGCAGCTTAGTCGAACGCTTAACGTATTTACCGTAGATCGGGTGCTTTACGCGACGCTCGATCAGAACGGTGATGGTTTTGTCCATCTTGTCGCTGACAACACGGCCAGTCAGCGTACGGACAGTTTTTTCGGCTTCAGCCATGATCACTTACCTGCCTGCTGGTTGAGCACAGTCTTCACGCGAGCGATGTCACGCTTAACTTGCGAGAGCAGATGAGACTGCCCCAACTGGCCAGTTGCTTTCTGCATGCGCAGATTGAACTGGTCGCGCAGCAAGCCGAGCAGTTGCTCGTTCAGCTGCTGTGCGGATTTTTCACGAAGTTCATTCGCTTTCATCACATCACCGTCCGTTTAACAAAGGAGGTGGCGAGCGGCAGCTTTGCAGCAGCCAGGGCGAAAGCCTCACGCGCCAGCTCTTCAGAAACACCCTCGATTTCATACAGGACTTTGCCTGGCTGAATCTGGGCAACCCAGTACTCCACGTTACCCTTACCTTTACCCATACGAACCTCGAGAGGTTTCTTGGAAATCGGCTTGTCCGGGAATACACGGATCCAGATCTTGCCGCCACGTTTTACGTGACGGGTCAGAGCACGACGCGCTGACTCGATCTGACGAGCGGTGAGACGACCACGAGCAACAGACTTCAGCGCGAACTCGCCGAAGCTGACTTTGCTACCGCGCAGTGCCAGACCACGGTTGTGGCCGGTCATCTGCTTGCGGAACTTCGTACGCTTTGGTTGCAACATTTGGCGTACCCCTTACTTAGCAGCTTTTTTACGAGGCGCTGGTGCTTGTGGTTTCAGTTCTTCTTGGCGACCACCAATAACTTCGCCTTTGAAGATCCAAACCTTTACACCGATCACACCGTAAGTGGTGTGAGCTTCGTAGTTGGCATAGTCGATGTCGGCACGCAGGGTGTGCAGTGGCACACGACCTTCGCGATACCATTCAGTACGTGCGATTTCAGCACCGCCGAGACGACCGCTCACTTGGATTTTGATGCCTTTGGCACCAATGCGCATGGCGTTCTGTACAGCGCGCTTCATAGCGCGACGGAACATTACACGACGCTCCAGCTGCTGAGCTACGCTCTGCGCAACCAGCATACCGTCGAGCTCCGGCTTGCGGATCTCTTCGATATTGATGTGCACAGGCACACCCATTTGCTTGGTCAGGTCCTGACGCAGTTTCTCAACATCTTCACCTTTCTTCCCGATAACGATACCTGGACGAGCGGTGTGGATGGTGATGCGTGCAGTTTGGGCCGGACGATGGATATCGATACGGCTTACGGACGCGCTTTTTAGTTTGTCTTGGAGATACTCACGCACTTTCAGATCTGCGAACAAGTAGTCCGCATAAGTCCGACCGTCTGCGTACCAGACGGAGGTGTGCTCCTTGACGATTCCCAGGCGAATGCCAATGGGATGTACTTTCTGACCCATCTCTTCGACTCCGTTACTTGTCAGCAACCTTGACAGTGATATGGCAAGACCGCTTGACGATGCGATCAGCACGGCCTTTGGCACGTGGCATGATGCGCTTCAGCGAACGCCCTTCGTTGACGAAAACGGTGCTGACCTTCAGGTCATCAACGTCTGCGCCTTCGTTATGCTCGGCGTTGGCTACGGCCGACTCCAGCACTTTCTTCATGATCTCGGCGGCTTTCTTACTGCTGAAAGCCAACAGGTTGAGCGCTTCGCCCACCTTCTTCCCGCGGATCTGGTCGGCGACCAAGCGGGCTTTCTGGGCGGAGATTCGAGCGCCCGACAACTTAGCGGCTACTTCCATTTCCTTACCCCTTAACGCTTGGCTTTCTTGTCAGCCACGTGCCCGCGATAGTTGCGGGTACCGGCGAACTCGCCCAGTTTGTGGCCGACCATGTCTTCGTTAACGAGAACTGGGACGTGCTGACGACCGTTGTGTACTGCAATGGTCAGACCGACCATTTGTGGCAGGATCATCGAACGACGCGACCAGGTTTTAATTGGTTTGCGATCGTTCTTTTCCGCCGCCACTTCGATCTTCTTCAGTAGGTGAAGATCAATAAAAGGACCTTTTTTCAGAGAACGTGGCACTGTCGTATCCCTCTATTTACTTGCGACGACGGACGATCATTTTGTCGGTACGCTTATTACCACGAGTCTTCGCACCCTTAGTCGGGAAGCCCCATGGCGATACCGGATGACGACCACCAGAGGTACGACCTTCACCACCACCATGTGGGTGGTCAACCGGGTTCATGGCAACACCACGAACGGTTGGGCGAACGCCACGCCAGCGTTTGGCACCAGCTTTACCCAGCGAACGCAGGCTGTGCTCGGAGTTCGAGACTTCACCCAGGGTCGCACGGCATTCAGCCAGGACTTTACGCATTTCACCGGAACGCAGACGCAGGGTCACGTAGACACCTTCACGAGCGATCAGCTGAGCCGAAGCACCAGCGGAACGAGCGATCTGTGCACCTTTACCTGGCTTCAATTCGATGCCGTGTACGGTAGAACCGACTGGAATGTTGCGCAGTTGCAGAGCGTTGCCTGGCTTGATTGGAGCCAGAGCGCCTGCGATCAGCTGGTCGCCAGCACTCACGCCTTTAGGGGCGATGATGTAGCGACGCTCGCCGTCTGCGTAGCACAGCAGTGCGATGTGAGCAGTACGGTTTGGATCGTATTCGATACGCTCGACAGTGGCGACGATGCCATCTTTGTCGTTGCGACGGAAATCGACCATACGGTAATGCTGCTTATGACCACCACCGATGTGACGAGTGGTAATACGGCCATTGTTGTTACGACCACCAGACTTCGATTTTTTCTCGAGCAGCGGTGCGTGAGGAGCGCCTTTATGCAGCTCCTGGTTGACCACCTTGACCACAAAACGGCGGCCAGGGGAAGTCGGTTTGCATTTAACGATTGCCATGATGCACCCCTTCCTTACTCAGCACTGCTGCTGAAATCGAGATCTTGGCCTGGCTGAAGGGAGATAACTGCCTTCTTCCAGTCATTACGCTTGCCCAGACCGCGAGCAGTGCGCTTGCTCTTACCCAGAACGTTCAGGGTAGTGACGCGCTCTACTTTCACGCTGAACAGGCTTTCGACGGCCTTCTTGATTTCCAGCTTGGTTGCATCAGTAGCAACCTTGAAAACGAACTGGCCTTTCTTGTCTGCCAGAACCGTAGCCTTCTCGGAAACGTGCGGGCCAAGCAGAACTTTAAATACGCGTTCCTGGTTCATCCCAGCAGCTCCTCGAATTTCTTCACGGCCGACACGGTGATCAACACCTTGTCGTATGCGATCAGACTAACTGGATCGGAACCTTGCACGTCACGTACATCTACGTGCGGCAGGTTGCGAGCAGCCAGGTACAGGTTCTGATCAACAGCGTCCGACACGATCAGAACGTCGGTCAGGCTCATGTTGTTCAGTTTGCCCAGCAGATCTTTGGTTTTCGGAGTTTCAACAGCGAAATCCTGAACCACGACCAGACGATCAGTACGCACCAGCTCAGCAAGGATGGAGCGCATTGCTGCGCGATACATCTTCTTGTTCAGCTTCTGGGAGTGATCCTGTGGACGAGCTGCGAAAGTGGTACCGCCGCCACGCCAGATTGGGCTACGGATAGTACCGGCACGAGCACGGCCAGTACCTTTCTGACGCCATGGGCGCTTGCCGCCACCACGAACGTCGGAACGGGTCTTCTGCTGCTTGCTACCTTGACGGCCGCCGGCCATGTAGGCCACGACTGCTTGGTGAACCAGCGTCTCGTTGAATTCGCCGCCAAATGTCAGTTCGGAAACTTCGATCGCTTGAGCGTCATTTACATTTAATTGCATGTCAGCTTCCCCTTAACCGCGAGCCTTGGCTGCTGGACGTACAACCAGGTTGCCGCCAGTAGCGCCAGGAACAGCACCCTTGACCAACAACAGATTGCGTTCAGCGTCCACGCGCACTACTTCCAGGGACTGCACGGTCACGCGCTCAGCGCCCATATGACCGGACATTTTTTTGCCCTTGAATACACGACCAGGAGTCTGGCACTGGCCGATAGAGCCTGGGACGCGGTGGGATACGGAGTTACCGTGGGTGTTATCTTGCCCGCGGAAATTCCAACGCTTGATCGTACCCTGGAAGCCTTTACCCTTGGACTGACCGGTTACATCAACCAGTTGACCAGCGGCGAAGATTTCAGCGTTGATCAGATCGCCAGCCTGGTACTCGCCTTCTTCAAGGCGGAATTCCATGGTGGTGCGACCAGCGGCAACGTTCGCTTTAGCGAAGTGGCCAGCCTGAGCTGCTGTTACACGCGAAGCGCGACGCTCGCCGACAGTGACTTGCACTGCACGATAGCCATCGGTCTCTTCAGTTTTGAACTGGGTGACGCGATTCGGCTCGATCTCAATGACCGTGACCGGAATGGAGACACCTTCTTCGGTGAAAATACGGGTCATACCGCATTTACGACCGACTACACCAATAGTCATGTTGTAAACCTCATGAGTGTACGGGGCTTTCACCCGCTATGGCCGCCCATTTCAGAGCGTTACACGACCAAGACCGAGTCTTAGCCGAGGCTGATCTGCACTTCCACACCGGCCGCAAGATCAAGCTTCATCAGCGCGTCAACGGTTTTATCCGTTGGCTGGACGATGTCCAGAACACGCTTATGAGTGCGGATCTCGTACTGGTCACGCGCGTCTTTGTTGACGTGCGGGGAAACCAGAACGGTGAACCGCTCTTTACGGGTAGGCAGTGGAATTGGACCACGCACTTGAGCACCAGTACGTTTCGCGGTTTCCACGATTTCCTGGGTTGATTGGTCGATCAGGCGATGGTCAAAAGCCTTCAACCTGATACGGATTTGCTGATTTTGCATTGGATTTCAGACTCCGGCTGCTATTCCCACCGGGCGCAATACGCCCGTTAAAAGGAGGCGCAATTCTATAGACGCCCCCGATAGGTGTCAACCCAATAAAAAAGCCCCCGCTGAGCGGGGGCTTTTTCAATTCATCAAGCTGACTTTAAAAGTCTTACTCGATGATTTTGGCTACGACGCCAGCGCCGACGGTACGACCGCCTTCACGGATAGCGAAACGCAGACCATCTTCCATCGCGATGGTTTTGATCAGGGTAACAGTCATCTGAATGTTGTCACCTGGCATTACCATTTCAACGCCTTCTGGCAGCTCGCAGTTACCAGTCACGTCAGTAGTACGGAAGTAGAACTGTGGACGGTAGCCTTTGAAGAACGGAGTGTGACGACCGCCTTCTTCCTTGCTCAGAACGTAAACTTCTGCGGTGAACTTGGTGTGCGGCTTGACCGAACCTGGCTTGACCAGAACCTGGCCACGCTCAACGTCGTCACGCTTGGTACCACGCAGCAGAACGCCGCAGTTCTCGCCAGCACGACCTTCGTCGAGCAGCTTGCGGAACATTTCAACACCGGTGCAAGTAGTAACGGTGGTGTCACGCAGACCAACGATTTCCAGCGGATCCTGAACGCGAACGATACCGCGCTCGATACGACCAGTCACAACAGTACCGCGACCCGAGATCGAGAATACGTCTTCGATTGGCATCAGGAATGGCTTGTCGATCATACGAACTGGCTCTGGGATGTAGGCATCCAGAGTTTCAACCAGTTTCTTGACGGCAGTGGTGCCCATCTCGTTGTCGTCTTTGCCTTCCAGCGCCATACGAGCCGAACCGATGATGATCGGAGTGTCGTCGCCCGGGAAGTCGTAAGTCGACAGCAGGTCACGAACTTCCATCTCAACCAGTTCCAGCAGCTCAGCGTCGTCTACCAGGTCAGCCTTGTTCAGGAAGACCACGATGTACGGAACGCCAACCTGACGGGACAGCAGGATGTGCTCACGGGTTTGCGGCATCGGACCATCAGCGGCCGAGCAAACCAGGATAGCGCCGTCCATCTGAGCAGCACCGGTGATCATGTTCTTCACGTAGTCAGCGTGACCTGGGCAGTCAACGTGAGCGTAGTGACGGATCTTCGAGTTGTACTCAACGTGCGCGGTATTGATGGTGATACCGCGAGCTTTTTCTTCTGGTGCACTGTCGATCTTGTCGAAGTCAACGATTGCAGAACCGAAAACTTCGGAGCAAACGCGAGTCAGAGCAGCAGTCAGAGTGGTTTTACCGTGGTCAACGTGACCGATGGTGCCAACGTTGACGTGCGGTAGGGAACGATCAAATTTTTCTTTAGCCACGACAATTAACTCCTAGCCTAAAGGGGCTGAATCAGCCTTGTTTTTTGGTTACGGATTCGACGATGTGCGACGGAGCCGTATCATATTTTTTGAATTCCATAGAGTAGCTTGCGCGACCCTGGGACATGGAACGAACGTCGGTCGCATAACCGAACATCTCACCCAGTGGAACCTCGGCACGGATAACCTTGCCGGACACTGTGTCTTCCATACCCTGGATCATGCCGCGACGACGGTTAAGGTCGCCCATCACATCACCCATATAGTCTTCAGGCGTAACAACCTCTACCGCCATGATCGGCTCGAGCAACTCACCACCACCCTTCTGGGCCAGTTGCTTGGTCGCCATGGAAGCAGCCACTTTAAACGCCATCTCGTTGGAGTCGACGTCGTGGTAAGAACCATCGAACACGGTAGCCTTCAGGCCGATCAGCGGATAGCCGGCAACAACGCCGTTCTTCATCTGCTCTTCGATACCCTTCTGGATAGCCGGGATGTATTCCTTAGGAACCACACCACCTACAACTTCGTTCACGAATTGCAGACCTTCCTGACCTTCGTCAGCAGGAGCAAAACGGATCCAGCAGTGACCGAACTGGCCGCGACCACCGGACTGACGAACGAACTTGCCTTCGATTTCACAGTTCTTCGTGATGCGCTCACGATACGAAACCTGAGGCTTGCCGATGTTGGCTTCGACGTTGAACTCACGGCGCATCCGGTCAACCAGGATGTCCAGGTGCAGCTCGCCCATGCCGGAGATGATCGTCTGACCAGTCTCTTCATCAGTTTTAACGCGGAAAGACGGGTCTTCCTGAGCAAGTTTGCCCAGAGCGATACCCATTTTTTCCTGGTCATCCTTGGTCTTAGGCTCTACAGCAACCGAAATAACCGGCTCCGGGAAGTCCATGCGAACCAGGATGATTGGCTTGTCAGCGTTGCAGAGGGTTTCACCAGTGGTGACGTCCTTCATGCCGATCAGGGCCGCGATGTCACCAGCGCGTACTTCCTTGATCTCTTCACGGGCGTTTGCGTGCATTTGCACCATACGACCCACGCGCTCTTTCTTGCCTTTGACCGAGTTGATCACGCCGTCGCCGGAGTTCAACACGCCCGAGTAAACGCGGACGAAGGTCAGAGTACCCACGAATGGGTCGGTAGCGATCTTGAACGCCAGAGCCGCGAAAGGCTCGTTGTCGTCTGCATGACGCTCCATCTCTTCTTCCTCGTTATCAGGGTTGGAACCCTTGATAGCAGGAATGTCGGTCGGAGCAGGCAGGTAGTCGATAACGGCGTCGAGAACCAGGGGAACGCCCTTGTTCTTGAACGAAGAACCGCAAACGGCCAGAACGATTTCGCCGGCGATAGTACGCTGACGCAAAGCAGCCTTGATCTCTTCGATCGACAGCTCTTCGCCTTCCAGGTACTTGTTCATCAGCTCTTCGTTGGCTTCGGCGGCAGCTTCAACCATGTTGTTGCGCCACTCTTCCGCCAGCTCTTGCAGCTCGGCAGGAATGTCCTTGCGAACAGGAACCATACCTTTGTCGGAGTCGTTCCAGTAGACAGCTTGCATGTTGATCAGATCGATCTGACCCTGGAAGTTGTCTTCGGAACCGATGGCCAACTGGATCGGCACCGGAGTGTGACCCAGACGCTGCTTGATCTGACCGATCACGCGCAGGAAGTTGGCGCCGGCACGGTCCATCTTGTTTACGTAAACAAGACGTGGAACGCCGTATTTGTTGGCTTGACGCCATACGGTTTCCGACTGCGGCTCAACACCCGAAGTACCGCAGAACACAACGACAGCGCCGTCGAGTACGCGCAGGGAACGCTCAACTTCAATGGTGAAGTCAACGTGGCCCGGGGTATCGATTACGTTGAAACGGTGCTCGTGAGAGTACTGCTTCTCGGAACCTTTCCAGAAGGCGGTAATGGCAGCAGAAGTAATGGTAATACCACGCTCCTGCTCCTGAACCATCCAGTCTGTGGTCGCGGCGCCATCATGCACCTCGCCCATTTTGTGACTTTTGCCGGTGTAAAACAGTACGCGCTCGGTGGTGGTGGTTTTACCAGCATCCACGTGAGCGACGATACCGATGTTACGGTAGCGGCTAATCGGAGTAGTACGAGCCATAAAGCCCTCGCAAAATTAGTGAAGCTAAAATTAGAAGCGGTAGTGCGAGAAAGCTTTGTTAGCTTCGGCCATACGGTGCACGTCTTCACGCTTCTTAACAGCAGCACCTTTACCTTCAGCAGCATCCAGCAGTTCGCCAGCCAAACGCAGAGCCATAGACTTCTCGCCGCGCTTACGGGCGAAGTCTACCAACCAGCGCATTGCCAGAGCGTTACGACGGGAAGGACGAACCTCGACCGGAACCTGGTAAGTAGCACCACCAACGCGGCGCGACTTCACTTCGACCAGCGGAGCGATGGCGTCGAGTGCTTTTTCGAAGAGTTCCAGGGGATCGGTGCCAGCCTTACGGGCCGCAACGGTTTCCAGGGCACCATAAACGATACGCTCGGCAACGGCTTTCTTGCCGCTTTCCATAACGTGGTTCATGAATTTGGCGAGGATCTGGCTTCCGTATTTCGGATCGTCCAGAATCTCACGCTTTGCTGCTACGCGACGTCTTGGCATGATAAGCCCTCAAGCGGTCTTCAGGTTAGCTCGGGACAGATCCAGAGGATGCGTGCCCGACCTTACTCTTATCGACTCAATAAAATAAAAATCTGCAAAACGGCCGATTACTTCGGACGCTTGGTACCGTACTTCGAACGACCCTGGTTACGGCCTTTAACGCCGGAAGTATCCAAGGAGCCGCGAACGGTGTGGTAACGAACACCTGGCAAGTCTTTTACACGACCGCCGCGGATCAGTACCACGCTGTGCTCTTGCAGGTTGTGGCCTTCACCACCGATGTACGAGGAAACCTCGAAACCGTTGGTCAGACGCACACGGCATACTTTACGCAGTGCCGAGTTAGGTTTTTTCGGCGTGGTGGTGTACACACGGGTGCACACGCCACGACGTTGCGGGCAGTTCTGCAGCGCAGGTACGTCGGATTTCTCGACGATACGCTTACGCGGCTGACGTACCAGCTGGTTGATAGTTGCCATCTACTAGCTCCACTGTTGTCTTGCGACGCTATTGTCTTGCAAGAAAAGCAAAATGGCAGGAACGAATTCCCGCCAAATTTAGGGGATCAAGAGTCTAAAGAGGATCTTGATTCCAGTCAAGGCAAGGCCCCGACCTCCCCGCCCATCGAACCTTGACTTGATGTCTCGATTCGACGAACGGAGCGATCAGGGCCTCACTCTCGTTTATCGCAGAACTCAGTTACCGCTCGAGTTCAGCGCTTCGGTCAGTGCAGCTTCCACTTCACTGGCGCTTACGCGCAACGGCTTGTCGGCATCACGGCGACGCTTGCGCTCGCTGTGATAGGCAAGACCGGTACCGGCCGGGATCAGACGACCCACGACTACGTTTTCTTTCAGGCCGCGCAGGTAATCGCGCTTGCCGGTGACTGCCGCTTCGGTCAGTACGCGGGTGGTTTCCTGGAAGGAAGCCGCCGAGATGAACGATTCGGTGGACAACGACGCCTTGGTGATACCCAGCAGAACGCGAGTAAACTTGGAGACAAACTTGTCTTCCGCGCTCAGACGCTCGTTCTCTACCAGAACGTGAGTCAGTTCCATCTGGTCGCCCTTGATGAAGCTGGAATCGCCGGATTCGGAGATCTCAACTTTACGCAGCATCTGACGCAGGATGGTCTCGATGTGCTTGTCGTTGATCTTCACGCCTTGCAGACGATAAACGTCCTGGATCTCGTTGACGATGTACTTGGCCAGCGCGCTTACACCCAGCAGACGCAGGATGTCGTGCGGATCGCTTGGACCGTCGGAGATAACTTCGCCGCGGTTTACCTGTTCGCCTTCGAAGACGTTCAGGTGACGCCACTTCGGAATCAGCTCTTCGTACGGATCGCTACCGTCGTTCGGGGTAATGACCAGACGGCGCTTGCCCTTGGTCTCTTTACCGAACGCGATGGTGCCGCTGACTTCAGCCAGAATCGACGCTTCTTTCGGACGACGCGCTTCAAACAGGTCGGCAACACGCGGCAGACCACCGGTGATGTCACGGGTCTTCGAAGTTTCCTGCGGGATACGAGCGATAACATCACCGATCGCAATCTTCGCACCGTCAGCCACACCGACCAGGGCGTTGGCTGGCAGGAAGTACTGAGCGATAACGTCAGTGCCTGGCAGCAACAGATCCTTGCCGTTGTCGTCGACCATCTTCACTGCTGGACGGATTTCCTTGCCGGCAGCTGGACGATCTTTCGCGTCGAGTACTTCAATGTTGGTCATACCGGTCAATTCGTCAGTCTGACGCTTGATCGTGATGCCTTCTTCCATGCCCACGTAGGTCACGGTACCTTTCATTTCGGTAACGATCGGGTGAGTGTGCGGATCCCACTTGGCCACGATTGCGCCAGCGTCGACCTTGTCACCTTCTTTAACCGAAATCACAGCACCGTACGGCAGCTTGTAACGCTCGCGCTCACGACCGAAATCGTCCGCGATTGCCAGCTCACCGGAACGGGACACAGCAACCAGATGGCCATCCACTCGCTCAACGTGCTTCAGGTTGTGCAGACGGACGGTACCGCCATTCTTCACCTGAACGCTGTCGGCTGCGGAAGTACGGCTTGCCGCACCACCGATGTGGAACGTACGCATGGTCAGCTGGGTACCCGGCTCACCGATGGACTGGGCAGCGATAACGCCGACCGCTTCACCGATGTTCACCTGGTGACCACGAGCCAGATCACGGCCGTAGCACTTGGCGCAGATGCCGTAGCGGGTTTCGCAGCTGATCGGCGAACGCACGATCACTTCGTCGATGCTGTTCAGCTCGATGAACTCGACCCACTTCTCGTCAACCAGAGTGCCAGCAGGAACGATAACGTCCTCGGTACCCGGCTTGAACACGTCACGGGCAATCACACGACCCAATACGCGCTCACCCAACGGCTCTACAACGTCACCGCCTTCAATGTGCGGAGTCATCAGCAGACCGTGTTCGGTGCCGCAATCGATCTCGGTTACTACCAGATCCTGCGCCACGTCTACCAGACGACGAGTCAGGTAACCGGAGTTCGCAGTTTTCAACGCGGTATCCGCCAGACCTTTACGAGCACCGTGAGTCGAGATGAAGTACTGAAGTACGCTCAAACCTTCACGGAAGTTCGCAGTAATCGGCGTTTCAATGATGGAACCGTCCGGCTTGGCCATCAGACCACGCATACCGGCCAGCTGACGAATCTGTGCTGCGGAACCCCGCGCACCCGAGTCGGCCATCATGTACATCGAGTTGAAAGACTCTTGGTCGACTTCGTCGCCGTGACGGTCGATGACTTTCTCTTTCGAGAGGTTGGCCATCATCGCCTTGGAAACTTCGTCGTTCGCTTTCGACCAGAGGTCGATCACTTTGTTGTACTTCTCGCCCTGGGTTACCAGGCCGGAGGCGTACTGACTCTCGATTTCTTTCACTTCGTCGGTGGCTGCACCGATGATGCGGGCTTTTTCATCCGGGATAACGAAGTCGTTAACACCGATCGAAACGCCGGAGATGGTCGAGTAAGCGAAACCGGTGTACATCAACTGGTCAGCGAAGATCACGGTCTCTTTCAGACCAACCACGCGGTAGCACTGGTTGATCAGCTTGGAGATCGCCTTTTTCTTCATCGGCAGGTTGACGACGTCGAACGACAGACCTTTCGGCACAACCTGGAACAGCAGCGCACGGCCGACAGTGGTGTCGACGATACGGGTACCGCTCACGCTGTTGCCGTCACGGTCGTTGACGGTTTCGTTGATACGAACCTTGACCTTGGCGTGCAGTGCGGCTTCGCCGGCACGGAACACACGGTCGACTTCCTGCAGATCCGCGAACACACGACCTTCGCCCTTGGCGTTGATCGCTTCACGAGTCATGTAGTACAGACCCAATACAACGTCCTGCGACGGAACGATGATTGGCTCACCGTTGGCTGGCGACAGAATGTTGTTGGTCGACATCATCAACGCACGCGCTTCGAGCTGGGCTTCCAGTGTCAGCGGTACGTGCACGGCCATTTGGTCGCCGTCGAAGTCAGCGTTGTACGCGGCGCAGACCAGCGGGTGCAGCTGGATAGCCTTACCTTCGATCAGTACCGGTTCAAACGCCTGGATACCCAGACGGTGAAGGGTTGGTGCACGGTTGAGAAGAACCGGGTGTTCGCGAATCACTTCAGCTAGAACGTCCCAAACCTCTGGCAGTTCGCGCTCGACCATTTTCTTGGCCGCTTTGATGGTGGTCGCCAGACCACGCATTTCCAGCTTGCCGAAAATGAACGGCTTGAACAGCTCGAGAGCCATCTTCTTCGGCAGACCGCACTGGTGCAGACGCAGGGTCGGGCCTACGGTAATTACCGAACGACCGGAGTAGTCAACACGCTTACCGAGCAAGTTCTGACGGAAACGACCCTGCTTACCCTTGATCATGTCAGCCAGGGATTTCAGAGGACGCTTGTTGGAACCGGTGATAGCGCGGCCACGACGACCGTTGTCGAGCAGTGCATCGACAGCTTCCTGCAACATGCGCTTTTCGTTGCGCACGATGATGTCCGGAGCCGACAGATCCAGCAGGCGCTTCAAACGGTTGTTACGGTTGATCACTCGACGATACAGATCGTTGAGGTCGGAGGTCGCGAAACGACCGCCATCCAGCGGGACCAGTGGACGCAGATCTGGCGGCAGAACCGGCAGAACGGTCAGCACCATCCACTCTGGCAGGTTGCCGGAACCCTGGAAGGCTTCCATCAACTTCAGACGCTTGGACAGCTTCTTGATCTTGGTTTCCGAGTTGGTTTGCGGAATCTCTTCGCGCAGACGGCCAATCTCGTGCTCCAGGTCGATAGCGTGCAGCAGTTCACGGACAGCTTCGGCACCCATGCGGGCGTCGAAATCGTCTCCGAACTCTTCAAGCGCTTCGAAGTACTGTTCGTCGTTCAGCAGCTGACCTTTTTCAAGGGTGGTCATGCCTGGATCGATAACGACATAGCTCTCGAAGTAGAGAACGCGCTCGATATCACGCAGGGTCATGTCCATCAGCAGGCCGATACGGGACGGCAGCGACTTCAGGAACCAGATGTGGGCAACCGGCGAAGCCAGCTCGATGTGCGCCATGCGCTCACGACGAACCTTGGCCAGTGCAACTTCAACGCCGCACTTCTCGCAGATCACACCACGGTGCTTCAAGCGCTTGTACTTACCGCACAGGCACTCGTAATCCTTTACCGGGCCAAAGATCTTGGCGCAGAACAGGCCGTCACGCTCAGGTTTGAACGTACGGTAGTTGATGGTTTCCGGCTTTTTAACTTCACCGAACGACCACGAACGGATCATCTCCGGCGAGGCCAATCCGATACGGATGGCGTCGAACTCTTCGACTTGACCCTGGTTTTTCAGCAAATTCAGTAGGTCTTTCAAGGCCTTTCCTCCTGGCGGAGCAGAGAGCGGGCAATCCTGCCCCGCTCTCGATTCGCGTCACGTGTTATTCGGTTTCCAGATCGATATCGATGCCGAGGGAACGAATTTCCTTGATCAACACGTTGAAGGACTCGGGCATGCCCGGCTCCATACGGTGATCGCCATCCACGATGTTCTTGTACATCTTGGTACGGCCGTTCACATCGTCCGACTTCACTGTGAGCATTTCTTGCAGAGTGTAAGCAGCACCGTATGCTTCCAGTGCCCAGACCTCCATCTCCCCGAAACGCTGACCACCGAACTGCGCCTTACCACCCAGCGGCTGCTGGGTAACCAGGCTGTAAGAACCGGTAGAACGCGCGTGCATCTTGTCGTCTACCAAGTGGTTCAGCTTCAGCATGTACATGTAGCCAACGGTAACTGGACGCTCGAACTTGTTGCCGGTACGGCCGTCGGTCAGCTGCATCTGGCCGCTTTCCGGCAGGTCTGCCAGTTTCAGCATGGCCTTGATTTCGCTTTCCTTGGCGCCGTCGAACACTGGAGTGGCCATTGGAACGCCGCCACGCAGGTTGTTCGCCAGATCGAGGATTTCCTGATCGGAGAAGCTGTCCAGATCTTCGTTACGACCGCCGATCTGGTTGTAGATCTCGTCCAGGAAAGTGCGCAGTTCAGCGACTTTACGCTGCTCTTCGACCATCCGGTTGATCTTCTCGCCCAGACCTTTGGCCGCGAGGCCCAGGTGGGTTTCGAGAATCTGACCAACGTTCATACGCGAAGGTACGCCCAGCGGGTTGAGGACTACGTCGACCGGGGTGCCATTGGCATCGTGCGGCATGTCTTCAACCGGCATGATCACGGAGACCACACCCTTGTTACCGTGACGACCGGCCATCTTGTCGCCCGGCTGGATGCGGCGACGGATTGCCAGGTAAACCTTGACGATTTTCAGCACGCCTGGAGCCAGGTCATCGCCCTGCTGCAGTTTGCGCTTCTTGTCTTCGAACTTGTCGTCCAGCAGACGGCGACGATCAACGATGTAGGCCTGAGCCTTCTCGAGCTGCTCGTTCAGCGCATCTTCAGCCATGCGCAGTTTGAACCACTGGCCGTGCTCAAGACCGTCGAGTACTTCGTCGGTGATGTCCTGACCTTTCTTCAGGCCGGCGCCGCCTTCGGCCTTGTGGCCTACCAGTGCGGAACGCAGACGTTCGAAAGTCGCGCCTTCAACGATGCGGAACTCTTCGTTCAGATCCTTGCGGATCTCGTCCAGCTGGGACTTCTCGATCGACAGTGCACGAGCATCACGCTCAACGCCGTCGCGGGTGAAGACCTGTACGTCGATGACAGTACCTTTGGTGCCGGTTGGCACGCGCAGGGAGGTGTCTTTAACGTCGCTGGCTTTTTCACCGAAGATTGCACGCAGCAGTTTTTCTTCCGGAGTCAGTTGGGTCTCGCCTTTCGGAGTGACCTTACCCACCAGGATGTCGCCTGCGCCTACTTCAGCACCTACGTATACGATACCGGCTTCGTCCAGCTTGTTCAGTGCAGCTTCACCCACGTTCGGGATGTCCGCAGTGATTTCCTCTGGGCCAAGCTTGGTGTCACGGGCCACACAGGTCAGTTCCTGAATGTGGATCGTGGTGAAACGGTCTTCCTGAACAACACGCTCGGACAGGCAGATGGAGTCTTCGAAGTTGAAGCCGTTCCATGCCATGAACGCGATGCGCATGTTCTGACCCAGTGCCAGCTCACCCATGTCGGTGGACGGGCCGTCGGCCATGATGTCGCTACGCTGAACCCGATCACCTTTACGTACCAGCGGACGCTGGTTGATGCAGGTGTTCTGGTTCGAGCGGGTGTATTTGGTCAGGTTGTAGATGTCGACACCGGCTTCACCGGTTTCAACTTCGTCATCGGCAACACGAACCACGATACGGCTGGCGTCGACGGAGTCGATCACGCCACCACGACGAGCCACGACGCAAACGCCGGAGTCACGGGCTACGTTACGCTCCATGCCGGTACCTACCAGCGGCTTGTCAGCGCGCAGAGTCGGTACAGCCTGACGCTGCATGTTCGAACCCATCAACGCACGGTTGGCGTCGTCGTGCTCAAGGAACGGAATCAGCGACGCTGCAACCGACACAACCTGCTTCGGCGAAACGTCCATCAGGGTGACGTCTTCCGGCGCCTTGACGGTGAATTCGTTCAGGTGACGTACGGCAACCAGTTCGTCGATCAGGACTTTCTGCTCGTTCATGGTCGCCGAAGCCTGCGCGATCACGTGATCGGCTTCTTCAATAGCGGACAGGAACACGATCTCGTCGGTGACCACACCCTCTTTCACCACGCGGTACGGGCTTTCCAGGAAGCCGTACTGGTTGGTGCGAGCGTACGCAGCCAGGGAGTTGATCAGGCCGATGTTCGGACCTTCCGGCGTTTCAATCGGGCAGACACGACCGTAGTGAGTCGGGTGTACGTCACGGACTTCGAAGCCTGCGCGCTCACGAGTCAGACCGCCAGGGCCGAGTGCAGAGACACGACGCTTGTGGGTGATCTCGGACAGCGGGTTGTTCTGGTCCATGAACTGCGACAGCTGGCTGGAACCGAAGAACTCTTTCACCGCCGCAGCCACTGGCTTGGCGTTGATCAGGTCTTGCGGCATCAGGCCTTCGCTTTCAGCCATCGACAGACGCTCTTTGACCGCACGCTCAACACGTACCAGGCCAACGCGGAACTGGTTCTCGGCCATTTCGCCTACGCAGCGAACACGACGGTTACCCAAGTGGTCGATGTCATCGACGATGCCTTTACCGTTGCGGATGTCGACCAGAGTCTTCAGGACCGCGACGATGTCTTCCTTGCACAGCACGCCCGAACCTTCGATCTCGGTACGACCGATACGACGGTTGAACTTCATCCGGCCGACCGCAGACAGGTCATAACGCTCAGGGCTGAAGAACAGGTTGTTGAACAGGGTCTCGGCAGCGTCTTTGGTTGGCGGCTCGCCTGGACGCATCATGCGATAGATCTCGACCAGCGCTTCCAATTGGTTGCTGGTGGAGTCGATCTTCAGCGTGTCGGAGACGAACGGACCGCAGTCGATGTCGTTGGTGTACAGGGTCTCGATGCGAACCACCTGGGCCTTGGCGATCTTTGCCAGGACTTCAGTGTTCAGCTCGGTGTTGCATTCGGCCAGGATTTCGCCGGTAGCCGGGTGCACGATAGCCTTGGCGGTGGTGCGGCCGAGGACGTAGTCCAGTGGCACGTCCAGCGTCTTGATACCGGCTTTCTCGATCTGGTTGATGTGGCGCGCGGTAATACGGCGGCCTTGCTCAACGATGACCTTGCCCTTCTCGTCCTGGATGTCCAGAACCGCAACTTCACCACGCAGGCGCGATGGCACCAGTTCCAGGCTGAGGGTTTCGCCGCTCAGGTGGAATACGTTGGTGGTATAGAACGCGTCCAGCACCTCTTCGGTGGTGTAACCGAGTGCGCGCAGCAGTACCGAAGCCGGCAGTTTGCGACGACGGTCGATACGCACGAAGACACAGTCTTTCGGGTCGAATTCGAAGTCCAGCCACGAACCGCGGTAAGGAATGATGCGAGCCGAGTACAGCAGTTTGCCGGAGCTGTGCGTCTTGCCGCGGTCGTGGTCGAAGAACACGCCCGGGGAACGGTGCAGCTGGGAAACGATAACACGCTCGGTACCGTTGATTACGAAGGTACCGTTCTCAGTCATCAGGGGGATTTCACCCATGTAGACTTCTTGCTCTTTGATGTCCTTGATCGCTTTGTTCGACGATTCTTTGTCGAAGATGATCAGGCGCACTTTTACCCGCAAAGGTACGGCGAAAGTTACACCGCGCAATACGCATTCTTTGACATCAAATGCCGGTTCGCCCAGGCGATAACCGACGTACTCCAGCGCAGCATTGCCGGAGTAGCTGATGATCGGGAAAACGGATTTGAAGGCCGCATGCAGGCCCACGTCGCGGAACTGATCTTTAGTCGCTCCCGCTTGCAAGAATTCACGATACGAATCCAGCTGGATGGCCAGGAGGTAAGGCACATCCATGACGTCCGGCAACTTGCTAAAGTCCTTGCGGATACGTTTTTTCTCAGTATATGAGTAAGCCATCAGCGTTCCCCAGCTTGGTCACCTGCTTGTTTGGCCCCTCCCGACGGGAGCAGCCAGAAAATCGTGCAAACCCCATGGTTTGCGCCACCGCATCGGGTGGTTACAGCGCCTTTATCAGCACCGACCCAGTCGGCTGCCAATAACGGAAAAAGGCCGGTGGCAAGAGCCACCAGCCATCAGCCTGTCGCTTGACGCTCGGGCTGGAGGAGCAAAGTCGATGCTTACTTCAGCTCGACTTTAGCGCCTGCTTCTTCCAGCTTCTTCTTGGCGTCTTCAGCCGCTTCTTTCGAAACGCCTTCAGCTACAACCTGAGGAGCGCCGTCTACTTTCTCTTTGGCTTCTTTCAGGCCCAGACCAGTCAGCTCACGAACTGCCTTGATCACGTTAACCTTCTTCTCGCCAGCTTCCAGCAGAACAACGTTGAACTCGGTTTGCTCTTCAACAGCAGCAGCAGCTACAGCTGGGCCAGCCGAAGCGGCAGCAGCGGTAACACCGAAGGTTTCTTCCATCGCTTTGATCAGCTCAACGATTTCCACTACGGATTTCTGGCCGATTGCTTCGATGATTTGTTCGTTAGTCAGAGACATGACTCAATTCCTGAATTGGGGGACGGCCTACGCGACCATCGAAATAAACAAAAAACGCGAAAAGTGACGAGCCTTAGGCTGCGGCAGCTTCTTTCTGGTCGCGAATTGCCGCCAGAGTACGAGCCAATTTGCTGGTTGCGCCTTGAATCACGCTCATCAGCTGAGAAATTGCTTCGTCACGGGTCGGCAGAGTTGCCAGTACGTCGATCTGATTAGCTGCGAGGAACTTGCCCTCGAACGCAGCTGCCTTGATCTCGAACTTGTCCTGACCCTTGGCAAACTCTTTGAAGATACGGGCAGCAGCGCCCGGATGTTCGTTCGAGAATGCAATCAGGGTCGGGCCGGTGAACACGTCGTTGAGGACACTGTATTGAGTGTCAGCAACAGCGCGCTTGAGCAGGGTGTTACGTACAACACGTACGTAAACGCCAGCTTCACGAGCCTCTTTACGGAGTCCGGTCATTGCGCCTACTGTTACGCCACGTGCATCAACCACGACAGCGGACAGAGCGACTTTGGCAGCCTCGTTGACTTCAGCGACGATGGCCTTCTTGTCTTCGAGATTAATTGCCACGGGTTTAACTCCTGCTTGTTACCGTTTCATTCGATCGGAACCGAATGTCGTTTTGGTGTCTGATTCGGTAAGGAACCGGGAGCACCATCTGCGTAGGCTTGAGGTTTAAGGCTTGCGCCGCCTACGGTCTTGGATAGCCCCCGCCAGGCAGGGACCCCAATCTTTCAATTGGCGCGACAATCCGCGCCAACCTTTGTCTTACGCGTCGAGCGAGCTCTGGTCGATAACCAGACCTGGGCCCATAGTGGTGCTCAGGGTAACGCGCTTGACGTAAATACCTTTCGAGGAAGCTGGCTTGATACGCTTCAGATCAGCGATCAGGGCTTCAACGTTTTCCTTCAGCTTGACGGCGTCGAAGCCGATCTTGCCAACGGAAGTGTGGATGATGCCGTTTTTGTCGGTGCGATAACGAACCTGACCAGCCTTGGCGTTCTTGACCGCGTTGGCTACGTCTGGAGTTACGGTGCCGACTTTAGGGTTAGGCATCAGGCCACGTGGACCGAGGATCTGACCCAACTGACCTACAACGCGCATGGCATCCGGGGATGCGATCACTACGTCATAGTTCAGGTCGCCGCCTTTCATTTCGGCAGCCAGGTCGTCCATACCTACACGATCAGCGCCGGCAGCCAGAGCGGCCTCAGCAGCTGGACCCTGGGTGAACACAGCAACGCGAACGGTCTTGCCAGTGCCGTGTGGCAGCACAGTAGCGCTACGAACAACCTGGTCGGATTTACGCGGGTCTACACCCAGGTTTACAGCAACGTCGAACGACTCGCTGAACTTGACAGTCGACAGCTCGGCCAGCAGAGCAGCGGCGTCTACAATGTTGTAGGCCTTGCCTGCTTCGATTTTGCCGGCGATAGCCTTTTGACGCTTGGTCAGCTTAGCCATTACACACCCTCCACGTTAAGGCCCATGCTACGAGCAGAACCGGCGATAGTACGCACGGCTGCATCCATATCAGCTGCAGTCAGATCCGCGTTTTTGGTTTTCGCGATTTCTTCCAGCTGAGCACGGGTAACGGTGCCAACCTTAACGGTGTTCGGACGAGCGGAACCGCTGGTCAGACCGGCCGCCTTCTTCAGCAGAACCGAAGCAGGGGTGGATTTGGTTTCGAAAGTGAAGCTACGGTCGCTGTAGACAGTGATGATCACTGGAGTCGGCAGACCTGGCTCAAGACCCTGGGTACGGGCGTTAAAAGCCTTGCAGAATTCCATGATGTTCACGCCGTGCTGACCCAGAGCAGGACCAACCGGTGGACTTGGGTTAGCCTGAGCGGCCTTCACTTGCAGCTTGATGTAAGCGGTAATCTTCTTGGCCATGAGGCACTCCAATTACGGGTTCGAACGCCTCGAAAGGCTCCCCGGTTACTTGCGCGTTTATCCCAGTGACGACAAAACCCCACAGCCTAAGGCTGCGGGGTTGGGATTGCTTGTCCAGTTAGACCTTCTCGACCTGACTGAACTCGAGCTCCACCGGAGTAGAGCGACCGAAAATGAGCACTGCCACTTGGATCCGGCTCTTTTCGTAGTTAACTTCTTCCACAACGCCGTTGAAATCAGCGAATGGACCGTCATTGACACGTACCGTCTCGCCCGGCTCGAACAAAGTCTTCGGCTTCGGCTTGTCGCTACCATCAGCAACGCGACGCAGAATCGCTTCTGCCTCTTTATCTGTAATTGGCGCAGGCTTGTCAGCGGTACCGCCGATAAAACCCATCACCCGAGGAGTATCCTTGACCAAGTGCCAAGTACCCTCGTTCATATCCATCTGGACCAGCACATAGCCTGGAAAGAACTTCCGTTCGCTTTTGCGCTTCTGGCCGTTACGCATCTCAACCACTTCTTCAGTGGGAACCAGAATCTCGCCGAAGCCATCTTCCATGCCAGCCAGCTTTACGCGCTCGATCAGCGAGCGCATCACATGCTTCTCGTAACCCGAGTAAGCATGCACAACATACCAACGCTTAGCCACGGGACACCCTTAGCCGACAATCAAGGAAACAAGCCAGCCGAGCAGGGAATCAAGACCCCACAACAGCAACGCCATAACCAGAACAACAGCCACGACAATCAGCGTGGTCTGCGTGGTTTCTTGGCGAGTTGGCCACACGACTTTACGAATCTCGGTGCGAGCTTCCTTAACCAGCACAAAGAAAGACTTGCCCTTCGCGGTCTGCAAGCCTACAAAGGCAGCTACAGCAGCAATGGCAAGCAAAGCGAGTACACGGTACAGGATCGGCGAAGCAGCGTAATACTGATTGCCAACAACGCCAACAACCACCAAAGCGACTACTACAAGCCACTTGAGCAGATCGAAGCGAGAGCCTTGAGCTTCAGCTTTAGGAGTCATCTATGAAGATCCTGTGAAAAGAAAGCCAGACACACCGAGTGAATCTGGCAGGTCAGGAGGGAATCGAACCCCCAACCTACGGTTTTGGAGACCGTCGCTCTGCCAATTGAGCTACTGACCTAAAACAAAATCAGGCCGACCATTATGCCGGCCCGAAAAATACATTACAACCGCTTATTCGATGATTTTGGCTACGACACCAGCGCCGACGGTACGACCGCCTTCACGGATAGCGAAACGCAGACCGTCTTCCATCGCGATGGTTTTGATCAGGGTAACAGTCATCTGAATGTTGTCACCTGGCATTACCATTTCAACGCCTTCTGGCAGCTCGCAGTTACCAGTCACGTCAGTAGTACGGAAGTAGAACTGTGGACGATAGCCTTTGAAGAACGGAGTGTGACGACCACCTTCTTCCTTGCTCAGAACGTAAACTTCTGCGGTGAACTTGGTGTGCGGCTTGACCGAACCTGGCTTGACCAGAACCTGGCCACGCTCAACGTCGTCACGCTTTGTACCACGCAGCAGAACGCCGCAGTTCTCGCCAGCACGACCTTCGTCGAGCAGCTTGCGGAACATTTCAACACCGGTGCAAGTAGTAACGGTGGTGTCACGCAGACCAACGATTTCCAGCGGGTCCTGAACGCGAACGATACCGCGCTCGATACGACCAGTCACAACAGTACCGCGACCCGAGATCGAGAATACGTCTTCGATTGGCATCAGGAATGGCTTGTCGATCATACGAACTGGTTCCGGGATGTAGGCATCCAGAGTTTCAACCAGTTTCTTGACGGCAGTGGTGCCCATCTCGTTGTCGTCTTTGCCTTCCAGCGCCATACGAGCCGAACCGATGATGATCGGAGTGTCGTCGCCCGGGAAGTCGTAAGTCGACAGCAGGTCACGAACTTCCATCTCAACCAGTTCCAGCAGCTCAGCGTCGTCTACCAGGTCAGCCTTGTTCAGGAAGACCACGATGTACGGAACGCCAACCTGACGGGACAGCAGGATGTGCTCACGGGTTTGCGGCATCGGACCATCAGCGGCCGAGCAAACCAGGATAGCGCCGTCCATCTGAGCAGCACCGGTGATCATGTTCTTCACGTAGTCAGCGTGACCTGGGCAGTCAACGTGAGCGTAGTGACGGATCTTCGAGTTGTACTCAACGTGCGCGGTGTTGATGGTGATACCGCGAGCTTTTTCTTCTGGTGCACTGTCGATCTTGTCGAAGTCAACGATTGCAGAACCGAAAACTTCGGAGCAAACGCGAGTCAGAGCAGCAGTCAGAGTGGTTTTACCGTGGTCAACGTGACCAATGGTCCCAACGTTGACGTGGGGCAGGGAACGATCAAATTTTTCCTTAGCCATCGATATCACCCTCTACAGAAGAAATTAGACAAACAATATCAACCATTAAAACAAAGGCAGATATTTTCATATCTGCCTTGTTATATGGAGCTCTTGAGCGGATTTGAACCGCTGACCTCACCCTTACCAAGGGTGTGCTCTACCAACTGAGCTACAAGAGCATAACCCTTTTGCACAACCTGCAAACTTGGAGCGGGTAGCGGGAATCGAACCCGCATCATCAGCTTGGAAGGCTGAGGTTCTACCACTAAACTATACCCGCGGAGCCTGCAGCTCACGCTTAAATCTGGTGGAGGGAGAAGGATTCGAACCTTCGAAGTCGTAGACGTCAGATTTACAGTCTGATCCCTTTGGCCGCTCGGGAACCCCTCCTAATCAGGCCGGCATTCTATATCATGCCAAACCCCTGTCAAGCATTTTCTCATTTAAAAACCTGAGGTTAGCTGCGTTGACACGCTTCACTTCGAATCCCGTTTAAGGTGTTCGCTGTGGAGCGGGCGCCATTCTATGCAAACTATTGAGCAGGTGCAACCCCTTCGCACAGCATTATTTTATGTTTTAACTCATTGAATTCCTTGGAAAGGTTTTGCAACTGCAGATCGCCCAACAAACGCTGGCTGTCCGGCGCAGCTGCCAGCCAGTACCCGCTTCCGGCAGCATCTTTCGGCAGGGATTGCACATTGACTTTCATCGCCACCAGACGCTGTTGCAACCTGGCAATTGAATCTTCGTCAGAAAATCCACCAAGGAACAAGCACTGCTGACGCGGCGCCACCTCGCCTCTTCGACCTTCACCTGCGGTTTCGCTCAGCAGACGGATATCCTGCTGCGAACCACGATACAGATTAAGAGGCGTTACATCTTTGGCTCGCAAGGGCGCTTCCTGCTGATGCCAGACATAGTAAAAAACATTGAGTACAACCAGCAGCAGGAACAACCAACGCATATAAACCTCAAGACAAGGGACAAGCCATCGCCAAGCCGACAAAAACCAGGTCGGGCACAACCCTGGCGTCAGGCGCGACGCCTTTAACCAACTCGGCATCCCCTCCCGTAATAAAGACGGCGAATTGCTCTCCCCAGTACGCTCGAGCCAGCTCTAATTGAGTGAGAACGAAGCCCCTCAGCATCAAAGAACAACCGCGCTCCACCGCTTCAACGGTGGTCTGTCCCGGGACGTGACTGGAAAGGGCGCGCTCTGCTGCTTCATCACCATAACGAATTTTACGGGTATGGGTGCGCAACTGGTTTCGCATCAAAGGCATACCAGGACAAATGAACCCCCCGAGATGCTCACCGTCAGCCGCGACAAAATCGGCAGTGACCGCGGTACCGAAATCGAGAACCAGGCAAGCACTTCCGGCAGCCAGGTGGAAGCCGCCGAGCATCGCCAGCCAGCGATCAAGCCCCAGACGCTCATAGTCTTCATAGCCGTTTCGAACACCGGACATCTCGCGGGCGGGTTTCGCACACACGATAGGAATACCGAACGCGCGCTCAAGCATTTCGGTTAAAGCGCTGGTTTCCTCGTTAGTCCTGACGCTTACCAAACGACACTTGCGCAGCGAGAGCGACTTTATGATCCGTAGACTCTCAAGCAAAGCCTGATTGGAATCTACAACTCCTTCCGAGACCAGCCCACTCGCCGACGCATCCAGCACGCGCCATTTGATAAAACTATTGCCGCAGTCAAGCTCAAGAATCATCACGCAACCTCAGGCTGAGCTCTCCACCACTAAAGACTTTTTCAACACCATCTACAATCAAGCGCAACCCGCCTTGGCTATCAATCCCGAGCACTATCCCATCGATATGGCTGTTACCCGCGATCAACGACACGGATCGACCCTGCCACAGATGATTTTCCGCCCATTCTGCCTGCAGACTTGCGAACCCGTTGAGCTGGTGTTTATGGGTATAAGCTTTGAGTTGATTACTCAACTCAACCACCAGAGCATTGCGATCGCAGGCTTTGCCTGACTCCAGTTTTATAGAAGTCCATTGCTGGTCGACCTCATCGGCAACCTGCATATTCACGTTGATTCCTATACCCAATACAACATGACATACATCCGCCGGATCGCCGACGAGTTCGAGCAGGATGCCGGCTATTTTCTTGTTACCCACCAAAACATCGTTGGGCCACTTCAAACCGGCATTGGGCACGCCGGCGCTTCGCAAGGTCTGCATCACGGCCAAGCCAACAACAAGGCTCAACCCCTCAAGCTGACGCATGCCGCCATCTATTCGAAGAACCAGGCTGTAATAAAGATTTTCCGCAAATGGGCTCACCCACTTGCGGCCTCGACGACCACGGCCTGCCAATTGTCGCTCCGCGAGCACCAAAAACGGCGCGGGGGTGCCCTCACTGATGGAGCGCAGAGCTTCGGCATTTGTCGAGTCGACGGAGTCGAACACACGCACCGGCCATTGCGGCATCTTCCTGGTTATTTCAAGAGGATCAAGGAGCATCAGAGGCGCCGACAATTGATATCCGCGACCGCGAACTTTATGGATCGACAGGCCAAGTTCAGCTTCAAGCTGTTGTAGCTGCTTCCATACAGCACTTCGGCTAATTCCCAGGGCAACGCCCAAGTCCTGTCCGGAATGGAATCGTCCATCCTTCAGTAGATTCAACAACGTCAGCATGCAGGTATCGCCTCACAATGAGGCCCGCATAATAGCCATGCCCCGGGCCGTTGCATAGAAATCAAGCGGGCACATTTCTCGCAGGCAAAACAAAACCCCAACTGCTTTCGCAATTGGGGTTTCGGAATTTAATCTTGACGATGACCTACTCTCACATGGGGAAACCCCACACTACCATCGGCGATGCATCGTTTCACTGCTGAGTTCGGGATGGGATCAGGTGGTTCCAACGCTCTATGGTCGTCAAGAAATTCGGGTACTGACTCGGGACCAGACGGCCTCGCTTCAGCAAATTGGGTATGTGACAGCTAGGTGTTTGTGAATTTCGAACTTTCGGTTCGTTTCGTCTTCACACACCGCAATCTGGTGCCTTTTCAGGTCAGCAAATTGCTTGGGTGTTATATGGTCAAGCCTCACGGGCAATTAGTATTGGTTAGCTCAACGCCTCACAGCGCTTACACACCCAACCTATCAACGTCGTAGTCTTCGACGGCCCTTCAGGGAACTCAAGGTTCCAGTGAGATCTCATCTTGAGGCAAGTTTCCCGCTTAGATGCTTTCAGCGGTTATCTTTCCCGAACATAGCTACCCGGCAATGCCACTGGCGTGACAACCGGAACACCAGAGGTTCGTCCACTCCGGTCCTCTCGTACTAGGAGCAGCCCCTCTCAAATCTCAAACGTCCACGGCAGATAGGGACCGAACTGTCTCACGACGTTCTAAACCCAGCTCGCGTACCACTTTAAATGGCGAACAGCCATACCCTTGGGACCGGCTTCAGCCCCAGGATGTGATGAGCCGACATCGAGGTGCCAAACACCGCCGTCGATATGAACTCTTGGGCGGTATCAGCCTGTTATCCCCGGAGTACCTTTTATCCGTTGAGCGATGGCCCTTCCATACAGAACCACCGGATCACTAAGACCTACTTTCGTACCTGCTCGACGTGTCTGTCTCGCAGTCAAGCGCGCTTTTGCCTTTATACTCTACGACCGATTTCCGACCGGTCTGAGCGCACCTTCGTACTCCTCCGTTACTCTTTAGGAGGAGACCGCCCCAGTCAAACTACCCACCATACACTGTCCTCGATCCGGATAACGGACCTGAGTTAGAACCTCAAAGTTGCCAGGGTGGTATTTCAAGGATGGCTCCACGCGAACTGGCGTCCACGCTTCAAAGCCTCCCACCTATCCTACACAAGCAAATTCAAAGTCCAGTGCAAAGCTATAGTAAAGGTTCACGGGGTCTTTCCGTCTAGCCGCGGATACACTGCATCTTCACAGCGATTTCAATTTCACTGAGTCTCGGGTGGAGACAGCGCCGCCATCGTTACGCCATTCGTGCAGGTCGGAACTTACCCGACAAGGAATTTCGCTACCTTAGGACCGTTATAGTTACGGCCGCCGTTTACCGGGGCTTCGATCAAGAGCTTCGCGTTAGCTAACCCCATCAATTAACCTTCCGGCACCGGGCAGGCGTCACACCCTATACGTCCACTTTCGTGTTTGCAGAGTGCTGTGTTTTTAATAAACAGTCGCAGCGGCCTGGTATCTTCGACCGGCATGAGCTTACGGAGCAAGTCCTTCACCCTCACCGGCGCACCTTCTCCCGAAGTTACGGTGCCATTTTGCCTAGTTCCTTCACCCGAGTTCTCTCAAGCGCCTTGGTATTCTCTACCCAACCACCTGTGTCGGTTTGGGGTACGGTTCCTGGTTACCTGAAGCTTAGAAGCTTTTCTTGGAAGCATGGCATCAACCACTTCGTGTTCTAAAAGAACACTCGTCATCAGCTCTCGGCCTTAAGATCCCGGATTTACCTAAGATCTCAGCCTACCACCTTAAACTTGGACAACCAACGCCAAG
>NZ_CP162765.1:0-122500 GCF_054668395.1 Pseudomonas sp. S2_C11 | reverse complement strand
ATCATCCCGGTGAAGTCACCTATAAGGAAGATGACCTGGTGCCCCAGCTCCTGGAACTGGCGCAGCTTATTAATAAGCACCGTATGACCCAGATGCAGATCCGGAGCGGTTGGATCGAAACCAGCCTTGATACGCAGCGGTTGGCCGCGCTTGAGCTTCTCGACCAGCTCGGACTCGACCAACAGTTCTTCCGCACCACGTTTAATCAGCGCTAGCTGCTCTTCAACCGACTTCATAACAGACCCGCAAGGCTCAGATTCAAAGGGAACCAACCATACAAGAACGCGCACCAATTACAAGTTTTGCCCGGCGCACGGACACCAATCCACAGACCCGAGGTCTGTAGACTTGCTTCAGCGATGATTTGGTTATATTTTATACAGTTATTTCATCTTCATCATGTCATTCATCTTTTCCAATTCATCTATTTCAAAGTCAAAAATTACCTATGACCACAGAACCGTCTAAAGCGCCCCCGCTTTACCCGAAGACCCACCTGCTCGCCGCAAGTGGAATCGCCGCCCTTCTCAGCCTGGCGCTGCTGGTATTTCCCTCCAGCGATGTTGAAGCCAAAAAGACGACTCTGAGTCTTGAACTGGAAAGTCCTGCTGAACAACTGACACAAGATCAAGACGCTGCTGATGCGGCTCAAGCCACAAACGAGCCCGCAGCTTCGCCGTTCGCACAAATCGAAAACAGCGACGAAAACACCGCACAAACCGCTGAAACCGCGCCAGCACCTGTGGCGCCTGCTGAGAAACCGAAAGAGCCTGGGCACCGTGAAGTCGTGGTTTCCAAAGGCGATACACTGTCTACCCTGTTTGAAAAAGTCGGTCTGCCTGCAGCCTCCGTGCACGAAGTACTGGCAAGCGACAAGCAAGCCAAACAGTTCAGCCAGCTCAAGCGCGGCCAGAAACTCGAGTTCGAACTGAGTCCGGAAGGCCAGTTGACCAGCCTGCACAGCAAGGTCAGCGACGTTGAAACCATCACCCTGACCAAGAATGACAAGGGTTATTCGTTCAACCGAGTGACTGCCAAGCCAACTGTTCGCACTGCCTACGTCCACGGTGTCATCAACAGCTCACTGTCGCAGTCCGCAGCCCGCGCCGGTCTTTCTCACAGCCTGACCATGGACATGGCCAGTGTCTTTGGCTACGACATCGACTTCGCGCAGGACATTCGTCAGGGCGATGAATTCGATGTGATCTACGAGCAGAAAGTCATCAACGGCAAGGCCGTCGGCACCGGCCCGATCCTGTCGGCGCGCTTCACCAACCGCGGCAAGACTTACACCGCCGTTCGCTACACCAACAAACAAGGCAACAGCAGCTATTACACTGCCGATGGCAACAGCATGCGCAAGGCCTTCATCCGCACCCCTGTTGACTTCGCCCGCATCAGCTCGAAGTTTTCCATGGGCCGCAAGCACCCGATCCTCAACAAGATCCGCGCCCACAAAGGTGTCGATTACGCAGCGCCACGGGGTACGCCAATCAAGGCTGCCGGTGACGGCAAAGTGTTGCTGGCCGGTCGTCGTGGTGGCTATGGCAACACTGTGATCATTCAGCACGGCAACACTTACCGTACGCTCTATGGCCATATGCAAGGCTTTGCCAAAGGCGTGAAAACCGGTGGCAGCGTCAAGCAAGGTCAAGTCATTGGCTATATCGGCACCACCGGACTGTCCACCGGCCCGCATTTGCACTATGAGTTCCAGGTCAACGGCGTTCACGTCGATCCGCTGGGCCAGAAGCTGCCAATGGCCGATCCGATCGCCAAGTCCGAACGCGCGCGCTTCCTCGCGCAGAGCCAGCCACTGATGGCGCGCATGGATCAAGAGAAGGCCACCATGCTGGCTTCGAGCAAGCGCTAAGCCATGGCCCTGTATATCGGTGTGATGTCCGGAACCAGTCTCGACGGGCTGGACATCGCCCTGATCGAGCAGACCTCGGCGATCAAACTGATCGCCACCCACTACCTGCCAATGCCTGACTCCCTGCGCGCCGAGCTGCTTGGCTTGTGCGCCAGCGGCCCCGACGAGATCGCCCGCTCGGCGATTGCCCAGCAACACTGGGTCGAACTTGCCGCGTCGGGCATTCACACCCTCCTCGCGCAGCAACAACTCAAGCCCGATGGAATCCGCGCTATCGGTAGCCACGGTCAGACCATTCGCCATGAGCCGGCGCGCGGGTTTACCGTGCAGATTGGTAATCCAGCCCTGCTGACTGAGTTGACCGGTATTACCGTCGTCAGTGATTTCCGCAGCCGCGATGTCGCAGCGGGTGGCCAAGGTGCGCCTCTGGTACCAGCCTTTCACGAAGCTTTGTTTGAAGAGCGTACTGGTAACCAGGCAGTCTTGAATGTCGGCGGATTCAGCAATCTCAGCCTGATTGAGCCGAACAAACCTGTAGCCGGTTTCGACTGCGGGCCGGGGAATGTTCTGATGGATGCCTGGATTCACCGGCAACGTGGCGAAAACTATGACCGGGATGGCAAATGGGCTGCGACCGGCAAGGTTGAACCAACCCTGCTCAAGGCACTGCTAAGCGACCCGTTCTTCGTGACCAAAGGCCCGAAAAGTACGGGCCGGGAAGTCTTCAATCTGCCATGGCTGGAACAGCATCTTTCGAACCTGCCAACCTTCGCTGCCGAAGACGTTCAGGCCACCCTGCTCGAACTTACGGCGCTGACCATCGTCGAGTCGCTACAAAGCGCTCAATCGGGCACTCAGGAACTGCTGGTCTGTGGCGGCGGCGCGCACAACGCCACGCTGATGAAACGTCTGGCGGACCTGCTGCCAAATACCCAAGTCGCCAGCACCGCAACTCACGGGGTTGATCCAGATTGGGTGGAAGCCATGGCCTTCGCCTGGCTCGCCCATTGCTGCCTGGAAGGCATCGCCGCCAATCGGCCAAGCGTCACCGGCGCTCGCGGCCTGCGCGTACTCGGCGCCATCTACCCGGCATAACCTTCAGAAACAAAAACGCCGCAGAACCGAAAGGCTCTGCGGCGTTTTGTTGTGTGCTGTAAAGCGCGATCAGATCGAGAACGACGACCCGCAACCACAAGTCGTTGTCGCGTTCGGGTTCTTAATCACGAAGCGCGAACCTTCCAGACCTTCCTGGTAGTCCACCTCCGCACCGGCCAGGTACTGGAAACTCATCGGATCAACCACCAGACTCACGCCTTCGCGCTCGACAATGGTGTCGTCCTCGGCAACATCTTCATCGAAGGTGAAACCGTATTGAAACCCTGAACAACCGCCGCCCGTAACAAATACGCGCAGCTTCAAGCGATCATTCCCCTCTTCATCGACCAGGCTCTTCACCTTGTGCGCAGCACCTTGGGTGAATTGCAAAGCCGTGGGGGTGAAGGATTCGACGCTCATGCTGACTATCTCCCGGCGTTACGCCGCCATAATGCGTGATGACGCGCATTATCCGCTTGTCCTAGAAAATTGGTCAACTATTAGAAAGGCAGCTGCAAGCTTCAAGCGGTGAGCTTCAAGCTTGCGGCGCCTGACCTGTGACGGCCGTTAAGGAAGCATACCGGCGTGGGACAGACCGAAGCGCTCATCCAGTCCGAACAGAATGTTCATGTTCTGCACCGCCTGGCCCGAGGCGCCCTTGACCAGGTTGTCAATCACCGAGAGTACGACCACCAGATCGCCATCCTGTGGACGATGCACGGCGATGCGGCACACGTTGGCGCCGCGCACGCTACGGGTTTCCGGATGGCTGCCGGCTGGCATTACATCGACGAACGGTTCGTTGGCGTAGCGCTTTTCGAACAGCGCCTGCAGATCCACCGAGCGATCGACCACGGTCGCATAGAGCGTGGAGTGAATACCGCGAATCATCGGCGTCAGGTGCGGTACGAAGGTCAGGCCGACATCCTTGCCCGCCGCGCGACGCAGGCCCTGGCGAATTTCCGGCAGGTGGCGATGACCTTTTACCGCGTAGGCCTTCATGCTTTCCGACGTCTCGGAGTACAAAGAACCTACAGCCGCGCCGCGCCCGGCACCGCTGACGCCGGATTTGCAGTCGGCGATCAAACGCGATGCGTCAGCCAGACCTGCTTCCAGCAATGGGAGAAAACCCAATTGCGTTGCGGTCGGATAGCAACCCGGTACCGCGATCAGGCGCGCTTTCTTGATCTGCTCGCGATTGACTTCCGGCAACCCGTAAACAGCTTCGTCCAGCAGATCTGGCGCGCCGTGCGGCTGGCCGTACCACTTGGCCCATTCATCAGCGTCTTGCAGACGGAAGTCGGCGGACAGGTCGATGACCTTGGTGCCCGCCGCCAGCAGCTCGCCTGCCAAGGCGTGAGCCACACCGTGTGGCGTGGCGAAGAAAACCACATCGCAGGCGCCAAGGGTTTTCACGTCCGGCACGCTGAACGCCAGCCCGTCATAGTGACCGCGCAGGTTCGGGTACATGTCAGCCACGGCCAGACCGGCCTCGGATCGGGAAGTGATGACGACCACTTCTGCCTGCGGATGCTGTGCCAACAGACGCAGCAGTTCGACACCGGTGTAACCCGTGCCGCCGACGATACCGACCTTGACCATAAACCTGCCCTCAACGAACCCACTGGAAAGCCGTCGATAATAGGGGCCGCGCGCGCCTGCGACAACCGCCAAGGTGACGCGCGGACGCTCAAGCCTCTACTATCTGGCTACCGTGAATGAGGGAATACCCAAAAATGCTCTATCTATGGCTCAAAGCGTTTCACATTGTCAGCGTCGTCTGCTGGTTTGCCGGACTGTTCTACTTGCCGCGCCTGTTCGTTTACCACGCGCAAAGCGCAGACACGATCAGCCAGGAACGCTTCAGCGTCATGGAGCGCAAGCTGTATCGCGGCATCATGGGCCCGGCGATGATCGCCACGCTGATCTTCGGTGGCTGGCTGATCTACCTCAACCCTAGCCTTTTCAGCCAGGGCGGCTGGATCCACGCCAAACTGACCCTGGTCGTATTGCTGATCGCCTACCACCACATGTGCGGCGCGCAGGTCAAACGCTTTGCCCGTGGCGAAAACACCCGCAGCCATGTCTTTTATCGCTGGTTCAATGAAGTGCCGGTTCTGATATTGCTGGCTATCGTAATTCTGGTCGTGGTCAAGCCGTTCTAACTTCAATCAATAAAAATCTTCGGGGTGTTCACAATGTCGCTGCCCGCTTTGCTCGAACAACGTCTGCGTCTGCCCGTGGTGGCGGCACCGATGTTCCTGATCTCCAATCCGGAACTGGTGCTCGCCTGCTGCCGCAATGGTGTGGTCGGCAGCTTTCCGGCGCTGAACCAACGCGAAAGCAGCGGCTTCAAGGCTTGGCTGGAACAGATCGAAGCGGGCCTGGCGACGCTGGATAATCCGGCCCCTTATGCGGTGAACCTGATTGTTCACCACAGCAACCCGCGCCTGCAGGCGGATCTGGACATCTGCGTGGAGCATAAGGTGCCGATCGTTATCACCAGCCTCGGCGCGGTGAAAGAACTGGTCGACGCGGTGCACAGCTATGGCGGTCTGGTGTTTCACGACGTGACCACGCGGCGCCATGCCGAAAAAGCCGCTGAAGCCGGTGTCGACGGGCTGATTGCCGTCGCGGCCGGTGCCGGCGGGCATGCTGGTACCTGGAGCCCGTTTGCGCTGATTGCCGAGATCCGCGAGTTCTTCGACAAGACACTCTTGCTTGCAGGATGTCTGAACCACGGCCATGAGATTCTCGCCGCACAGTTGCTCGGTGCGGATTTGGCCTACTTCGGTACGCGATTTATCGGCACCACAGAAAGTCACGCGCCTGACGCCTACAAAGACATGCTGCTGACAGCCAAGGCTGCCGACATCATTCATACTCCAGCAGTGTCGGGAGTGCCGGCCAGTTTCATGCGCCAGAGCCTGGAGGCGGCCGGTTTCGACATGGCGGCACTGCAAGGCAAGGGCGAGGTGAACTTCGGCGACAAGCTCAAGCCGATCAACGATGAAGCCAAAGCCTGGAAGACCGTGTGGTCGGCGGGCCAGGGTGTTGGCCAGATTGGTGACCTGCCAAGCGTGGATCAGTTGATTGCGCGGCTCGACGCAGAATATCGTCAGGCTCAGGCGCGCGCCGCACAGCTGCCGGAACGCTGGCCGCGCTGAGCAATACCCCCGGCCAGTCGCTGTCAGACTGGCCTTGAACTGACTACTGCAAACCCAATCGCGACAAGGATGCCTCGGCCATGAGCGACACCCGTTACAAGATCGTCTTCGACGGCGCGCTGCAGCCCGGCGTCGACCTCACCACCGCCAAACTGAATCTGGCGGATCTGTTCAAAAGCGATGTGGCCGCCATCGAGCGCCTGTTCAGTGGCCGCACCGTCGCCCTCAAACGTGATCTGTCCCACAGCGATGCCCAGACGTATCTGCAGGCATTGAACAAAACCGGGATCGATGCGCGGATCGAAGCGGAAACCGCCATCGAGCTGAATCTGGCGGATGTCCACGATAACCCTGCAGCGGTGGCGGAACCGGACTCGCCTTACGCCCCACCGCGCGCCAATGTCGGTGAAGCTCTGCCGCCATTCGCCACGCTCAAGCCATTCAGCGTCGAAGGCCGGATCGGTCGCCTGCGCTTTCTCGCCTGGACCATGGTCCTGAGCCTGGTGACCCTGCCCATCGTCGGTGTGTTTGCCTTGATTGCCTTGGGTCTGGTCAGTGGCGATTCAACCACCGGCCTGATCCTCGGCGGCATTCTGGCGGTCTTCCTGTTCCTCGGTTTCATGATCGTCAGCATTCTGTTCAGCGTTCAGCGCCTGCACGATATCGGCTGGTCGGGCTGGCTGTGGTTGTTGAATCTGGTGCCGTTCGTCGGCAGTTTTTTCCCGCTGGTGATGATGGTCGTACCCGGCAATGCCGGCGCCAACCGCTATGGCCCGCCACCACCGCCGAACAGCACGGCGGTCAAAGTGCTGTGCTCGTTATGGATCGTATTCTTCGCACTGATTTTTGCCGGAGGCCTTCTTGGCGGCTTCTCGGCTGTGCAGGAAGAATATGAAAGCAATCTGGAGAGCAGCTATGACAGCGGCTCGGTGACCACCGACGAAGTTGAGGTCGTCGAACCGCCAGTGATTTCCGCCGACGAGGCAGCCGAACCGGCGCAGGCCCCTGTAGACTCTGCGCAAGAATGAACAGCGCTCCCTGCCGCGACAACCGCGTCGCCGGCGCGGAGCTGTTGCGATGGAGAACTGCATGACCCGTTACGCTCTGATCACCGGTGCTTCCAGCGGCATCGGCCTGGCCATGGCCGAAGCACTGGCCCGGCGCGGCCGCAGCCTGATTCTGGTGGCACGGCAGCGTGATCAGCTGGAAAGTATCGCCATCGAGCTGACCCAGCGCTTCGATGTCGAAGTATTGTTTCGCGCCTGCGACCTCGGCGAACCGTTGCGCCTTTCCGGTTTTTTGCTGGAGCTGGAAGAAGGTGACCGGCAGATCGATCTACTGGTCAACTGCGCCGGCATCGGCACTTGCGGGCCATTCCTCGCGCAGGACTGGATGACCGAGCAGGACCTCATCGAGGTCAACATTCTCGCCCTCACCCGCCTCTGTCATGCGGTGGGCAACAGCATGGCGCTGCTGGGTGGCGGGCAGATCCTCAATGTCGCCTCGGTGGCTGCGTACAGCCCCGGCCCATGGATGAGCACGTACTACGCCAGCAAAGCCTATGTGCTGCATTTTTCCGAAGCCCTGCGCGTGGAGCTCAAACAAAGCGGCGTGAAAGTTTCGGTGCTGTGCCCCGGCCCGACGCGCACACCGTTCTTCCGAACCGCACAGATGAGTAGCGAAAAGATCGAAAGCAGCCACTCGCTGATGAGTCCGGAAGAAGTGGCACTGCATGCCGTACGCGCACTAGATAAAAACCGCGCCATCATCATTCCGGGACGACGCAATCGCTGGCTGGCGTTCCTGCCGCGGCTGGGTTCGCGCTGGCTTAACCGGACGATTGTCGGCATGGTCAACAAAGCTTACTGCCCCCGCTAGGAAGACAACTTCGAAGCGGTACACTCGATTCAGCCCAACTCAACGGAGAAACAGCAGTGGATACTCTGTTCACCAAGATCATCAACCGGGAAATCCCGGCGAAGATCATTTACGAGGACGACCAGGTTCTGGCCTTCCACGACATCGCCCCCCAGGCTCCGGTGCACTTTCTGGTAATCCCGAAAAAACCGGTGCGCACGCTCAACGACCTGACCGAAGACGACAAGGCGCTGGCCGGGCACATCCTGTTCACCGCGCAGCGTCTGGCGCTGGAACTGGGTTGCGAAGAAGGCTTCCGCGTAGTGATGAACTGCAATGAACTTGGTGGGCAGACTGTCTATCACATTCATATGCACGTGCTGGGTCAGCGCCAGATGAACTGGCCGCCGGGCTGATTGGCGACAACCAACTGTGGGAGCGAGCCTGCTCGCGAAGGCGCCGATACATTCAACACTTCAGTATCCGATAATCCGCTTTCGCGAGCAGGCTCGCTCCCACAAAAAAGCCTGACCGCGCAGCAAGTGACCCAGCGCAAACCCTCGCCGGCCGATTCGGTTAAACTGGCCGCCGAGATTCTTCCCGGAGGTCAGCATGACTACCCAACGTCACTACTCGCCCATAGACCGTCTGCTGCTGCAAGCCGATGCCGCGATGCGCACTCTGTTGCCCTTCAGTGGCCAGCCGTACCGCCCGTCGCCGGCGATTCTGCAGCCGGATACGCAGATGAGCGATGAAGACACTCGCCACGTCGCCGGCCTGATGCGCATCAACCATACCGGCGAAGTCTGCGCTCAGGCGCTGTATCAGGGGCAAGCGCTGACCGCCAAGTTGCCGCAGGTACGCGCAGCCATGGAGCACGCGGCTGAAGAAGAGATCGATCATCTGGTCTGGTGTGAGCAGCGCATCCATCAGCTGGGTAGCCACACCAGCGTGCTGAATCCACTGTTTTACGGCATGTCGTTCGGTATCGGCGCGGTGGCCGGACTGATCAGCGACAAGGTCAGCCTTGGTTTCGTTGCGGCGACCGAGCATCAGGTCTGCAAACACTTGAACGAACATCTGGAGCAATTGCCGGCCGAGGACGAGAAGTCCCGGGCGATTCTTGAGCAGATGCGCATCGATGAAGAACACCATGCGGAAAGTGCCCTGGATGCGGGTGGGTTTCGTTTTCCGGCGCCGGTCAAGTTCGGCATGAGTTTGTTGGCGAAGGTGATGACCAAGAGTACGTATCGGATCTGAGATCTGTGTCGGTGCTGATGACCTCTTCGCGAGCAGGCTCGCTCCCACAGGGGTTTTATGTGAGGCATGAAAAAGGCGACCAGGAGGTCGCCTTTTTTGTTTCCGGGAATCTTAGGTCGGCATATTGCGCGCGTAGAAGATTTCCAGCATTTCGTGTTTCACACGGTCGGTCACCTGGGCACGTTGCTCGGGCGAGAGGTTGCTGGTGGCGTCGCCGAACAGGTAGTTGTCCAGTTCGAAGTTCTTCAGCAGCATTTTGGTGTGGAACAGGTTTTCCTGATACACGTTCACGTCGGTCATCTGGTACGCGTCGCGAGTGTCTTCGGAGAGGTAGTTCTGGATCGAGTTGATCTCGTGGTCGATGAAGTGCTTGTTGCCTTCAACGTCACGGGTGAAACCGCGCACACGGTAATCCACGGTCACGATGTCCGAATCGAACTGGTGAATGAGGAAGTTGAGCGCTTTGAGCGGTGAAATGACACCACAGGTCGACACGTCGATATCCACACGGAACGTTGCAATACCGTCGTCCGGATGGATTTCCGGATAGGTGTGCACCGTGATGTGGCTCTTGTCGAGGTGGGCCAGAATGATTTCGGGCAACGGGCCCGGCGATTCTTCGATCTGGCTGTCAGTCGGGGTTACCGGCTCTTCCGAAATCAGAATCGTGACGCTGGCGCCCTGGGGTTCATAGTCCTGACTGGCGATGTTCAGGATGTTGGCACCAATGATCTCGACAACTTCTGTGAGAATCTGCGTCAGGCGTTTCGCGTTGTACTCTTGATTGATGTACTCGACGTAAGCCTGCTGGTCTTGCGGGGTCTCCGCGTAGCAGATGTCATAGATGTTGAAGCTCAAGGTCTTTGTCAGGTTATTGAACCCGTGGAGCTTGAGTTTGCTTTTCACCGTTAAAAACTCTCTATGTATGCGGCGCGGCCGCGTGATCAAGCATGCCCGTCAAGTGCGAACAACGCACCTGCGTAGGACGGTTAACACCTCTTCGCGATGGCGATTTTGGTTATCTGTTCAGGCGGATGACCCGTCGGCTGACCGATCACTGCCCTGAAAAAAGTGGCGCATTATGCAGACGTCAGCGGGGGATCGCCAGAGTCTGCACTGCTTTTATGATAGTTGAATGTCGGTTCAGCCGAGTTCGACGATTTCATAATCGTGGGTGATTGCCACGCCAGCCGCGCCGAGCATGATCGACGCCGAGCAATACTTCTCGGCCGACAGCTCGATGGCGCGCTTGACCTGAGCTTCCTTCAGGCCCCGGCCCTTGACCACGAAGTGCATGTGGATCTTGGTAAACACCTTGGGATCTTCAGTCGCACGCTCGGCATCAAGGAAGGCTTCACAGCTTTCAACGGCCTGGCGCGACTTCTTCAGGATGCTGACCACGTCGAAGTTGCTGCAACCGCCGACACCCAGCAAGAGCATTTCCATCGGGCGAACCCCGAGGTTACGGCCACCGGCATCTGGCGGGCCGTCCATTACCACGACATGACCGCTGCCGGATTCGCCGAGGAACATGGCTTCGCCAGCCCATTGGATGCGTGCCTTCATCGCCCAGACTCCACTGTAAAAAAAGGGTCGCCAGCTTAGCACAGCGCTTTGTCCCGACAGGAACGACGTCCTAGGACGGATGCTTTCTGGCTGTAGGTAATTTCTCGAATTCTCGACGAAGTGTCTGGTAAGCTGGCGCCAATTCGCTGGCGCCAATTCGTCAGCTCTGTAGCGACCGCCTTCAGCGCCTCATAAAAACTCAAACATCACCGTGCAGTCTTTTCGGGATACAACCATGGTTGCTATTACCCCCACACCCAAAATCAAGAACATCGACAAGCTGTTGATGCATTGCCAGCGCCGGCGTCATGCGGCCAAGAGCAATATAATCTGCGCCGGGGATCGCTCGGACACGCTGTTTTTCATCATCAAAGGCTCGGTCACCATCCTCATCGAAGACGACGATGGTCGCGAGATGATCATCGCTTACCTGAACGCCGGGGATTTCTTCGGCGAACTGGGTCTGTTCGAGCAGGCAGGTCAGGAGCAGGAGCGCAGCGCCTGGGTGCGTGCCAAAGTTGAATGCGAAACCGCGGAAATCAGTTACGCCAAGTTCCGCGAGTTATCGCAGCAGGATCCAGACATTCTTTACGCCCTCAGCGGACAAATCGCACAACGCCTGCGTAACACCACGCGCAAAGTCGGCGACCTGGCGTTTTTCGATGTCACTGGCCGAGTCGCCCGCTGCCTGCTGGAGTTGTGCAAACAACCGGACGCCATGACTCACCCGGACGGCATGCAGATCAAGGTCACCCGCCAGGAGATCGGTCGTATCGTCGGCTGTTCTCGAGAGATGGTCGGCCGCGTGCTCAAGGATCTGGAAGAACGCAACCTGGTCGATGTGAAAGGCAAGACCATGGTGGTCTTCGGCACGCGCTAGACGTAAATCTGCGCCAGCATCAAACGAAACAATTCATCGAGACGCGCCAATGCCTGTGGCGCGTTGAATTTCTCATACAGGGCAATGTGGCTTTGCGCCCTCACCCGCTGATCCAGGCCGCAGGCTACATTGAAGCGATTGACCGCAGCAACCATCGCTTCGCGCTCGTCATCCATCAGCATCGCACCATGCACCAGGCCAACCGGACGCTGGCCTCCCTGACTCTGGCGCCAGCGCTGGGCGGTGCCGACCATCTTGCGACCGTCGAGATTGACGTTGAAACGGCCGTCGCAGAATGCGCCGTCGATTTCCCCGACCGACGAGGTGCCACCCAACTCATCCAGCAACTGACAGATCGGATCGCACAGGCGGCGGTAGCCGGTTTCGATGCGGTTCAGATCGCCTTCGCTGCGAGGCGGGGCATATACCAAGGCAATGTTGACGGTCGCAGCGGATTGCGGGACGGGCTCACCGCCGGTTTCACGCAACAGCACCGGCCAGCCAGCAGCAGCGGAAACTTCGCAGGCGTGGTCGAAATGCGGGAGACGGTTGAGGCGGCGCGGCATGACCAGCGCGCGATCGGTGGGTTGCCAGAACAGCAGGCCGAATTCGGCGTCGCCGGCGCAGACCGAGGCCAGCAAGTCCTGTTCGGCTTGCAGGCCGGATTCGATGGTCAGCGGGGTTGGCAGCGACATGGTGAGCTCCGGCAGATTGAATCTCTTTAGCGGAATTTAGCGCCCCTTCGCGAGCAGGCTCGCTCCCACAGGGGGAAATGCATTCCAAATGTGGGAGCGAGCCTGCTCGCGAATGAGGTCGACTCGGTCAGTCGAGGGTCGAACCACTGATCGGCACACCACGCTCCGGAAAGAACAGGCGCTGCAATTCAATGCCCGGATTTTCCGCGCGCATGAACGCTTCGCCGACCAGGAACGAGTACACATCGCTGATTTCCATCAGCTCGACGTCGGCCCGATTGAGGATGCCGCTCTCGGTGATCACCAGGCGATCGCGCGGGATGCGCGGCAGCAGGTCGAGGGTGGTTTCCAGACTGACGTCGAATGTGTGCAGGTTGCGGTTGTTGACCCCGACCAGCGGCGTGTCGAGGGTCTTCAGCGCGCGCTCCAGCTCGTCACCGTCGTGCACCTCCACCAAGACGTCGAGACCGACGCCTTTGGCCACGGCGGCCAGCTCGGCCATTTTCACGTCGTCCAGGGCGGAGACGATCAACAACACGCAATCGGCGCCAAGCGCGCGGGCTTCAACGATCTGGTACGGATCGATCATGAAATCCTTGCGGATCACCGGCAATTTGCAGGCGGCGCGCGCCTGTTGCAGGTAGGCATCGGCGCCCTGGAAGTAGTCGATATCGGTCAGCACCGACAGACAGGTGGCCCCACCCTTTTCGTAGCTCTTGGCAATGTCTGCCGGCACGAAGTCTTCGCGGATCACGCCTTTGCTCGGCGAAGCCTTTTTGATTTCGGCAATCACGGCCGGTTGCTTCTTCTTCGCTTGCGCCAGCAAAGCCTGGGCAAAACCACGGGGTGCATCGGCCGCCTTGGCCAGACTTTCCAGCTCGCTCAGGCTGACCCGAGCGCTGCGCTCGGCGACTTCCTCAACCTTGCGCGCCAGAATGTTTTCCAGAACCGTCGGTACACTCATCCTTCATTCTCCACTTTGAATACCGCGGTAAAGGCACCCAGCTCCTCGAGCTTTTCCCGAGCGAGGCCGGTGTGCAGCGCATCGTGCGCCAGCTCCACACCTTGTTTCAGACTGCTTGCGAGGTCGGCGGCATACAGCGCCGCACCGGCATTGAGCACAATCATCTCGGCAGCTTTCTGGCCGTTTTCGGTTTTGCGCTTGCCGAGGGCATCACGGATCAGCGCCAGCGACGCTTCCGGGCCTTCAACCGACAGGCCGTGCAGGCTCTGGCTCTTCATGCCGAGGTCTTCCGGTTCGACCCAATACTCAGTGATTTCGTTGTTTTTCAATTCAGCGACAAAGGTCGGCGCGGCGAGGCTGAATTCATCCAGACCGTCCTTCGAATGCACGACCAGCACGTGTTTGCTGCCCAGTCGCTGCAAGACCTCGGCCAATGGCCGGCACAGCGCCTGAGTGAACACGCCGACTACCTGATGTTTCACACCGGCCGGATTCGTAAGCGGGCCGAGCATGTTGAACAGCGTGCGCAGGCCGAGTTCGCGGCGCGGGCCGGCGGCGTACTTCATCGCTTTGTGGTGAGTCTGGGCGAACATGAAACCGATGCCGACGTTGTCGATGCAGCGCGCGACCTGCACCGGGGTCAGGTTCAGATAAATGCCGGCAGCTTCCAGCAGATCGGCACTGCCGCTCTTGCCGGACACCGCGCGGTTGCCGTGCTTGGCGACGGTGCAACCGGCGGCTGCGACAACAAAGGAAGACGCGGTCGATACGTTGAAGATATTCGCACCGTCACCGCCGGTGCCAACCACATCGACGACGCCGTCGAGGGTTTTCAGCTCGACCTGATCGGCCAGCTCGCGCATCACCGACACGGCGCCGACGATTTCGTCAATGCTTTCGCTCTTCATGCGCATGGCCATCATGAACGCGCCGATCTGCGCTTCGGTGCACTGACCGGTCATGATTTCGCGCATCACATCGCGCATTTCATCGGTGCTGAGGTCGAGGTGTTCGACGATACGGCTCAGGGCTGTCTTGATATTCATGGGAAGTCCTTAGCGCGTGCCGCCGGTTTGTTTGAGGAAATTGGCAAACAGTTCATGACCCTGCTCGGTGAGGATCGATTCGGGGTGGAACTGCACACCCTCGATGTTCAGGGTCTTGTGACGCAGGCCCATGATCTCGTCGACCGAGCCGTCATCGTGCTGGGTCCATGCGGTCAGCTCGAGGCAATCGGGCAGGCTGTCGTGCTTGACGATCAGCGAGTGATAACGGGTAACGGTGAGCGGATGATTGAGGCCGGCAAACACGCCCTTGTCCTCGTGGAATACCGGGCTAGTCTTACCGTGCATGACTTGGCGGGCGCGGACTACATCACCGCCGAAGGCCTGGCCGATGGACTGGTGGCCGAGGCAGACGCCGAGGATCGGCAGTTTGCCGGCGAAGTGCTTGATCGCGTCGATGGAAACGCCCGCCTCGGTGGGCGTGCACGGCCCCGGGGAAACCACGATGCGCTCGGGATTCAGCGCTTCGATTTCGGCGATGGTCAGTTCGTCGTTGCGCACCACTTTGACCTCGGCACCCAGCTCGCCGAGATATTGCACAACGTTGTAGGTAAAGGAGTCGTAGTTGTCGATCATCAGCAACATGGCGTTTCGAACCTCTTGAATTCTGACTTGATGACAGCCTTCAGATGACTTGCCCGCAGGGCGCTGCGCGATGTCGGACGCGCAGAGGGCGCCAGCACAGCGGCATTTCAAACAGACAAGGAAGGCAAAGCGATACAGATCCGGCGGAGCCGGCAGAGAAGATTCAGGCGCGCCAACGCCAGCGGGCGTGTGCCTTGATGACTTGATCCAGGAGTTTGCTGGTGATCAACACGGGGAAGGTCTCGTTCATACGTTCCGGCACAGTAACTTAGCTGGGCGGAGCGTGCAATATGGCGGGGCCTGCGGGTTATAAAACGGCAGAAGGATTCGCGACCGATGGCAAAATGCCGAAAGTTTTTGGTACTGTCGTTTCGTTCACCTACAACAATAAATAAACGGACTTGCTCATGATCAGACAGACGTTGTTTGTACCGCTGGCCAGCTGCTTGCTCGCACTCGCCTGCGCCCAGGCCAATGCAGCGCCCAATCCTTATTCCAGTTTCATCGTCTTCGGTGACAGCCTCAACGATGCCGGCACCTTCGCCGACACCGGTGGCCCGGCGGGCTCCACCGAGCGTTACACCAACCGTACCGGGCCGGTGTATCAGGATGGCAGCGGCGAAGTTTTTTCATTGAATTCCACCCAGCTGCTTGGCGGCCGCCTGGGTTTTTCGGCCGACCAGACAGCCTCTTCCAGCTCCGCAGTGCGCGCGGAAAACGGCCAGCCTGACGGCAACAACTGGGCGGTCGGTGGTTATCGCACCGACCAGATTCTCGACTCGATCACCACCCAATCTGCCACCGGCGAACGCACCCGCGCCGGTTACCTGCCGTCGAACGGCTTCCGCGCCGACCCGAATGCGCTGTATTACATTTCCGGTGGCGGCAACGATTTCCTCCAGGGCCGCATTCTCAGCCTGCCCCAGGCCAACGCCGCAGCCGATCGACTGGCCGATAGCGTGCAAACCCTGCAGACCGCCGGCGCCAAATACGTGATGGTCTGGCTGCTGCCCGACGTGGGCCTGACACCTGCTCTGAACGGCACGCCGCTGCAAGCGTTCAGCAGCACCCTCGCCAACCAGTTCAACAGTCAGTTGGTGACGCGCCTGCAAGGCATCAACGCCGAAGTCATTCCGCTGAACATTCCGGTGCTGCTCTCGGAAGTCTTCGCCGACCCGGGGCGCTTTGGTCTGGCTACCGACCAGAACCTCACCGCGACCTGCTTCAGTGGCAATAGCTGCACGGAAAACGCCCGTTACGGGATCAACAGCGCCACGCCGGATCCGACCAAACTGATCTACAACGATGGCGTACACCCGACCGAATCCGGGCAAAAACTGATCGCCGATTACGCCTATTCGCTGTTGGCTGCGCCATGGGAATTGAGCCTGCTACCGGAAATGGCCCACGGCACCGTGCGCGCGCATCAGGATGAATTGCGCAATCAATGGCAGGCGGACTGGGAGAACTGGCAAGCGGTCGGCCAATGGCGTGCGATTGTCTCGGCCGGCGGACAGCGTCTGGATGTCGACAGCCAAAGCAGCGGCGCCAGCGCCGATGGCAGCGGTTACAACCTTAACGTCGGCGGCAGCTATCGCCTCAATGAGGCCTGGCGCGTGGGCGTGGCGGCCGGTTTGTACCGGCAGAATCTCGAGGCCGGGCACAACGATTCCGACTACAAACTCAACAGCTACATGGCCACCGCGTTCGCCCAGTTCCAGCAGAACCGCTGGTGGGCCGACGCGGCGCTGACCGGCGGCAAACTCGACTACGACAACCTCAAGCGCAAGTTCGACCTCGGCGCCAGCGAGGGCGCGGAGAAAGGCGATACCGACGGCAGCCTGTGGGCGTTCAGCACGCGCCTGGGCTATGACATTGCGCAACCGGGCAGCCAATGGCATCTGTCGCCGTTTGTCAGCGCCGATTACGCCAGTGTCGATGTCGACGGTTACTCGGAAAAGAGCAACCGCGCCACCGCGCTGACCTTCGATGACCAGAGCCGCGATTCGAAACGCCTGGGCCTGGGGATTCAAGGCAAGTACAACTTCACCGCGCAAACCCAGGTGTATGGCGAATACGCCCACGAGCGTGAGTACGAAGATGACGTGCAGAAGGTCAACATCGCCCTCAACACCCTGCCGGCCAATGACTTCACCCTTGAAGGCTACACACCGGCAAGTCACCTGAACCGCTTGAGCCTGGGCGTCAGTCACAAGCTGACGGCTGATCTGGCGCTGCGTGGGGGTTATACGTTCCGCAAGGATGATGACTTCAAGCAGCAGGGCCTGAATGTCGGGGTTGTGCTGGATTTCTGAGTCGTAGATGCAAAAAAGCGGCGCCTGTCAGGGCGCCGCTTTTTTTATGCCTCAACACAAAACCCAATGTGGGAGCGAGCCTGCTCGCGAAAGCGCTGGGTCAGTCAGCATCAACGGTGACTGACTCACCTCTTCGCGAGCAGGCTCGCTCCCACATGGAAAATTGCGTGGATCAGGCGTCCGGGGTTTGCTCGGCCAGGGCCACGGCGCGGAACATCGCGCGGCGTTTGTTCAGGGTTTCTTCCCATTCCAGCGCCGGCACCGAGTCGGCGACGATGCCGCCGCCGGCCTGCACGTGCAATTCACCGTTCTTGATCACCGCCGTACGAATGGCAATGGCGGTGTCCATGTTGCCGTTCCAGGCGAAGTAACCGACCGCACCGCCGTACACGCCACGCTTGACCGGCTCGAGTTCGTCGATGATTTCCATCGCGCGAATCTTCGGTGCGCCGGACAAAGTACCCGCCGGCAGAATTGCTCGCAGTGCGTCCATCGCGGTCAGGCCCGACTTCAACTGGCCGGTGACGTTGGAGACGATGTGCATCACGTTGGAATAACGCTCGATGACCATTTTCTCGGTGAGCTTCACCGAACCGATTTCCGAAACGCGCCCGGTATCGTTGCGGCCCAGATCGATCAGCATCAAGTGCTCGGCGATCTCCTTGTCATCCGAGAGCAGGTCCTGCTCCAGCGCCACATCGGCTTCTTCGGTGGCGCCGCGTGGGCGCGTGCCGGCGATCGGGCGCACGGTGATCAGGTTGTCTTCGACGCGCACCAGCACTTCCGGCGAACTGCCGACGACGTGGAAATCGCCGAAGTTGAAGAAGTACATGTACGGCGTCGGGTTGAAGCAACGCAGCGCGCGATACAGATCGATCGGCGCAGCCTTGAAGTCGATCGACATGCGCTGCGACGGCACCACCTGCATGCAGTCGCCGGCAAGGATGTATTCCTTGATGGTGTCGACGGCTTTTTCGTAATCGTCCTGAGTGAAACTCGAACGAAACACCGGATCGGCCGATTGCTGTTTGCTGAAATCCAGGCCACGACGCGGGGTGATCGGCTGACGCAGTTGCTCGAGCAGTTCCTGCAAACGCGCCTGACCTTGCTCGAAGGCATCGGCCTGGGCCGGGTCGGCGAGGACGATCGCATGCATCTTGCCGGCCAGGTTGTCGAACACTACAACAGCGTCGGAAACCATCAGCAGAATGTCCGGCACGCCCAGCGGATCCGGGTTCGGGCATTTGCCCAGACGCTTCTCGACATAGCGCACACAGTCGTAACCGAAGTAACCGACCAGTCCACCGTTGAAGCGCGGCAGGCCGGCGATGGTCGGCACGTTGTAGCGCGCTTTGAAGGTTTCAACGAAGGCCAGCGGGTCTTCGACGTCATGGCTTTCGGTCTCGACGCCATCAACGGTGATGCTGACGTGATGGTCATGTACGCGCAGCACGGTGCGGCACGGCAGGCCGATGATCGAGTAACGGCCCCATTTCTCGCCGCCCTGCACCGATTCGAGCAGGTAGGAGTTGGGCTGGTCGGCCAGTTTCAGGTAGATCGACAGCGGCGTGTCGAAGTCGGCCAGGGTTTCGCAGGCCAACGGGATGCGGTTATAGCCATCAGCGGCCAGACGCAGGAATTCTTCGCGATTCATAAGGTGCCTCGTGGTGTGAGGTGCAATCAGTCAGGTATGCAAACGCGCCGGCAGGGCCGGCCAGAATCAGTCAGGCGCGCCAACGCCAGCGGGCCAGGGCCTTGATGACTTTCATCCAGAGTTTGCGGGTGACCACCACGATGGCGTTTCCAGAAGGGGGTTGAACAGCGTCGGGCAACGTTATCCCACCGGCCAGATCCAGGCAACCGGGAATTAGTTTGCGCAAATCGTCGATCACCAGTGCCGGGGACTCCTCGGCAATCGGCCGGCCATGGTTGTAGCCGTAACTCAGCGCCACACACTTGACCCCCGCTGCTTTCGCCGCCTGCACATCACTGCGCGAGTCGCCGACGAACAACGATTGCGAGGCCGGAATGTTGGCCATTTTCATCACGAAAAACAGCGCCGCCGGGTCAGGCTTCTTCTGCGGCAGGGTATCGCCGCCGATGATCCACTTGAAGTAGCGGCCGATTTTCATCTGATCGAGCAGCGGCGCGACGAAGCGCTCCGGCTTGTTGGTGATCAACGCCATGGCCACGCCTTGTTTGTGCAGCCACTTGAGCGTGTCGCGCACACCGGGATAGACCACGGTCAGTTCATGGCTGGCGCCGTACGCCTCCATGAAAATCTCCAGTGCGCGCTCGGCTTCAGCGTCGTCCACTGCCGAGTGATCGATGCCACCCGCCAAGGCCCGACGCACCAGCACCGGCGCGCCATTGCCGACCCATTCGCGCACCGCTTCGATACCTGCCGGCGGACGGCCGAGGGAGAGCAGCATGGTGTCCACCGCCGCTGCCAGGTCGGGAACCGAATCGATCAGCGTGCCATCCAGATCGAACATCACCAACCGTGGCAACTGCCCCGGGAACAGCTGCTCAAAACCGCTCATGGGCGCGCCAGCGCCAGTTCGGAACGCATCTTGTCGATGACTTCCTGATAGTTCGGCGCGTTGAAAATGGCCGAGCCGGCGACGAAGGTATCGGCGCCAGCAGCGGCAATTTCGCGGATGTTGTTGACGTTGACGCCGCCGTCGATTTCCAGACGGATGTCGCGGCCCGAGGCGTCGATGATCGCCCGCGCTTCGCGCAGTTTGTCGAGGGTGCCGGGAATGAATTTCTGCCCGCCGAAGCCCGGGTTGACGCTCATCAGCAGGACCATGTCGACCTTGTCGATCACGTACTTGAGCACGTCCAGCGGGGTCGCCGGGTTGAACACCAGACCGGATTTGCAACCACCTTCGCGGATCAGTTGCAGCGAGCGATCGACGTGCAAAGTGGCTTCCGGGTGGAAGGTGATGTAAGTCGCGCCGGCTTCGATGAAGTCGCCGACGATGCGGTCCACCGGGCTGACCATCAGGTGCGCGTCGATCGGCGCGGTCACGCCGTACTTGCGCAGCGCCGCGCAGACCATCGGGCCGATCGTCAGGTTGGGCACGTAGTGGTTGTCCATGACATCGAAGTGGACGAAGTCGGCGCCGGCGGCGAGAACGTTGTCCACTTCCTCGCCGAGGCGGGCGAAGTCGGCGGAGAGGATCGACGGAGCAATTACGAAGGGCTGCATGACGCACCTGTGCTGAGCTAAATCACGATGGCGCGCATTGTATACCTCAAGTTTCCACGCGCGCACCGGGACCGCGATGATTGGGTTGTGCCATGAGCCCTCAGCGTCCGCGTCTCAGTAAGCCGCGCGGTAGATCTTCTCGATGTCGCCGGCGCTGAGTTTGCGCGGGTTGTTGCGCATCAAGCGCTCGATGCCGGCGGCCTCCACGGCCATCGCCGGAATTGCTTCCTCCGGCACGCCGAAACTGCGCAGCCCCGCAGGGATTTGCACTGCCGCGCACAGGTCGGTCATGGCCTGCACGGCTTTGTCCGCGGCTTCGCTGGCGCTCAGATGCGCGGTCTTCACGCCCATGGCTTCGGCAATATCCTGCATGCGTTCGACACAGGCCATTTTGTTCCAGGTCATCACATAGGGCAGCAGCAAGGCGTTGCTGACACCGTGGGCAATGTTGAAGCGCCCGCCCAGCGGATACGCCAACGCATGCACCGCACCGACCCCGGCGTTACCGAACGCCATGCCGGCCATGAGGCTGGCGGTGGCCATGTCTTCGCGGGCTTGCAGGTTGGCGCCGTTGGCGTAGGCCTTGGGCAAGGCGCTGGCGATCAACTTGATTGCGCCAATGGCGAGGGAGTCGGTGATCGGCGAGGCGTTCACCGACAAATAGGATTCGATAGCGTGCACCAGTGCATCGACACCACTGGCGGCGGTGACACTGCGCGGACAGGTCAGGGTCATTTGCGGACTGACCAGCGCCACATCCGGTAGCAGATAGTCGCTGACGATGCCTTTCTTCAACTGCGCGACCTTGTCCGACAGGATCGCTACGTTGGTGACTTCAGAGCCGGTGCCAGCGGTGGTCGGGATGGCGATCAGCGGCGGGCCTTTGCGCGGCACCTGATCGACGCCGAACAGATCTTCCAGCGCGCCGTGATATCCGGCGTAGGCGGCGACACTTTTGGCAATATCGATGGCGCTGCCGCCCCCGAGGCCGATCAAACCGTCATGGCCGCCTTCGCGATAGGCGCGCATGCAGTCTTCGACGATGGCGATTTCCGGATCGGGCAGTACACGGTCGAAAATCTCGTATTCGCGTCCGCCGAGTTGCACCAGCGCCAGCTCGACAGTACCGGACTTGACCAGCGCGGCGTCGGTGACGATCAGCGGGTTATCGATGTCCAGACGGGTGAGTTCGGCGGCCAGTTGTTCGATGGCTGCGGCGCCGGTGATCAGTTTATGAGCGATTTTGAACTGGGACAGACTCATGGTGCGCAGCCTCTTATAGATATGGGAGCCGGGCACAAGATTAGCTGGGGATTTGGGGTTGTCTGCTATTCAGGGTGTGAATGGTTGATCGGATAGGAAGATCAAGAGCCCCTCACCCTAACCCTCTCCCGGAGGGGAGAGGGGACTGACCGGGTTGTACTCTCGAAATACATCGACCTGAATTACCGAGTCGAACTCCGGCCGCGAAAGCCACGAAGATCTGCTCCCTTCCCCCTCGCCCCCTTGGGGAGAGGGCTGGGGTGAGGGGTGGCTTTTGACCTTGATCTCAGACTTGCGCAGTACGCAGTTTCTCGCTACGCCCGCGCAGCCATTCCAGGGTCAGCAGCAGAATCACCGAGAAGGCAATCAGCAACGTCGCAGCAGCCGCAATCGTCGGGCTGAGGTTTTCGCGAATCCCGCTGAACATCTGCCGAGGCAATGTCGCCTGCTCAGGCCCGGCGAGAAACAGCGTCACCACCACTTCATCGAAAGAAGTCGCAAAGGCAAACAGCGCCCCGGAAATCACTCCCGGCGCAATCAGCGGCAAGGTCACCCGGCGGAACGCCGTCAGGGGTGAAGCACCCAGACTCGCCGCCGCACGCACCAGATTGTGATTAAAGCCCTGCAAAGTCGCCGACACGGTGATGATCACAAACGGCACACCCAATACCGCATGCACGACGATCAGCGAGAAGAAGCTGTTACCCAGCCCCAGTGGCGCGAAGAACAGATAGCTGGCCACGCCAATGATCACCACCGGCACCACCATCGGCGAAATCACCAGCGCCATCACCAGTGACTTGCCAGGGAAGTCGCCACGGGTCAGGCCGATCGCCGCCAGCGTGCCGAAGATCATCGCCAGCACCGTCGCCGCCGGGGCGACGATGATGCTGTTCTTCAGTGCACGCATCCATTCCGCCGAGGCGAAGAAGTCGTGGTACCACTGCAGCGAGAAACCCTGCAGCGGATAGACCAGAAAACTCCCCGAGTTGAACGACAACGGAATGATCACCAGCACCGGCAGGATCAGAAACAACAGAATCAGGCCGCAGAGGATCCGCAGGCTGTAGAACCACACCCGTTCAATGGGCGACATGTAAGGACTCAGCATCGCAAATTCCCCTTAGCTCAGGCGCAGGCGACTGGCGCCGACCAGCCAGCTGTAGATCAGATAAAGCACCACGGTCGCCAGCAACAGCAAGCCGCCGAGCGCGGTGGCCATGCCCCAGTTGATGCTGGTGTTGGTGTAGAAAGCGACGAAGTAGCTGACCATTTGGTCGTTCGGGCTGCCGAGCAGCGCCGGGGTGATGTAGTAGCCAATCGCGAGGATGAACACCAGCAGGCAGCCGGCGCCAACGCCGGCATAGGTCTGTGGGAAGTAAACCCGCCAGAAACTGGCGAACGGATGACAGCCAAGGGAAATCGCCGCGCGCATGTAGGTCGGCGAGATGCCTTTCATCACGCTGTAGATCGGCAGAATCATGAACGGCAGCAGAATGTGCACCATCGAGATGTACACGCCGGTGCGGTTGAACACCAGTTCCAGCGGTTTATCGATGATGCCCATGGCCAGCAGCGCACTGTTGATCAGGCCGCCGGATTGCAGCAGCACGATCCACGCGGCGACCCGCACCAGAATCGAGGTCCAGAACGGCAGCAGCACCAGGATCATCAGCAGGTTGCTCTGCCGCGAAGGCAGGTTCGCCAGCAGGTAGGCCAATGGATAGGCGAGCAGCAGGCAGATCACGGTGATGACCAGGCCCATCCAGAACGTGCGGGCGAAGATGTCGAGGTAGATCGCCTGATCCGGGGTGGCCGGGGCCAGTTCGCCAAGGTCATCGATACGGTGATCGACCGCCGCCAGCAGGTAATACGGAGTGATGCTGCTGGTGTTGCGTTTCACCGCTTGCCAGTAGGCCGGGTCGCCCCAGCGTTCGTCGAGCGCTTCCAGCGCTTCTTTGTAGGAGGCCGGTTCGCTGGCGAACGGCAGCGCGCGGGCGGTTTTGGTCAGCAGGCTGCGGTAGCCGGCCAACTCCATGTTCAAGCGCTTGGACAGATCGCCCAGCGTCTGGTTTTTGCGGGCTTCGGCGAGGTCTTCGCTGGCCGCCTTGTACACCGGCTCGGCCGGCAGACCACGGCCGTCCCAACTCGCGATGGCAGTGACAGTGCGCGGCATGCCGCCAACCACTTCCGGGTTGCCGACGCTTTTATAGAGCAGCGCCACGATCGGCACCAGAAACACCAGCAGCAGAAACAGCACCAGCGGCGCAATCAGTGCCTGGGCCTTCCAGCGGTTGACCCGCTCGGCGTGCTTGAGCTTCTGCTTCAAGGTGGGGCTGTTGCCCTCGTTCAGGGGAACGGCGATGGCCATGACGTACTCCGCAAATCTTTGATCGTTACAGAGGTGGCGAACCACCTCTGTTGCGTTGAAACACTGCTACCTGTGGGAGCGAGCCTGGTGGCGAGGGGATTTATCCCCGTTCGGCTGCACAGCAGTCGTAAAACCTGAGAATGCGGTTTATCTGACCCACCGAGCGGGTATGGCTTTGGGGCTGCTTCGCAACCCGACGGGGATAAATCCCCTCACCACAAAAGCCCCCTTGCCATCTCCATACAGGTAAATAAGTGGTTATTTCGCCGCCCAGGAATTGAAGCGCTGTTCCAGTTGCTCGCCGTTGTCAGCCCAGAAGCTGACGTCGATCTGCACTTGGTTGGCGATGTTTTCCGGGGTGGTCGGCATGTCTTTCAGGACATCCTTGGCCAGCAGCGGCACGGCTTGGGTGTTGGCCGGGCCGTAGGCGATGTTTTCCGAGTAGGTCTTTTGCTGCTGCGGCTGCACCGAGAAGGCGATGAATTTCTTCGCCGCTTCCGCGCGTTTGGCATCCAGACCTTTCGGGATGGCCCAGGCGTCGAAGTCGTAGATGCCGCCGTTCCACACCACTTTCAGGTTGGATTCTTTCTGCACCGCCGCAATGCGACCGTTGTACGCCGAGCTCATCACCACGTCACCGGAAGCAAGGTATTGCGGCGGTTGTGCGCCGGCTTCCCACCACTGAATGCTTGGCTTGAGCTCATCGAGTTTCTTGAAGGCGCGATCCTGGCCGCCCTTGCTTGCCAGCTCTTTGTAGACGTCTTTCGGCGCCACACCATCGGCCATCAGCGCGAATTCGAGGGTGTATTTGGCGCCTTTGCGCAGGCCGCGCTTGCCCGGGAATTTCTTGGTGTCCCAGAAATCCGCCCAACTGGTCGGTGCGGTTTTCAATTTGTCGGCGTTGTACGCCAGTACGGTCGACCAGACGAAGAAACCTACGCCGCACGGCTGAATGGCGCCCTTGACGTAGTCTTCGGTCTTGCCGAACAGTGCCGGGTCGAGTTGCTCGAACATGTCTTCGTCGCAACCCCGGGACAGCTCTGGCGATTCAACTTCGACCAGATCCCACGACACGCTCTTGGTGTCGACCATGGCTTTGACCTTGGCCATCTCGCCGTTGTATTCGCCAGCGACGATCTTGCCGTTGCCCGCCGCTTCCCAGGGTGCATAGAAGGCTTTGACTTGCGCCGCCTTGTTCGCCCCGCCAAACGACACCACGGTCAAGTCCGGGCCGGCGGCCATTGCGCCGGTCGCACCCATCAGGCCCAGAGTCAGGGCGGTGAACTTCAGGGATCTCAACATTTATTGTTCTCTCCACGTGCAGGGTTGGTGTTGGTATTGCCGGGGCGCTTAGTGCGCCTCTAAAAGCGGATCGAGCGCACGAACGTGCTCGATCTGCCAGCCAAGCGGTACCACGTCGCCGACGCTGAGCGCAGGATCGAGCTCGGCAATCGGTTGTTTCACGAAGAAGTCGGTCTTGCCGCAGACTTCCAGGCGCACCCGGACGTGGTCGCCCAGATAGATGAATTCCGCCACCCTCCCTGAGAAGCGGTTGACGCATTGATCGCTCGAACCGTTGAGGCTGACGCGCTCCGGACGGATCGACAGGGTCACCGGCTCGCCGGTCTGGCCAACGTTGACTGCCAGTGCCTCGACCTTTTCGCCACGCCCCAACTCGACCACGCAGCGCTCGCCACTCTGGCTGAGCAGGCGGCCGTTGAGGCGGTTGTTCTCGCCAATGAAGTTGGCGACGAAGGTGTTTTTCGGTTCTTCGTAAAGCGTGCGCGGTGGCGCGATCTGCTGGATCTCGCCTTGATGGAACACCGCGACGCGGTCGGACATGGTCAGTGCTTCGCCCTGGTCGTGGGTCACGTAGACCACGGTCACGCCGAGGCGCTGGTGCAGGTGCTTGATCTCCATCTGCATGTGTTCACGCAGTTGTTTGTCGAGGGCGCCCAGCGGTTCGTCCATCAACACCAGTTGCGGCTCGAACACCAACGCGCGGGCCAGTGCCACACGCTGCTGCTGACCGCCGGACAACTGCGCCGGATAGCGCGAAGCGAACGCATCGAGCTGAACCATGCTGAGGACTTTCTTCACCCGCTCGCTGACATCGCTTTTGTTCAAGCCGCGCACGGTCAACGGGAAAGCAAGGTTTTCCGCGACAGTCATGTGCGGGAACAACGCGTAGTTCTGGAACACCATGCCGATATCGCGCTTGTGCGGCGGTACGTTGTTGATCGAACGCCCGGACAGAAGGATTTCACCGGCGGTCGGCGTTTCGAAACCGGCGAGCATCATCAGGCTGGTGGTCTTGCCGGAACCGGACGGCCCGAGCAGGGTAAGAAATTCGCCCTTGCGAATGTCCAGGTTGAGGTCTTTGACGATCAGGTTCTCGCCGTCGTAGCTCTTCTGCACACCACGAAAGCTGACCAGCACATCACTGGTCCCTGCGCTTGTATCGACCTGGCTCATACCCACACCTTTGTTGTTGATGACTGCTTGTTCATCAAGCCTAGTGGCTGGCGGCGGCCACGCAAATCGGGGTGCAGGAGAGAATCGCTTAAGCGCAATGGAAGGTTGGGGGTAGGGATTGCCCTACAAGGATGGCGCGTTTGGGCAAACGCAGCGGCAAGGGGCAAGCTGCAAGCCGCTAGTAAAGGCAAAAGCGTCTGTCGCTAATGGATATGCCAACTCCGAACCTGTGGGAGCGAGCCTGCTCGCGAATGCGGTGGGTCATCAAACTGAATGGCTGACTGTTACGCCGCCTTCGCGAGCAGGCTCGCTCCCACATGAGGGCGGTGACGGTCAAAGGAGTTTGTGCTCCATCGCATATTTCACCAGCTCCGCCAGCGAGGTGATGTTGAGCTTCTGCATCAGCCGCGCCTTGTGCGTGCTGATGGTCTTGCTGCTCAAGGCCAGTTGCTGGGCGATTTCGTTGACGTTCGCGCCCTGAGCGAGGCGCTCGAACACTGAGAATTCGCGTTCTGACAACAGCGAATGCAGCGGGCGGGTATCGGTCAGGCCGACTTCGAAGACCATGCGGTCGGCCAGTTCCGGGTCAATGTAACGCCCGCCCGCTGCGACTTTGCGGATCGCCGTGAGCAGCAGCGCCGGATCGCTGTCCTTGGTCGCATACCCGGCCGCGCCGACCTTCAACGCGCGCGCGGCCATTTGCGCTTCGTCGTGCATCGACAGCACCAGAATTGCTGGCGGATTGTTCAGCGCCCGAATGCGCGGGATCGCTTCCAGGCCATTGACCCCGGGCATGGAGATGTCCAGCAGCACCACCTCGCAAGGTACGCTGCGCAGGGTTTCGAGCAGTTGCTCGCCATTGCTCGCCTCCCCCACCACTTGCAGATCCTTGGCCAAGCCGATCAATTGCTTGATGCCCTCGCGGACGATGGTGTGGTCTTCAGCTACCAATACACGGATCACGTTGTTCTCCAGATTTCAGGTACACACCAGTCCCTGTGGGAGCGAGCCTGCTCGCGAAGGTGTCAGCACTCACAATACAAAACTTCAGACCTCACTTACCGGCACCCACACTTGAAGACTGGTGCCCTCCCCCGGCTCACTCACCAGCTCCAGCCGCCCGCCCATGATCAGCACCCGCTCACGCATGCCGACCAGACCAAACGAGGTCGGCCGACCCTCGGCGGCGACAAATCCTACGCCATCATCGCTGACGGTCAGACACAATTCATCGCCCGCAAGCACCAGCGTCAGCTCCACCGTGTGCGCCTGAGCATGGCGCATCACGTTGGTCAGCGCCTCCTGCAAAATCCGGAACAGCCCCACCGCCTTGGCATCGCTGAGCGCCGGCAGGTTGTCCGGCACCTGCACCAGACACGGAATCTGCGTGCGCGCCTCGAACCGCCGCGCCTGCCACTCGATGGCCGAGGCAATCCCGGCATCCAGAATCGGCGGACGCAACGCGGTCGCCACATCGCGCACCAGCTGAAATAACTGTGCGATCAGGCGCTTCATGCTGTTGAGCCGCTCGTTCAGACCGGGATCGAGTTGCGCGTAGGCCAATTCGCACATCGATGTCTCCAGTTTCAGCACGGTGAGCATCTGTCCCAGCTCATCATGAACTTCCCGGGCGATGCGCGCCTTCTCTTCTTCGCGCACGCTTTCCAGGTGCGCCGACAGTTCGCGCAGTTGCTCGCGCGAGGCCGCCAGTTCCAGCTCGATGCGTTTGCTTTCGCTGATGTCCCAGACAATGCCGTCCCACACATAGGCTCCGTCCTCCAACTGGCGGGTGATTGCCTTGATCTCGGCCCAGCGCTGCTCACCCTGGCGCGTGACGATGCGGCCCTGCCACGACCAGTCGCTGTCAGTGTCCAGCGCCTGATCCTGGGTACGGTGATAACTGGCCCTGTCATCGGGGTGCACCAGGCTGCGCAAGCCCATGTCGCGATGAGCGATGGCTGCCGGCGCATAACCGACCAGACTTTCGCTGCCTTCGCTGATGTAGGCAAAGTCGATCTGCCCGGTGACCGGTGCCCGCTCCAGCCTGAACACCAGACCCGGAACGTTGGCGGCGATGCCTTGCAGGCGCGCCTCGCTTTCCTGCAAAGCGGCGAGCGCGCGGCGGCGGTCGGTGACGTCGGTGAGGTAGACCACCAGATATTCACTGTCGCGAAAACGCAGAAAACTCAAAGACACGTCGGCCGGCAGCACGCTGCCATCGGCACGCAGGCAGCTGGTTTCGAAGCTCAGCGGCCCTTCTTCACTGGCCCGCGCACGCTTCCACAGATTGAGCCAGCGATCCATGTGCAGGCCGGGCTCGAAATCGATCAGTGGCCGTTCGATCAGCCCGCCCGAGGGATAGCCGAGCATGTTTTCCGCTGCGCGGTTGGCGTAGCGCACATGGCTGTCCCAATTGACCCAGAGGATGCCGACGGTGCTTTGATCGATGGAAAACTGCGTCAGCCGCAGCGCCTCTTCACTGGCCGCGCGCAACGCAATGTCTTCGCGGGCGCTGAGCAGGCGTTGTTCGAGGCTGTGTTGTTGGCGCCGCTGCCACACCACGATCACCGCGCAACTGAGCAGCATCACCGCGAACAACAGGCTGAGGTTCTGCCAGAACCCCGGCGATTCGGTCAGCCGTGGGTACTTCGGCTGCAGCCATTGGTTGTGCAGTTGTTCCAGATCCTTGGCCGGTATTGCGCGCAAGGCGCTCTGGACGATGCCGGCCAGTTCCGGCCAATCGCGCCGCGAGGCCACGCGCAGCAACTGCGGCAGGCCGATATCGCCGACCACCACCAGTTCGGCAAACTCCGGCTCCACCGACAGACGCCCCAACTGCGCTTCGTCGACCACCGCGTAGGAGGCTTGCTGACTCAACAGCAGCTGCAAGGCCTGACGCTCCAACGGCACACCTTGCAAATTCAAGTGCGGATAATTGCTGCGCAGATAATCGGCGGTGCTGCTCGGCATACGCACGGCGACGCGGGTCTGGCTGTCGAGCTTTTCCAGATCGACCGCGCCGCTGCTTTTCTGATCGCTGACCACCAGTTGCGGCACGCGCATGTACGGGTCGGAAAACTGCCAGAGGCGCAGCGCGCTCGGGGTCTGGCTGAGGCCCGGAGCGATGTCGATCTCGCCCTCGCGCAAAGCGTTTTCCAGCGCCCCGAGATCCTGGAAGTTGCGCCAGCTCAGCTCCACGCCCAAGGTTCTGGCGAGCAGCTTCATCAACTCGACATTGGCCCCGGACAATCGCTGCAGGCGCCGATCGTAGGTCGCGTAAGGCGCCTGCAAGACCAGGCCGACGCGCAATTCGTTGTGCTGCGCCAGCCATTGCTGCTGCTCTGGCGACAATTGCGCGGCATGGCCCGGCGGCGCAGGCGCCGCCCAGCCCATCAAGGGAAACCACAAACAGCCGATAACCCACAGGCAGCAAAATCGCTTCATTGAAGTCTCATACACTGACAAATTCTGACCAACCCATTAGGCTGCCGGGATACTTTTCTGGCCTGGAATAACCGATGCCCTCTGTCTACCGCCTGGCACTGCCAGCATTGTGCCTGTCGCTGATCCTGCCTTGTGCGTTTTCCGTCGAAGCCGCCGACCCGGCGCCCGCCGCCACGGATAAACCCGCCGAGGAAAAACCGGCCGAGCGCCAGCCACTGCTTGAGCGTAGTCAGGAAGAGGCCGCCGCACTGCAACGTAAACTGCCGGCGCAAGAGCAGCAACAACTGCAGGCTGGCAGCGACACTTTCCTCGCCCTGTGGAAACCGGCCAACAGCGCCGAGCCCAAAGGCGCGGTGATCATCGTTCCCGGTGCCGGCGAAACCGCTGACTGGCCGCAGGCAGTTGGCCCGTTGCGAGGCAAATTGCCGGATGCCGAGTGGAGCAGCCTGAGTATCACCCTGCCGGATCTGCAAAGCGACGCCATTGCTCCGCGCGTAATCGAACCGGCCGCCGCGCCGAAAGCCCCGGAAACCACGAGCAAAGACGCCACCACCGCACAACCGATCGAACAGGCCGCTGGCGGTGAAGCGGAAGTTGCCGAACAGGTAGTGGCCGAGACCAGCGAAGAACAAACCAAAGCCGACGCCGAGCGCATTTTCGGACGCATCGACGCAGTGATTGCCTACGCCGAACAGCAGAGCGCGCGCAGCATTGTCGTGCTCGGTCACGGCACCGGCGCCTACTGGGCGGCGCGTTTTCTCAGTGAGAGACAAACGCCTCAGGTGGAGAAACTGGTGATGGTCGATGCGCAAGTCCCGACCAAAGCCCTGCCGCCACTCGCCGAACTGACGCCGACGCTGAAGCTGCCGACGGTGGATATTTTCTATATGGACAGAGCGCTGGATCGCAACGCGGCGCTGGAGCGCATGCAGGCGAGCAAGCGCCTGAAGACCTCGGCGTTCAGCCAGGTGGCGCTGAAGGTGTTGCCGGACAAGAAGGCTGAGCAGGAACAGTTGTTTCGGCGGGTGCGGGGCTGGTTGAATCCACAAAATACGGACTGATAAAAGCAAAAGATCGCAGCCTTCGGCAGCTCCTACCGGAAAAATGCATTCCAAAGGTAGGAGCTGCCGAAGGCTGCGATCTTTTGATCTTCAAGGGTCAGCGAAAATCCCGTCGCTCGCGAATCAGCGTATAGGCGCTATGCAGTTCCCGCGTACGCTCGGTCGCGTCACGCACCTGCGCCGGGGTCGCGCCGCTGCCGGCGATTTTGTCCGGGTGATGGCGACTGAGCAATCGCCGGTAAGCGCGCTTGATCTGTGCCGGCTCACTGCTCGCCGACACCCCAAGCAGCTTCATCGCCTCCTGATAGCTCACTGCCGCACTGACGATCGGCCGCTTGCCCGGCTCGTAATCGCTGGCCAGCGCTTGCACCTGCTGCGACGTCCAGCCGAGCCACTTGCCCCACTGCGCCAGCAACTCGCGTTCGCTGACCCCGGCGCGACCATCAGCCCAAACCATTCGCCAACAGGCGCGCAACACACCTTCGGCCGCGTGCGGTTGAGAACTCAGACGACGCAGATAGCCGCGCAGATTGTCGCTGCCGGACTTGCCGCGATTGAACGCGGCAATCGCCCGTCGAGTCGCCGGTTCGCTCATTTCCAATGCGCGCATTTCATTGCGCGCCTGCTGGATATGCCCGTCAGTGACGCGTCCGTCGCTCTTGGCCAGACGCCCGAGCAACACGAACAGCAATTCATCGTTGCGCAGCATCGGCCGGCCACCGAGCTTTTCGCGTAAGTGCCCCCAGCTCTGCAAGTGCAGGCGCCGATCCAGCGCCTGCCCCAACAACGCCCCAAGCATGGCCCCCGGAATGCTGGCAATCGCGTACCCCACTCCGGCTCCAATCAGAGTCCCTGGCCACAGCATCTCAGCGACTCGCTTCTATCAAGGCTTCGGCTTCGGCCAGACGCTCGTGGGTACCGACATCCACCCAATGCCCCTTCAGCCGCTCGCCCGTCACTTCACCTTTGGCCATGGCGTTGCGTAGCAGCGGCGCGAGCTTGAACGCGCCATCGCTGCAACCATCGAACAACTGCGGATGCAGCACGGCGATACCGCTGTAGGTCAGCGTCTGCGCATCAGGCTCGCCGTCCTGCACTTTGCCGTCGATGAGAGTGAAGTCGCCTTTCGGGTGATGCGCCGGATTGTCCGCCAGCACCAGATGCGCCAGGCCATTGATCGGCTGGTGCAGCACGCTGAAGTCGTAATCGGTCCAGATGTCGCCGTTGACCACCAGAAACGCATCGTCACCAAGTAACGGCAGCGCACGGAAAATCCCGCCACCGGTTTCCAGCGGCTCGCCTTCCGGCGAGTACTGGATACTCAGGCCGAAACGCGAACCGTCACCCAGATGATCCTCTATCTGCTGACCGAGCCAGGCGTGGTTAATGACGATTTCGTTGAAGCCTGCAGCCGCGAGGGCGTGCAGGTGATACTCGATCAGCGGCACGCCAGCGGCCTGCACCAGCGGTTTCGGCGTGGTCAGGGTCAGCGGGCGCATACGCTCGCCTTTGCCCGCCGCCAGAATCATTGCCTTCATGCCGTCGCTCCAGCACGCAAGCTGCTGAACAGCGCTTGCAGCTCCGCCAGTTCAGGACGGCGGGCGATCACTGCTTCTATATAAGAGAAGAAGCGCGGCACATCGGCCAGATAACGCGGCTTGCCATCGCGATGGCAGATACGCGCGAAGATGCCGATGACTTTCAGGTGACGTTGCACGCCCATCAAGTCGCTGGCGCGCAGGAAGTCTTCGAAATCAGCTTGCACCGGAATGTCCAGTGCCGAGGCTTGCTGCCAATAACTTTCCAGCCAGCCGCGTACACGTTCTTCCGGCCAGCTGAGGAAAGCGTCCTTGAACAGGCAAGTCACGTCGTAGGTCACCGGGCCGTACACCGCGTCCTGGAAGTCCAGCACGCCAGGGTTCGGCTCGCTGAGCATCAGGTTGCGCGGCATGTAGTCGCGGTGCACCAGCACTTTCGGCTGCGCCAGCGCGCTGTCGATCAAGAGCTCGCTGATGTGCTGCCACTGTTGCTGCTGGGCCGCATCGAACTCGACGCCCAGCTCATGCTTGACGTACCACTCGGGGAACAACTCAAGCTCACGACGCAACAAGGCGACGTCGTAACTGGGCAACGGCGCAACCATCGGCAACTGTTGAAAAGCCAACAGCGCTTGCAGGGCATCGTGGAATAACGCGTCGGCATTTTCGCCATCGATGACGTCGAGATAGGTCTTGTTGCCCAGGTCATTGAGCAAAAGAAAACCGCGTTCGAGGTCTTCGGCGTAAATTTTCGGCACATTAATTCCGGATTTCGCCAGCAAAAAAGCGATATCCACGAACGGTTTGCAGTTTTCCTGGGGTGGCGGCGCGTCCATCACGACGAAGCTGCGACCATCGCCCTCCCAGCGGAAGTAGCGGCGGAAACTCGCGTCGCTGCTGGCCGCGGTCAACGTGGCCGGGGGCACGGTGCCCCAGCCCTGCTCGGCAAACAACTTTGCCAACTGCTCATCGAGCCAAACTTTCAGGTGTTGCAAGCGTACATCTTGGTCAGGCATTGCAAGGGTCTCCGACGGCGCTAGCCGTCAAGCGGGTCATGCTTTATTATCCAGCATCTTTTTCAGACCATCGAGAGGCGTGCGGCCCACACCGCGGGCAGATGGCACGCAGGAAGCCCGGACTAATAAGATGGCATTGAAATCCCCCGCGTTTCGTAAAAAATTTCCATTGTTGGTAACCGGCAGTCTGCTGGCTATGCAACCTCTGGCCAGTCAATTCGTTGTTGCCGCCGAGCAGTATGACTGCTCCGTCTCGGCTACGGGTGGCTGGGACTGTGCGCCCAAGTCGCCCGCCGCGGCATTGCCGCCGCGTCCGGTGCATGACGGCAGTGCCGTCAGCGCTGCCGGCGAGCCTGCGGCCGACAAGGGTTCCGACGCCGACACTGGCGCGAAAACCGCACTGGTCACCGAGTCCAAGGGCCGCGGCCTGAAATCCCGTAGCGAAGACTACAGTCACCTCGACTGGGTTCCGCGCGAGAAGCTCACCGCTGCGCAATTGGCCGAGACCGGTCCTTACTGCTCTGGTTCCTATATCGAACCGATTCGTCCTGGCATGAATGACAAGACGAATAAAAGTGACGCGCCGACCTTCATCGGTGCCAAAGCGTCGCGTTACGAGCAGGACACACAAGTCGCCAGCCTCGCCGGTGACGTGATCATGCGTCAGGGCAGCATGCAGGTCGAAGCCGACGAGGCCAATCTGTATCAGGCCGAGAGCCGTGGCGAACTGGCCGGCAACGTGCGCATCCGTGACAACGGCGCGCTGATCGTCGGCGACCACGCCGATGTGCAGCTCGACACCGGTGAAGCCAAGGTCGACAACGCCGAATACGTGATGCACAAATCGCGCATCCGCGGTAACGCGCTGTATGCCAAGCGTGCCGAAAACGCGATCATCCGCTTGAAGGACGGCACGTACACCACGTGCGAACCGAACAGCAACGCCTGGCAGCTCAAGGGCAACAACATCACCCTGAACCCGGCCACCGGTTTCGGTACCGCGACCAACGTGACGTTGCGCGTCAAAGACATCCCGATTCTGTACACCCCGTACATCTACTTCCCGATCGACGACCGTCGCCAGTCAGGTTTCCTCCCGCCGACCATCGGCTCGGGCAGCGACACCGGCTTCATGCTGGTCACGCCGTACTACTTCAACTTGGCGCCGAACTATGACGCCACGTTGTACCCGCGTTACATGAGCAAGCGCGGCATGCTGGTGGAGGGTGAGTTCCGCTACCTGACCAAGTCGAGTGAAGGGCAGTTCGGTGCGGCGTATCTCAACGATGAGAACGACGATCGCAAGCTTCAGTCCGACTACAAGGACACTCGCTATATGTACAACTGGCAGCACAAGGGCGGTCTCGATTCCCGTGTGCTCACAGAAGTTGACTACACCAAGATCAGCGATCCGTATTACTTCCAGGATCTGCAGACCGATCAGATTGGTGTGAAGAGCGATGATTTCGTCAATCAGCAGGGTGCGGTCAGCTACCGTGGCGACAACTACACCGCACGCCTGAATGCTCAGCAATATCAGCTGGCTACCGTTTCCAACATCACACCGTATGGTCGTCTGCCGCAGATCACCTTCAATGGTCAGCTGCCGTACCATCCGGAAGGTCTGAATTTCGATTACGAGACCGAGCTGGTTCGTTTCGATCGCGATCTACGTGATGGTGACTTCATCAATGAAGATGGCATTGCCGAGCGTCGTCTCGACACAAACATCAGCGGTCTGGCCCGCGCTAACGGCGATCGCCTGAATCTGAAGCCGGGCGTCAGCCTGCCGATGAATTGGACGTATGGTTTCCTCAAACCATCGTTGAAGTATCAGTACACGCAGTATCAGCTTGATCTCGACCAGCAAGGCAAAAGCACGCTACTGGCTGGTGAAGACTACAGTCGCAACCAGAACCGCGGCGTCCCTATAGCCAGCGTAGATAGTGGACTGTACTTCGACCGCAATACCTCCTATTTCGGCAAGAATTATCGCCAGACCCTAGAACCACGTCTCTTCTATCTCTATGTACCTGAGAAAGATCAGGAAGACATTCCGGTATTCGACACCAGCGAAACGACGTTCAACTACTCGTCGCTTTTCCGTGACAACCGCTTTACCGGCTCCGACCGTGTCGGTGACGAGAACAAGCTGTCTCTGGGCGTGACCAGTCGCTGGATCGAAGACAACGGTTTCGAGCGTCAGCGCATCAGCGTTGGCCAGGCTCTGTACTTCAAGGATCGCAAGGTCCAACTGCCGGGTATCGCTTTCAACGATCGTGACGACGCGAAATCCGACGTTTCGCCATACGCGCTGGAATACGAATACCGCTGGAACCGCGATTGGCGCACCACTGCCGACTACAACTGGGACCCGGACAGCCGCAGCCCGCGCTCTGGCAGCGCGATGTTCCACTACCAGCCGGAAGACAACCCGAACAAGGTGGTCAACGTCGGTTACCGCTATCGTAACGACCAGGTTCGTTACGACCAGAACACCGGTCGCTGGACTGTGGGCGGCGGTGACTACGGCACCCCGGGTCAACCTGGCTACGTGAAGGACTACTACAAGATCCAGCAGCATGACTTCTCGGTCATCTGGCCGATCGTTCCGCAGTGGAACGCCATCAGCCGCTGGCAGTACGACTACAACCGCAATCGCACGCTGGAAGCCTTCGGTGGTTTCGAATACGACAACTGCTGCTGGAAACTGCGCCTGATCAACCGTTACTGGGTCGCCTATGACGAAAACAGTCAGAACGCCCCGGAAAACGAAAAAGGCGACCATGGCATCTTCCTCCAAATTGTTCTGAAGGGACTCGGCGGCCTGACTGGCGCCAAGGTAGAGAGCTTCCTCGACAAAGGCATTCAAGGTTATCGTGAACGTGAAGACCAAGCTTTCTGATTGTCTGCGCCCGGTGCTGCTGGGCGCGCTGTTCCTGGGTACGGCGGCCAACGCCGCCGTACAGTCCATCGATAAAGTGGTGGCGATCGTCGATAACGACGTGGTCATGCAGAGCCAACTGGACCAACGCGTTCACGAAGTTCAGCAGACCATCGCCAAGCGCGGTGGCGGTCTGCCGCCTCCGGGTGTGCTCGATCAGCAAGTGCTCGAGCGTCTGATCGTCGAAAACCTGCAACTGCAGATCGGCGAACGCTCGGGCATCCGCATCACTGACGAAGAGTTGAACCAGGCTGTCGGCACCATTGCTCAGCGCAACAACATGAGTGTCGATCAGTTTCGTGCTGCACTGGCTCGTGACGGCCTGAACTATGACGACGCCCGTGATCAGATCAAGCGCGAAATGATCATCAGCCGTGTGCGTCAGCGTCGTGTGGCGGAGCGTATCCAGGTGTCCGAGCAGGAAGTGAAGAACTTCCTCGCCTCCGACCTCGGTAAGATGCAGCTGTCCGAAGAACTGCACTTGGCCAACATCCTGATTCCGACCCCGGAAAGCGCCAACTCTGAAGCCATTCAGAGCGCTTATCGTCAGGCGATGGATGTATACCAGCAGCTCAAGCAAGGCGCCGACTTCGGTCAGATGGCCGTGGCCAAATCCGGTAGCGACAACGCGCTGGAAGGCGGCGAGATGGGCTGGCGTAAAGCCGCACAACTGCCACCTCCGTTCGATCGTGAGCTGAGCAGCATGGCGGTTGGCGACATCACTCAGCCTGCGCGCACGCCGGGCGGCTTCATCATTCTGAAGCTGCTGGGCAAACGTGGCGGCGAAGCGCAGATGCGCGACGAAGTGCATGTCCGCCACATCCTGGTCAAGCCGAGCCCGATCCGCGACGAAGCCAAGACCAAGGCACTGGTGCAATCGTTGTATGACCGCATCACCGCCGGCGAAGACTTTGCCGAGCTGGCGAAAAACTACTCGGAAGATCCGGGTTCCGCCCTCAACGGCGGCGACCTGAACTGGATCGACCCGAACGTGCTGGTACCGGAATTCCGCGAAGTGATGGCTTCGACCCCACAAGGTCAGCTGTCCAAGCCATTCCAGACCCAATACGGCTGGCACGTGCTGGAAGTCCTTGGCCGTCGCGCCACTGACGGCACCGAACAGGCCCGTGAGCAGCAAGCAATGACTGTACTGCGTAACCGCAAATACGATGAAGAGCTGCAAACCTGGCTGCGTCAGATCCGTGACGAAGCATACGTAGAGATCAAACTCCCTGGTGCAGACCAGGCAGCGCAGTGAAACCCAAGCGTTTCGCGCTGACACCCGGCGAACCGGCCGGCATCGGTCCCGACCTGTGCCTGCTGCTCGCCTCGCAAGCCCAGCCACATCCCCTGATTGCCATCACCAGCCGCGACCTGCTCCTTGAGCGGGCCGCGCAGCTGGGGCTGGCCGTCAGTCTGCTGGATGTCGCGCCGGGGCAGTGGCCAGATGTTCCAGCACCGGCCAACAGCCTGTACGTCTGGGACACGCCGCTCAGCGCACCGGTAATCGCCGGGCAACTGGACAAGGCCAACGCTGCATTCGTCCTCGAAACCCTGACCCGCGCCGGCAACGGCTGCCTGAACGGCGATTTCGCAGGGATGATCACCGCGCCGGTGCACAAAGGTGTGATCAACGAGTCGGGCATCGCGTTCTCTGGACACACTGAATTTCTCGCCGACCTGACGCACACCGCGCAAGTAGTGATGATGCTGGCCACTCGCGGTTTGCGCGTGGCGCTGGTCACCACGCATCTGCCTCTGCGCGAGATTGCCGACGCGATCACCCCGGAACGGCTGGAAAGAGTCACGCGAATCCTGCACGCCGACCTGCAAGACAAATTCGGCATCGCCCGGCCACGCATCCTGGTCTGCGGTCTCAACCCGCATGCCGGTGAAGGCGGCCACCTGGGCCATGAAGAAATCGACATCATCGAACCGACATTAGAGCGCCTGCGCGGCGAGGGCATGGACCTTCGTGGCCCGCTGCCTGCCGACACTCTGTTTACCCCCAAATATCTGGAGCACTGCGACGCAGTGCTGGCGATGTACCACGACCAGGGCTTGCCCGTGCTCAAGTACAAAGGCTTCGGCGCTGCCGTCAACGTGACGCTGGGCCTGCCGATCATCCGCACCTCGGTCGACCATGGCACCGCCCTGGATCTGGCCGGCAGCGGCAGGATCGACACCGGCAGCCTGCAAGTCGCCCTGGAAACCGCCTACCAGATGGCCGAGACCCGTTTATGAACGAGCAATACCAACACAAGGCGCGCAAACGCTTTGGTCAGAACTTCCTCCACGATGCCGGCGTTATCGACCGCATTCTGCGCTCCATCCACGCCAAGGCTGACGATCGCCTGCTGGAAATCGGCCCCGGTCAGGGCGCCCTGACCCAGGGCCTGCTCGGCTCCGGCGCGCAACTCGACGTAGTGGAGCTGGACAAGGATCTGATCCCGATCCTCAACCAGCAGTTTGCCGGCATGAGTAATTTCAACCTGCATCAGGGCGATGCGCTGAAGTTCGACTTCAATACGCTGAACGCCGCGCCGAACAGCCTGCGGGTGGTTGGCAACCTGCCGTACAACATCTCCACGCCGCTGATTTTTCACCTGCTGAACAACGCCGGCATCATTCGCGACATGCACTTCATGTTGCAGAAAGAAGTGGTCGAGCGCCTGGCCGCAGGCCCGGGTGGCGGTGATTGGGGTCGTCTGTCGATCATGGTTCAGTATCACTGCCGTGTAGAACATCTGTTCAACGTCGGCCCGGGCGCATTCAATCCACCGCCGAAAGTCGACTCGGCAATCGTTCGTCTGGTGCCCCACGCGGTTCTGCCGCACCCGGCCAAGGATCACAAGCTGCTGGAGCGCGTGGTGCGCGAAGCCTTCAATCAGCGCCGCAAAACCTTGCGCAATACCCTCAAGCAATTACTCAGCAATGCCGAGATCGAAGCCGCCGGCGTCGATGGCAGCCTGCGTCCCGAGCAACTGGATCTGGCTGCATTCGTGCGCCTGGCCGACCAGCTCGCGATACAGGTCCCGGCCACTCCTGCCGCCGACTGACTCGCGATGAACGCTATCGGGCAGCACACCACTCTGGTTTACTGCCCGATACTTGCCTAGACTGATTCCCCATCAGCTACGCCCCGCGTTCCGCTTCGTTAAGGCCTTCTTGCATGTCCGATTCCCGTTATCAGGTCGATGTCAGCGTCGTCACCCGCTATCTGCCAGACCAATCGCAACCCGAACACGACCGTTTCGCCTTCGCCTACACCATCACCGTACAGAACAACGGCGAGGTTGCGGCCAAGCTTCTGTCCCGGCACTGGGTGATCACCGATGGTGACGGCCATGTCGAACACGTGCGCGGTGAAGGCGTCGTCGGCCAGCAACCGTCGATCGATGTAGGCAAGAGCCATGTCTACACCAGCGGCACAGTGATGACCACCAAGGTCGGCACCATGCAGGGCACTTATCAAATGCTCGCCGACGACGGCAAACATTTCGATGCAATCATTGAGCCGTTTCGCCTCGCCGTGCCCGGAGCCCTGCACTGATGACGACGTATGCCGTCGGTGACCTGCAAGGCTGCCTCGAACCACTCAAGTGCCTGCTCAGGCAAGTTGCCTTCGACCCGGCGCTTGACCGGCTGTGGCTGGTCGGCGATCTGGTCAACCGTGGCCCGCAGTCGCTGGAAACCCTGCGCTTTCTCTACGAGATGCGCGAGTCGCTGGTCTGTGTCCTCGGCAATCACGATTTGCATCTGCTGGCCGCCGCGAAAAAGATCGAGCGCTTGAAGAAAAGTGACACCTTGCGCGAAATCATCGAGGCCCCCGACGGCCCGCAATTGATGGAATGGCTGCGCCAGCAGAAGCTGATGCATTACGACGAAACACGCGATGTTGCGATGGTCCATGCTGGCATCCCGCCACAATGGTCGCTGCGCCGTGCGTTGAAGTGCGCCGCCGAAGTCGAGACCGCCCTGCGTGACGACAACGTATTCCCCGCCTACCTTGACGGTATGTACGGCAATGAACCGGCGAAATGGGACAACGACCTCAAAGGCATTGATCGTCTGCGGGTGATCACCAATTACTTCACGCGCATGCGCTTTTGCACCGCTGAGGGCAAGCTCGACCTCAAAAGCAAGGAAGGCCTCGACAGCGCCCCACCCGGCTACAAGCCGTGGTTTCAGCACAAGGAGCGCAAGACCAAAGGCCTGCGCATCATCTTCGGTCACTGGGCGGCGCTCGAGGGCAATATCCACGAGCCGGGCATTTCCGCGCTGGACACCGGATGCGTATGGGGCGGCAGCCTGACGCTTATGAACGTCGACAGCGGCGAACGCCTGTCATGCAAATGCGACGAGCACGGCGGACTTGCGCCATCAGTCGCCCCACTCACCCCCAACGATTCGCCCGTCAACGCCTCGCGTTAGACTGCGCCTTCAGTAGAGCAACAGGTACTTTGTCATGACCGAATTCAAACGAATCCCCCCGGAACAGGCGCAGGCCCTGCGTGAACAGGGCGCAGTCGTAGTCGACGTACGCGATCCGGCGACCTTTGCCGCGCTGCACATCAGCGGCTCCAAACATCTCGACAATCATTCCCTGCACGCTTTCATTCAAGGCGCCGACCTCGATGCACCGACCGTCGTGGTCTGCTACCACGGCAATTCCAGCCAGGGCGCAGCCGCCTATCTGGTCAGCCAAGGCTTCTCCGACGTTTACAGCATGGACGGCGGCTTTGAGCTGTGGCGTACGACTTATCCGTCGGAAACCGCGCAAGGCACCGCCGAATAATTTTTTTGCGCAGCGCAGGCCCCGGCTGCCGTGGGCCTGCGCGCGGCAGACGAACGGTCTGCCACAACTAATTACGTATCTCGCCTTTACCTCTCGAATTCCCAACTATCCTTAAGCGCAGGCCATCCAAAACAGGGGAGAGCCGGTACACCGGCGCGCGGGTCATCGGGAGTAGCTTTCGCGGTTTGTCGACCGTGGGAGAATTCTGGGGGGTAAACAGCAGCTGCAACAGCGACTGCTGCCAGCATCGACTGAGTGATCCGGCGTCGGCTCCACGTATCGAGCGAGGTGACGTCATGAGTATCTTTAGCCACTTCCAACAACGCTTCGAATCCACACGCCAGGAAGAACTCTCTCTGCAGGAGTACCTGGAGCTGTGCAAAAACGATCGCAGCGCCTACGTTTCCGCCGCCGAACGTCTGTTGATGGCGATCGGCGAACCGGAACTGCTCGACACTTCGACCAATTCGAGGCTGTCGCGCATCTTCTCCAACAAGGTGATCCGTCGCTATCCGGCTTTTGAAGACTTCCACGGGATGGAAGAATGCATCGACCAGATCGTCTCGTATTTCCGCCACGCTGCCCAAGGCCTGGAAGAAAAGAAACAGATTCTTTATCTGCTCGGCCCCGTCGGTGGCGGTAAATCGTCCCTGGCCGAGAAGCTGAAACAACTGATGGAGAAAGTGCCCTTTTATGCCATCAAGGGCTCGCCGGTCTTCGAATCGCCTCTGGGTCTGTTCAACGCCACCGAAGATGGCGCGATCCTCGAGGAAGATTTCGGCATTCCACGGCGCTACCTGAACACCATCATGTCGCCCTGGGCGACCAAGCGCCTGGCCGAATTCGGCGGCGACATCAGCCAGTTCCGCGTGGTCAAGCTGTACCCGTCGATCCTCAATCAGATTGCCGTGGCCAAGACCGAACCCGGTGACGAGAACAACCAGGACATCTCGGCGCTGGTCGGCAAGGTCGATATCCGCAAACTCGAAGAATTCCCACAGAACGACGCTGACGCCTATAGCTACTCCGGTGCGCTGTGCCGGGCCAACCAGGGCCTGATGGAGTTCGTCGAGATGTTCAAGGCGCCGATCAAGGTGCTGCACCCATTGCTGACTGCTACCCAAGAGGGCAACTACAACAGTACCGAAGGCCTCGGCGCGATTCCGTTTACCGGCATCCTGCTGGCTCACTCCAATGAATCGGAGTGGCACACCTTCCGCAACAACAAGAACAACGAGGCGTTCATCGACCGGATCTACATCGTCAAAGTGCCGTACTGCCTGCGCGTCAGCGACGAAGTGAAGATCTACGACAAACTGCTTTTCAACAGCTCCCTGTCCAAGGCGCACTGCGCACCGGACACCCTGAAAATGCTCGCGCAGTTCACCGTGTTGTCGCGCCTCAAGGAGCCGGAAAACTCCAACATCTATTCGAAGATGCGCGTCTACGACGGCGAAAACCTCAAGGACACCGATCCGAAGGCAAAGTCGATTCAGGAGTACCGCGATTCGGCCGGTGTCGACGAAGGCATGAACGGCCTGTCGACCCGCTTCGCCTTCAAGATTCTCTCCAAGGTATTCAACTTCGATCCGCATGAAATCGCCGCCAACCCGGTGCACCTGCTCTATGTGCTGGAACAACAGATCGAACAGGAACAGTTCCAGGCCGAAACCCGCGAACGTTACCTGCGCTATCTGAAGGAGTACCTGGCGCCGCGCTACATCGAGTTTATCGGCAAGGAAATCCAGACCGCTTATCTGGAGTCCTACAGCGAATACGGCCAGAACATCTTCGATCGCTACGTGCTGTACGCGGATTTCTGGATTCAGGATCAGGAGTATCGCGACCCGGAAACCGGCGAGATCCTCAACCGCGTAGCCCTGAACGAAGAGCTGGAAAAAATCGAAAAACCGGCCGGCATCAGCAATCCGAAGGATTTCCGCAACGAAATCGTCAACTTCGTCCTGCGCGCCCGGGCCAACAACAACGGCAAGAACCCGACCTGGCTCAGCTACGAAAAACTGCGGGTGGTCATCGAGAAGAAAATGTTCTCCAACACCGAAGACCTGCTGCCCGTCATCAGCTTCAACGCCAAGGCCAGCAAGGAGGATCAGCAGAAACACAACGACTTCGTTACGCGAATGGTTGAACGTGGCTACACCGATAAACAGGTACGCCTGCTGTCCGAATGGTACCTGCGGGTCCGCAAGTCGCAGTGAGGCAGCTGCAAGCTATAAGCCACAAGCTGCAAGAACAAAGCGTGTGAACCCTGAAACACGGGCATTTGCTTCCACTTGCAGCTTGCAGCTCAAAACTTGAAGCTCCCCGGAGGGGCCTTATGAGCTATGTGATCGACCGACGCCTCAATGGCAAGAACAAGAGCACGGTAAACCGTCAGCGTTTTCTGCGGCGTTACCGTGACCACATCAAAAAGGCTGTCGAAGAGGCAGTCAGTCGCCGCTCCATTACCGATATGGAGCACGGTGAGCAGATCAGCATTCCCGGTCGCGACATCGACGAACCGGTGCTCCATCACGGACGCGGCGGCAAACAGACCGTGGTGCATCCCGGCAACAAAGAGTTCACGGCCGGTGAACATATCGCCCGTCCACCGGGCGGCGGCGGTGGGCGCGGCCCGGGCAAGGCCGGCAATTCAGGCGAAGGAATGGACGAGTTCGTCTTCCAGATCACTCAGGAAGAGTTCCTCGAATTCATGTTCGAAGACCTTGAATTGCCGAATCTGGTCAAACGCAACCTGACCGGCACCGACACGTTCAAAACCGTCCGCGCCGGGATCAGCAACGAAGGTAACCCTTCACGCATCAATATCATCCGCACGTTGCGCTCGGCTCATGCGCGTCGTATCGCCCTGTCCGGCAGCAGTCGCGCGAAACTGCGCGAAGCCAAGGAAGAGCTGGCGCGGCTCAAGCGCGAAGAACCGGACAACTTCGGCGATATTCAGGAACTCGAAGCTGAAATCGAGAAACTCAGCGCGCGCATTCACCGCGTGCCGTTCCTCGACACCTTCGACTTGAAATACAACCTGTTGGTCAAGCAACCCAATCCCAGTTCCAAAGCAGTGATGTTCTGCCTGATGGACGTGTCCGGTTCTATGACGCAGGCCACCAAGGACATCGCCAAGCGCTTTTTCATCCTGCTGTACCTGTTTCTCAAGCGTAACTACGACAAGATCGACGTGGTGTTCATCCGTCACCACACCAGCGCCCGGGAAGTGGACGAAGAGGAGTTTTTCTATTCTCGTGAGACCGGCGGCACCATTGTTTCCAGCGCCCTGAAGCTGATGCAGGAAATCATGGCCGAGCGCTATCCGAGCAACGAGTGGAACATCTACGCCGCTCAGGCCTCCGATGGCGACAACTGGAACGACGATTCGCCGATCTGCCGCGACATCCTGATCAACCAGATCATGCCGTTTGTGCAGTACTACACTTATGTGGAGATCACCCCGCGCGAACATCAGGCCCTGTGGTACGAATACGAACGCATCGCCGAAGCCTTCTCTGACACGTTTGCCCAGCAGCAACTGGTCTCGGCCGGAGATATCTATCCGGTCTTCCGTGAACTCTTCCAGCGCAGGTTAGTGACATGACCGCCAAAGAGCAGAAGCGCCAACCGATTTCCACCGGCTCCGAATGGACATTCGAGCTGATCCAGACCTACGACCGCGAAATCGCCCGGATCGCGGCCCGTTATGCTCTGGACACCTATCCCAACCAGATCGAAGTGATCACCGCCGAGCAGATGATGGACGCCTATGCCTCAGTGGGCATGCCGCTGGGCTATCACCACTGGTCCTACGGCAAACACTTCCTCAGCACAGAGAAATCCTACAGTCGCGGGCAAATGGGCCTGGCTTACGAGATCGTGATCAACTCCGACCCGTGCATCGCCTATCTGATGGAAGAAAACACCATCTGCATGCAGGCGCTGGTGGTGGCCCATGCCTGCTATGGCCACAACAGCTTCTTCAAGGGCAACTACCTGTTCCGTACCTGGACTGACGCCAGTTCGATCATCGATTACCTGGTGTTCGCCAAGCAGTACATCATGCAGTGCGAAGAGCGCCACGGCATCGATGCCGTGGAAGATCTGCTCGATTCCTGCCATGCCCTGATGAATTACGGTGTCGACCGCTACAAGCGCCCGTATCCGATTTCCGCCGAAGAAGAGCGCCGGCGGCAGAAGGATCGCGAAGAGCACATGCAGAAGCAGATCAATGATCTGTGGCGCACCATTCCCAAAGGCGCGGACAAATACAGCGACAAGGACAACGCCCGCTTCCCGGCCGAACCGCAGGAAAACATCCTCTATTTCATCGAGAAACACGCGCCGCTGCTGGAACCCTGGCAGCGCGAGATCGTGCGCATCGTGCGCAAGATCGCCCAGTATTTCTATCCGCAGCGCCAGACCCAAGTCATGAACGAAGGCTGGGCAACGTTCTGGCATTACACGCTGATGAATGACCTGTATGACGAAGGCCTGGTGACCGACGGCTTCATGATGGAATTCCTCACCTCGCACACCAGCGTGGTGTTCCAGCCGGGTTTCGACAGTCCGTACTACAGCGGTATCAACCCCTATGCATTGGGTTTCGCCATGTACCGCGACATTCGGCGCATGTGCGAAGAGCCTACCGAAGAGGATCGCCGCTGGTTCCCGGACATCGCCGGTTCCGACTGGCTGTCGACCATCAAGTTCGCCATGAGCAGTTTCAAGGATGAGAGCTTCATCCTGCAGTACCTGTCGCCCAAGGTGATCCGTGATCTGAAGCTGTTCAGCATTCTCGATGACGACCAGAAAGACGACTTGCTGGTGCCGGCCATTCATGATGAGGGCGGCTACCGCATCATCCGTGAAACCCTGGCAGCGCAATACAACCTCGGCAATCGTGAGCCGAACGTGCAGATTTACAGCATCGATCGGCGCGGTGATCGCTCGCTGACCCTGCGCCATCAGCAGCACGACCGCAAACCCTTGGGCGACTCCACCGAAGAAGTCCTCAAGCATCTGCACCGGCTCTGGGGCTTCGACATTCATCTGGAAACCCTGCAAGGCGACCAGATCATGAAAACCCATCACGTGCCGCCACGCAGTGAACACAGCGAAGGCGATTACGGCCGGCTCGATCTGGCCGTGATTCATCTTTGATCCGGTTCCGGCCTCCGAAAGTCTGACGCAAGGGTTATCCTGTCGGACTGACGGAGGTTTTTTATGCAGGTTTACAAGGTTGGCGGCGCAGTACGTGATCGCCTGTTGGGGTTGCCGGTCACTGACATCGACAGGGTCGTGGTGGGCGCCACCACGGAGGAAATGCTCGCCAAGGGATACCGCCCGGTTGGCGCCGATTTTCCGGTGTTTCTGCACCCCAAAACCGGTGAGGAATATGCCCTCGCCCGTACGGAACGCAAGAGTGGCCGGGGTTACGGCGGCTTCACCTTCTACGCAAGTCCCGAAGTGACGCTTGAAGAAGACCTGATTCGCCGCGACCTGACGATCAATGCCATGGCCGAGGACGATCAGCTCAACCTTACCGATCCGTACCATGGCCAGCGCGATCTTGAAGCGCGAATCCTGCGCCATGTATCCCCGGCATTCGCCGAAGATCCGCTCCGTGTCCTGCGTGTTGCCCGTTTTGCTGCGCGCTACGCAGGATTGGGCTTTACGGTCGCCGATGAAACCATGGACTTGATGCGCCAGCTCAGTGAGTCCGGCGAATTGCAGGCGCTGACTGCCGAACGTAGCTGGAAGGAGATTTCCCGGGCACTGATGGAAGATCATCCACAGGTGTTCATCCAGGTCTTGCGCGACTGTGGCGCACTCAAAGAGCTATTGCCGGAAGTCGACGCCTTGTTCGGCGTGCCGCAGCCAGAGACCCATCACCCGGAAATTGACACAGGCCTGCACACCCTGAGCGTGCTGGAGCAATCAGCCCAGCACAAACAACCACTGACAGTGCGCTGGGCCTGCCTGCTGCATGACTTGGGCAAAGGCCTGACGCCGGAAGATGAGTGGCCCAGGCATATCGCCCATGAGCACACCGGGCTGAAGCTGATCAAAGCGGTCAACGAGCGCTTCAAGGTCCCCAAGGACTGTCAGGAACTGGCGCTGCTGGCCGGCCAGTACCACACCCATGGGCACCGGGCGCTGGAGTTGAAAGCCTCGACGCTGCTGGAGTTGCTGCAGAGCTTCGATATCTATCGCCGACCGCAGCGATTCGAAGAGTTTATCGCCGCGTGCGAGATGGATGCCCGTGGCCGCAAGGGCCTGGAGCAGCGCAGTTATCCACAGGCGGATTATTTGCGCGGAGCGGCGAAAGCTGCGCGAGCGGTGGCGGTGCAGCCGCTGCTGGAAAAGGGCTTCAAGGGGCCGGAACTGGGTGAAGCGCTGAAGCGGGAACGACTGAATGCGTTGAAAGCCTACAAAGAGGCGGCGACAGCCTGATAAAAAACTTCGCGAGCAGGCTCGCTCCCACATGAGACCTCGATCCAATGTGGGAGCGAGCCTGCTCGCGAAAGCGCATTTGATATCACCGCAAATCCGAAGGCGTGAGCTGCTCCCCCCGCCATTCGAACGCAACCGGCGCCAACACCTGATCAATCTGCGCCTCGGCCCACAACGTCGCAAAGCTCTTGCCCACCCCCGGATGCACCCGATCCGGCGCAATCAACGACAGCGGCCACAGCACAAAGGCATTTTTCAGGATTTCAGCACGCGGCAGCATCAATCCATCGAAATTACCCACCAGATCGCCATACAGCAGCACGTCGATATCCAGCGGCAGACCTTTGCGATCCGGGGCATAACGACCGTTGTCCGCCTCGATGAATTTCAAGCGGCGGTCGAGCTCCATCAATGGCAGATCGGTGTAGGCCGAGACCACAAAATTGAAGAACGGCCCGCTCTTGATGCCCACCGGTTGGCTCTCGAACACCGCCGAACAACGGATATCCACCAGGAACGTGGCCAGCGCATCGAGACCGGCGCGCAAATGGGTTTCACGCTCGATATTGCTACCGAGCCCGAGGTAGACCTGAGTCAGCGACATCCGCGCTCGATCTCCACACCCACACCACCCTTGGCCGCTGGAACGGCGCCCGGCTTGGTCAGTTTCAGTCGCACCCAGGTGATCTTGAATTCGGCCATGAGCACTTCAACCAGACGCTCGGCGAAGGTTTCGACCAGCTGGAACTGCGCTTGCTCGGCGAAGGCCTGAATGCGCGTAGAAACACTGGCGTAATCGAGCGCCAGGGTCAGGTCGTCACCGGCGGCGGCCGGGCGATTGTCCCAGGCGAAGCTCAGATCAAGACGCAGGCACTGACGGATGCCGCGCTCCCAGTCGTAGGCACCGATCACGGTGTCAACTTCCAGGCCCTCGATAAACACTCTGTCCAAGCACTTCTCTCCGCTGCACGACAAGGGCGCGATGCGCCGTTAGAATCAGGGCGTCCTCGCCCGGAATAGTTAGCATGTTTTGGTTACTGGCGATTCTCGCCTACCTGCTCGGCTCGCTGTCCTTTGCCATTTTGCTCAGCCGCCTGACCGGAAATCCGGATCCGCGAATGAGTGGCTCGGGTAATGCCGGCGCCACCAACATGCTGCGCCTGGCCGGTCGCAAACTGGCGATCCTGACCCTGCTCGGTGATCTGTGCAAAGGCCTGCTGCCGGTGCTGATCGCCTCGGGCGCGGGCCTTTCAATGCAGGATCAGGCCTGGATTGGTGTGTGCGCCGTGATCGGTCACCTGTTCCCTTTGTACTTTCGCTTTCGTGGCGGCAAAGGCGTTGCCACTGCCGCCGGCATGCTGCTCGGCCTGTATCCACCCGCCGCGCTGCTGGCAGTATGTGCCTGGCTACTGACGTTTTACCTGACCCGCACCAGCTCGCTGGCGGCGCTGATTGCCACGCCACTGACCCTGCCATTGCTGGCCTGGCAGGAGCCGGAAGCCCTGCTGCCAACGAGCGCGCTGACCTTGCTGATTGTCTGGCGCCATCGCGGCAATCTACGCGACCTGTTTGCCGGGCGCGAACGGCATTTCTGACTGCCGTCCATGAGCGTCGCTCATTACAGCGCCGACAACTGCTCCATTGGCCAGCGTGCCTGCACGGTGATTGCCAGACTTTCCTGCTGACCGGCCTTCAGGCGCTGGCAACCGGCAAATGCGATCATCGCGCCATTGTCGGTGCAGAACTCCGGGCGCGCATAGAACACATCACCCTTCATATCGCCGAGCATTTTTTCCAGCGAAACCCGCAACGCCTTGTTGGCGCTGACGCCGCCGGCAATCACCAACCGCTTCATGCCTGCCTGTTTCAGGGCGCGCTTGCACTTGATGGTCAAAGTCTCCACCACGGCCTGCTGGAACGCCAGCGCGATGTCGCAACGGGCTTGCTCGCCGTCGTCCCCGGCGCTGACGCATTGCTGCCAGGTATTGAGGGCGAAGGTTTTCAGGCCGCTGAAACTGAAGTCCAGACCCGGGCGATCACACATCGGACGCGGAAAGGTGAAACGTCCTGCGACGCCCTTCTCGGCCAGCTTGGCGATTTCCGGCCCGCCGGGGTAATTGAGGCCCATCATCTTCGCGGTTTTGTCGAAAGCTTCGCCGGCCGCATCGTCGAGCGTCTCGCCGAGCAGGCTGTATTGGCCAATGCCGTCGACCTGAACCAACTGGGTATGACCACCGGAAACCAACAAAGCGACGAACGGGAATTCCGGCGGTTTCGGTTCCAGCATCGGCGCCAGCAAGTGGCCTTCCATGTGGTGCACGCCAAGCGCCGGAATGCCCCAGGCAAACGCCAGCGCCTGCGCGCAGGATGCACCGACCAGCAGCGCGCCGACCAGGCCAGGACCTGCGGTGTAGGCGATTGCGTCGATCTCGGTCGGCACACAGTCGGCCTCGGCCAACACCTGACGGATCAAGGGCAGCATGCGTTTGACGTGGTCACGCGAGGCCAGCTCCGGCACCACACCGCCATAGACACGGTGCAGGTCGATCTGACTGAACAGCGCGTCGGCCAGCAGACCGCGTTCACTGTCATACAATGCGACGCCGGTTTCGTCGCAGGAGGTTTCTAATCCCAGTACTAGCATGGGTTTGCGCCTTGTTTAGGCTGAATTCGAAGGCGCGCATAATAGTCGCCACGTGATGCCCCGACCAGCGGTTTTCGATCAGAGGCTTTGCATTCCGAGCGATGAGGGGTTAACATCCGCAACCCTTAAAAACCGACGTCTTCAAGTGCTCTTTTGCCGCGAGGATGTTGACCCCGGTAATGAATGAAGGTAGCTCTGGATGCCAGCCGTCAAAGTAAAAGAGAACGAACCCTTCGACGTAGCTCTGCGTCGTTTCAAGCGCTCCTGCGAAAAAGCCGGTGTACTGGCTGAAGTTCGTAGCCGCGAATTTTACGAGAAGCCAACTTCTGAGCGTAAGCGCAAGGCAGCAGCCGCTGTTAAGCGTCACGCCAAGAAAGTTCAGCGCGAACAGCGCCGCGCCGTTCGTCTGTACTAATCCACAGACGTTCGTAGCAAGCTTCTTGCCTAAGCCCGGCCCTCAGCCGGGCTAATGGCATTTGCGTAAAACGCTTGATGCTTCACCGTCGACGCCGCCGATGCGACCGAGACAAATCTGCTTCACCGCGTCAGGCCTGGCTCTTTTGCCAGCGGTGCACGTCTTTTCTGACGAGCCTTTCAAGGCTACTGACGAGCACACCCACTGATTCCTCTTACGACGATCAGCCCAAGGCACCTGCATGCGTGCCCGCTTTATTGAGCTATCCGAGGTCGACAATCGGCCGTCAGCGGATTCAGCGCAACACTTTCACATAGTCGAAGACTGATAGGTACTAACGTCAGTGGATTTTCGGCAGATACACTTCCCGACAGCGATTACGCAGACGAGACCGGTCGAGCCGCACTTTTTGTGCGTTTCCAGCAATGGCCCGCGTCCGACGGCCTGTCGCAACGGATTTATTGCAGCGCAGACGACGAGAACGCCATGGCCGGGCTGATTCCCCAGAGCTTCATTGACGACCTGCTGAACCGCACCGACATCGTCGACGTGGTCAGCTCGCGCGTGCAATTGAAGAAGGCCGGCAAGAACTACACCGCCTGCTGCCCGTTCCATAAAGAGAAAACCCCGTCATTCAGCGTCAGCCCCGACAAACAGTTCTATTACTGTTTCGGCTGCGGCGCCGGCGGCAACGCCCTCGGCTTTCTCATGGATCACGACAACCTGGACTTCCCCCAGGCCGTCGAAGATCTGGCCAAAGCCGCCGGCATGGAAATCCCCCGCGAAGAAAGCGGTCGCGAGCGCAAGCCGCGCCAGCCGACCGATTCGCCGCTGTACCCGCTGCTGACCGCCGCCGCTGATTTTTACCGGCAGGCACTCAAGAGTCATCCGTCGCGCAAGGCTGCGGTGGATTACCTCAAGGGGCGCGGGCTGACGGGCGAGATCGCTCGGGATTTCGGCCTCGGTTTTGCGCCGCCGGGCTGGGACAACCTGCTCAAGCATCTGAGCAGCGACACGTTGCAACAGAAGGCCATGATCGAAGCTGGCCTGCTGATCGAGAACGCCGAAACCGGCAAACGCTATGACCGCTTCCGCGATCGCGTGATGTTCCCGATTCGCGATACCCGCGGACGAATCATCGCCTTCGGCGGCCGCGTACTGGGCGACGACAAGCCCAAGTACCTGAACTCACCGGAAACACCGGTATTCCATAAAGGCCAGGAACTCTACGGCCTTTATGAAGCACGCAAAAATAATCGCAACCTCGACGAAATCATCGTCGTCGAGGGTTACATGGACGTCATCGCCCTCGCCCAGCAAGGCTTGCGCAATGCCGTCGCCACGCTGGGTACCGCGACCAGCGAAGAACACCTCAAGCGCTTGTTCCGCGTCGTCCCGAACGTATTGTTCTGCTTCGACGGCGACCAGGCCGGCCGCAACGCAGCCTGGCGTGCACTGGAAGCGACCCTGCCGTGCCTGCAGGACGGTCGTCGCGCGCGGTTCCTGTTTTTGCCCGAAGGCGAAGACCCGGACACTCTGGTTCGCGCCGAAGGCACCGATGCTTTCAAGGCGCGCATCAATCAGCACGCGCAGCCGCTGGCCGATTATTTTTTCCAGCAACTGACCGAAGAAGCCGACCCGCGCTCACTTGAGGGCAAGGCGCACATGGCCACCCTCGCCGCACCATTGATCGACAAGGTGCCGGGCGCAAACCTGCGTATTCTCATGCGTCAGCGCCTGACCGAAATCACTGGCCTGAGCAGCGAAACCGTCAGCCAATTGGTTCAGAGTGCGCCGCAGGAAGCACCGCCCGCCTACGATCCGGGCTTCGATTATGACGCCATGCCGGACTACAGCGACTACCATCAGCCGCAGGCGCAGGACATGTATGCGCCGCAGCAGGAATGGACGCCGAAGAAACCCGGCGCCGGCGGCAAGAAGTGGGACAAGAAACCGTGGGACAAGAACGGCAAGCGTGGTGGCGATCGCGAACAGCAGCGCCCGCGCACGCCGATTGGCGTTGAATCGCCAACCCTGACGGCACTGCGAACATTGCTCCATCATCCGCAACTGGCCAAGCGCGTCGAAGACGCCGGGCACATTGCCGATGAAAATCAGACCAACGCCCAGCTGCTTGTGGCGCTGCTCGAAGCCGTACAGAAGAATCCCAAGCTAAACTCATTTCAGCTGATCGCGCGATGGCACGGTACTGAACAGGGTCGCTTACTCAAGGCGCTGGCAGAAAAGGAATGGCTGATTGACGGAGATAACCTTGAACAACAGTTTTTCGACACCATTACTAGCTTGTCCGCCCGCCAACGCGAGCGAAATCTCGAACAGTTACTCAGGAAAGCGCGGCAAAGCGAACTGAGCGTCGAAGAGAAAAATCAACTGCGCGACCTTTTAAGTCGCAATGTTTCCGCATCAAACCCGACCTCAACTGGCGCGTGAGGTCATAGCTCAGGTATAATCCTCGGCTTGTTTTTTGCCCGCCAAGACCTTCAGTGGATAGGGTGTTATGTCCGGAAAAGCGCAACAGCAGTCTCGTATTATTGAGTTGATCAAACTGGGTCGTGAGCAGAAGTATCTGACTTACGCCGAGGTCAACGACCACCTGCCCGAGGATATTTCAGATCCGGAGCAGGTGGAAGACATCATCCGCATGATTAACGACATGGGGATCCCCGTACACGAGAGTGCTCCGGATGCGGACGCCCTTATGTTGGCCGACGCCGATACCGACGAGGCCGCTGCGGAAGAAGCAGCCGCTGCGTTGGCGGCGGTGGAGACCGATATCGGTCGCACCACTGACCCGGTGCGCATGTACATGCGTGAAATGGGTACGGTCGAGCTTCTGACCCGTGAAGGCGAAATCGAAATCGCCAAGCGGATCGAAGAAGGCATTCGTGAAGTGATGAGCGCGATTGCGCACTTCCCAGGCACGGTTGACCACATTCTCTCCGAGTACACCCGCGTCACCACCGAAGGTGGTCGCCTGTCCGACGTCCTGAGCGGTTATATCGACCCGGACGACGGCATCGCGCCGCCTGCGGCAGAAGTGCCGCCGCCGGTTGACCCGAAAGCCGTCAAGGCCGACGACGATACCGACGACGATGATGCCGAATCTTCTGACGATGAAGAAGAAGCCGAAAGCGGTCCGGATCCGGTCATCGCTGCGCAGCGCTTCGGTGCCGTCGCCGACCAGATGGAAATCACCCGCAAGGCCCTGAAAAAGCACGGTCGTCACAACAAGGCAGCCGTTGCCGAGTTGCTGGCCCTGGCCGAGCTGTTCATGCCGATCAAACTGGTGCCGAAGCAATTCGAAGCCCTGGTCGAGCGTGTACGCAGTGCCCTGGATCGCCTGCGTCAGCAAGAGCGCGCGATCATGCAGCTGTGCGTACGTGATGCACGTATGCCGCGCACCGATTTCCTGCGTCAGTTCCCGGGCAACGAAGTCGACGAAAGCTGGTCCGACGCCCTGGCCAAAGGCAAGAGCAAGTACGCCGAAGCCATCGGTCGCGTGCAGCCGGACATCATCCGTTGCCAGCAGAAGCTGATTGCGCTGGAAACCGAGACCGGCCTGACCATCGCAGAAATCAAGGACATCAACCGTCGCATGTCGATCGGTGAGGCCAAGGCCCGCCGCGCGAAAAAAGAGATGGTTGAAGCCAACCTGCGTCTGGTGATCTCGATCGCCAAGAAGTACACCAACCGCGGCCTGCAATTCCTGGATCTGATCCAGGAAGGCAACATCGGCCTGATGAAGGCGGTGGACAAGTTCGAATACCGTCGCGGTTACAAGTTCTCGACTTATGCCACCTGGTGGATCCGTCAGGCGATCACTCGCTCGATCGCCGACCAGGCGCGCACCATCCGTATCCCGGTGCACATGATCGAGACGATCAACAAGCTCAACCGTATTTCCCGGCAGATGCTGCAGGAAATGGGTCGCGAACCGACCCCGGAAGAGCTGGGCGAACGCATGGAAATGCCTGAGGACAAGATCCGCAAGGTACTGAAGATCGCCAAAGAGCCGATCTCCATGGAAACCCCGATCGGTGATGACGAAGACTCCCATCTGGGCGACTTCATCGAAGACTCGACCATGCAGTCGCCAATCGATGTCGCCACAGTGGAAAGCCTGAAGGAAGCGACTCGCGAAGTGCTGTCCGGCCTCACTGCCCGTGAAGCCAAGGTACTACGCATGCGTTTCGGTATCGACATGAACACCGACCACACGCTCGAAGAGGTGGGCAAACAGTTTGACGTAACGCGTGAGCGGATCCGTCAGATCGAAGCCAAGGCGCTGCGCAAGCTGCGCCACCCGACGCGAAGCGAGCATCTGCGCTCCTTCCTCGACGAGTGATACCAGAACCCCCGGCCCAGGCCGGGGGTTTTGTTTTATGGCAGATTAAATTCCCCGCTCCGCCCTCCCCGTCGCGTACCCCGTCTACACTCGAAACAATCATCCCAAGCCCTGACGAGAGCGTTATGCCCAGACTGGCGCCCGTGCTTTTTCTGCTGTCATTGATGATCTGCACCGCCACGGCTGACGCGCTGACTCTCACCGATGAAGAACGCAGCTGGCTGGCGGCTCACCCTGACTTGCGCCTGGGTGTTGATGCATCGTGGCCGCCCTTCGAGTTCCGTGACGATCAGAACCGCTATCAGGGCCTGGCTGCCGACTATATCGAGGTGATCCGTGAACGTCTGGCAATCAAGCTGACGCCCATCGAACCGGCAAGCTGGACGGTGGTGCTGGAGCAGGTCAAAAAAGGCAAGATCGATTTGCTGCCGGGAATCATGTCCACGCCGGAACGCCAGAATTACCTGTCATTTACCCGGCCGTACCTCGACTTCCCGATCGTCATTCTGGCCCATGTCGGCGGGGCCCAGCCGCGCAAACTCGACGACCTGTACGGTCTGAAAATCGCCGTAGTGGAAAACTACGCTCCCCACGAACTGCTGCGCACTCACCATCCCGATCTGAATCTGGTGGCCATGCCCAATGTTAGTTCGGCGCTGCAAGCCCTGGCGACCGATGAAGTGGACGCGGTGGTCGGCGATCTGGCTTCCAGCGTCTGGAGCCTGCGCCAGCTCAAACTCGACGGCCTCTACGTCAGCGGCGAAACCCCGTATCGCTATCAACTGGCGATGGCCGTGCCCCGCGACAACAAGATGTTGGTGGGCATTCTCGATAAAGTCCTGGCCGACATGACACCGGCGGAAATCAGCAGCATTCAGGAACATTGGGTCGGTAATGTGCTCGACCACCGCACATTCTGGTCAGATCTGCTGATGTATGGCCTGCCCGGTCTGTTGTTGTTGATGACGGTGCTGGCCGTGGTGATTCGCATCAACCGCCGCCTGAGCTCGGAAATCTCCCGGCGCATCGACCTCGAACAGGAATTGCGCAGCAGCGAATATCACTACCGCGGTCTGGTGGAGAGCTTGTCGGCGATCGCTTGGGAAGCGCGGATGAGCGACTTCACCTACAGCTATGTTTCGCCCCATGCTGAAGACCTGCTCGGGTATCCACAGTCTCACTGGCTGATTCCGGGTTTCTGGCACAACATCATTCACCCGGCCGACCTGACCCGCACGCAAAACTATTGCAGGGAAGCGCTGCGCCAGGGCCGCGATCACATCGTCGACTATCGCGTGATCACCGCCGACGGCCGCTGCCTGTGGGTGCGCGACATTGTCAGCCTGATCGAGCATGGCCACGAACCGGTGATGCGCGGGTTGATGATCGATATCAGCGAAATCAAACGCACCGAAGAAGCGCTGCGGCTGTCCGAGCAGAAGTTCGCTTCGGTGTTTGAGCAATGCCCGGACATTCTGGTGATTGCGCGCCTGTCCGACGGCTGCCTGCTGGAGGTCAACGAGGCCTTCGAGGAGCAGATCGGCCTCAGGGCCGAGGATGTGATCGGCCAGACCGCCACCAACCTCAATATCTGGGGCATTCCCGGGGTCGGGCCGGGCCTCTTGCAGCGTTTGCAGGCCGGCAGCATCCGTAATCTGGAAATGCCCTTTCGCCGCAACAACGGCCAATTGTTCACCGGGCTGATTTCCGCCGAGCCTTTCGACCTCGACACCACCCCGGCGCTGGTGGTGGTAGTTCGCGACATCAGCCAGCTCAAGGAAACCCAACAGCAACTGCAAACCTCTGAAGAGAAATTCGCCAAGGCTTTCCATGCGTCGCCCGACGGCCTGTTGCTGTCGCGCCAGAGCGACGGCCTGCTGCTGGAGGTTAACGAAGGTTTCAGCCGCATCACCGGTTTCAACAGCGCCATGTCGGTGGATCGGTCGACACTGGACCTGGGTATCTGGGTCAACCTCAACGAACGCAAGCAGATGCTCGATCTGCTAAAGCGCGACGGGTTTGTCCGCGACTTCACTTGCCACATCCGTCGCAGCGACGGGCAGATTCGCCTGTGCGAAGTGTCCAGTCGACCGCTGCCGATCGGCGACGAGGATTGCATGCTGACCATCGCCCGCGACATCACCGAACGCCATCTCATGCAGGAAAAACTGCAGCAGGCCGCGACCGTTTTCGAGAGCACCGCCGAGGGCGTGTTGATCACCGATACTCAACAACACATCAGCGCCGTCAATCGCGCTTTCACCGAAATCACCGGTTACAGCGAAAGTGAAGCGCTGGGCCACACGCCACGCTTGCTGGCGTCAGGGCTGCATGACAGCGCTTTCTACGCGGCGATGTGGCACCAATTGACTGACGAAGGCCACTGGCAAGGCGAGATTTCCAACCGGCGCAAGAACGGCGAGCTGTACCCGAGCTGGCTGACCATCAGCGCCGTGCGCAATCGCGACAAGTTCATCACTCACTTCGTCGCGGTGTTCGCCGATATTTCCAGCCTCAAGCATGCGCAGGCCAAGCTTGATTACCAGGCTCACCACGACCCGCTCACCGGCTTGCCAAACCGCACCTTGTTCGAGAGCCGCCTGCAAATGGCCCTGACCAGCCAGCAGGAAAATGGCGGCCAGGGTGCCGTGCTGTTTCTCGATCTCGACCGTTTCAAACACATCAACGACAGCCTCGGCCACCCGGTCGGCGACCTGTTGCTCAAGGGCATCGCCGTGCGCTTGAAAGAACAATTGCGCGATATCGACACGGTCGCGCGGCTGGGCGGCGACGAGTTCATCATTCTGCTGCCGGGCCTGCAGCAAGCCAGCGATGCCGACAACATCGCGACGAAACTGCTCAACTGCTTCGGTGCGCCGTTCCAGGCCGGCGAACACGAGTTTTTTATCAGCGCGAGCATCGGCACCAGCCTCTATCCCCGCGACGGCTGCGATGTCGCCACCCTGGTGAAAAACGCGGACGCGGCGATGTACCGCTCCAAAGCCAAGGGGCGTAACCGCGTTGAAAGTTACACCCGCGACCTCACCGCCCAGGCCAGCGAGCGCGTAGCGCTGGAACACGAACTGCGCCGCGCCATCGAGCGCGATGAGCTGTTTCTCTATTACCAACCGAAAATCAGCCTGGTCGACCACAGTCTGGTCGGTGCAGAGGCGCTGATTCGCTGGCGCCACCCAACCTTCGGCGACGTGCCGCCCGAGCATTTCATTCCGCTGGCCGAAGAGAACGGCATGATCCTGCAGATCGGTGACTGGGTGCTGGAGACCGCTTGCCGGCAAATGTTCGAGTGGAGCCGAATCTACCAACCGCTCGGGCCGCTCTCGGTGAACCTCGCTGGCGCGCAGCTGCGTCAGCCGAACCTGTTGGTGCGCATCGAGCAACTGCTCAAGGACAACCGCCTCAGGCCGGATTTACTGCAACTGGAAATTACCGAGAATTTCATCATGAGTCAGGCCGAAGAGGCGCTGGCAGTGCTGCACCAGCTCAAACACCTCGGCGTGCAACTGGCGATCGATGACTTCGGCACCGGCTACTCCTCGCTCAGCTATCTCAAACGCCTGCCGCTGGACATCCTCAAGATCGACCAGTCCTTCGTCCGCGGACTGCCTGACGACCCCCACGACGCGGCCATTGTGCGCGCCATCATCGCGCTCGGTCGCAGCATGCAATTCACCGTGATTGCCGAAGGCGTGGAAACCCAGGCGCAACAACAATTCCTCGCCGCAGAAGGTTGTGAACAGATCCAGGGCTACATCGTCAGCCTGCCGCTGCCCCCGGACGAATTCGCCGCGACGTTTCTGCATATAACCGTATCGGATTTTTCGGATAGCACAGCCGCGAAACCGTCGCTATAATCCGCGGCCTACTGAGGGCCTATAGCTCAGTTGGTTAGAGCAGAGGACTCATAATCCTTTGGTCCACGGTTCGAGTCCGTGTGGGCCCACCAAATTGAAAAGCCGCGCTGAATGCGCGGCTTTTTTGTGGGTGCGGTTTCTCAGTCTGGCTAATTCCGACCCAGGAAGAAAGCTGCGCTATCTGTAGGATCATTCTGAAGCGATGCTTCCGGGACGTTTGCAGCCTTGTGAGGCTTTCCTGCGAGCAATTAATCTCCTGACGCCATCGCCGCCCAGGACTGTTTCCATGCTCATGAATGCTGCTCCAACAATCAGCGAAGCAGCCGACCAAGCAACCTGGATCGATCTTGCCCTACCCGACTTGAGAACACTCTCAAAAGAACTTCGATCAGCCGCAATCACAGAAATAAAAAGGGCTGACGATGCAGCGGGTGCCTTGGGAATACTCTTGGAATACTTCGGATTCATCGATGAGTCTGTTATGGCCGTCACGATCCTGACGCCGATTGGAAACGTTGCGGTTGCGAGAGACAAACTGGCCCACATCGTTGAAAAACGCCCGGACTCGCGCGAGCGCTATGTTCGACACGCTATCGATACCTTAACGGGACCCTTTGAAATATGGAAAGTCCGATACGATAACGGCGGACACCGCGTGGCATTCATCAATGCCTATGAGGCAAAAAATGACATGCTTGTGGTTGTAGACATTCGGAATGGACACGTTCTGTGGAATTTTATGCACGCTCCGGCGAGAGCCATGAACAGGCATCGAAAAGGCGAGCTTTTGTATAGGCGGTACATTCTTACGGACAAAAAAAGGGCAGCCATCGGGCTGCCCGTAACATCTAAATCCTGATATTTGCATCCTCAGGAAATGGGATGAAGAGGTCTCACCTGACACCGATGTTGCAGCATCGCTGAGGTACCTACATCTGCTAATGCCCTGCAAGGCAGCAGATTTCGCGCTCTTGTTGGCATTCTTGGGAAACAGGGCAGACAAGTCAAATCAATTGTCAGAACATTTGTTTCATCAAATTCATCAGTGACCACTTTGCTATGGCGCAAAAGCCTTTCCTTATTTGCCTGTAAAGTGCGCCTCCCTCCGACTCAACGCCAATGGAGCCCACCTTGCCAGACACCCGCCAACCCATCCTCGACGAAATCGACCGCCAGCTAATCGCCGCGCTGCAAATCAACGCCCGCGAAAGCGTGGCCATGCTCGCCCGTCAGCTAGGCATTGCTCGCACGACGGTGACGTCGCGGCTGGCCCGGCTGGAAAAGGCCAGAGTGATCACCGGTTATGGCGTGCGTCTTGGTCAGCGTGTAGTCGATGGTGGCTTGCAGGCGTACGTCGGGATCAAGGTGCAGCCGCGTTCCGGCAAGGACGTGTTGCGGCGTTTGAGTGCGATGGCGCAGGTGCAGCAGTTGTGTGCGGTGAGTGGCGAGTTTGATTATGTGGCGTGGTTACGCACCGATTCGCCGGAGCAGCTCGATCAGCTGCTGGATCAGATTGGCAGTGTCGATGGGGTGGAGAAGACCACGACTTCTATCATTCTGAGTAGCAAGATAGATCGGGGTCAGCCGGTTTAAGATTTTGATCGAGCTTCTCGGGTGAATTTCAGAGCCTCTTCGCGAGCAGGCTCGCTCCCACATTTTGGTCGGTATGCAGCCTGAAATCGTCAATCTGCACAATAATCAGGCAAAACGACGACACATTGCGTCTTATTAACGCGCTCCACGCTCCCTAGAATGGCTGACATCTTTTCCTATACTCAGACGTGAATCCTGCGTCGGGTCGCCAACAAGGTCAGCCATGAACAAGAACAACCGCCATCCTGCAGACGGAAAAAAACCAGTCACCATTTTCGGTCCGGACTTTCCGTTCGCGTTTGACGACTGGATCGAGCATCCCGCCGGCCTGGGGAGCATTCCCGAGCAGCACCATGGCGCTGAGGTGGCGATTGTCGGGGCGGGCATTGCCGGTCTGGTGGCTGCGTATGAACTGATGAAACTCGGTTTGAAACCGGTGGTGTACGAGGCGTCGAAACTCGGCGGTCGTCTGCGCTCGCAAGCCTTCAACGGTACCGACGCCATCGTCGCGGAGCTTGGCGGCATGCGCTTTCCAGTGTCCTCCACGGCGTTCTATCACTACGTGGACAAGCTCGGCCTCGAAACCAAGCCTTTCCCCAACCCGCTGACCGGTGCTTCGGGCAGTACCGTGATCGATCTGGAAGGCGAAACCTATTACGCCGAAAGCCTGAAGGATCTTCCTGCTTTGTTCCAGGAAGTCGCTGACGCCTGGGCAGATGCGCTGGAAGCCGGTTCGCAGTTCTCCGATATCCAGCAAGCCATTCGCGATCGCGATGTGCCGCGCCTGAAAGAGCTGTGGAACAAGCTGGTGCCGCTGTGGGACGACCGGACCTTTTATGACTTCGTCGCCACCTCGAAGGCCTTCGCCAAATTGTCGTTCCAGCATCGCGAAGTGTTCGGCCAGGTCGGTTTCGGCACCGGCGGCTGGGATTCGGACTTCCCCAATTCGATGCTGGAAATCTTCCGCGTGGTGATGACCAATTGCGACGATCACCAACACCTGGTGGTCGGTGGCGTCGAGCAGGTGCCACAGGGCATTTGGCGCCATGTGCCGGAGCGCTGTGTGCACTGGCCGGCCGGCACCAGCCTGAAATCCCTGCACCGTGGCGCGCCGCGTTCCGGCGTGAAGAAAATTGCTCATGCACCGGAGGGCCGTTTCGCCGTTACCGACAACAACGGTGACACCCGCGAATACGCCGCCGTCCTGACAACCTGCCAGAGCTGGCTGCTGACCACTCAGATCGAATGCGATGAAACCCTGTTCTCGCAGAAGATGTGGATGGCCCTCGACCGCACGCGCTACATGCAGTCGTCGAAAACCTTCGTGATGGTCGACCGGCCATTCTGGAAGGACAAGGATCCGGAGACCGGCCGCGACGTGATGAGCATGACCCTCACCGATCGCCTGACCCGTGGCACCTATCTGTTCGACAACGGCGACGACAAGCCGGGGGTGATCTGCCTGTCGTACTCGTGGATGAGCGACGCGTTGAAAATGCTCCCGCATCCGGTGGAAAAACGCGTTGAGCTGGCGTTGAACGCACTGAAAAAGATCTACCCGAAAGTCGACATCGCCGCGCGGATCATCGGCGACCCGATCACCGTGTCGTGGGAAGCCGATCCGTATTTCCTCGGTGCCTTCAAAGGCGCCCTGCCCGGCCATTATCGCTACAACCAGCGTATGTACGCGCACTTCATGCAGGACGACATGCCGGCCGAACAGCGCGGGATTTTCATCGCCGGCGACGACGTGTCGTGGACACCGGCGTGGGTCGAAGGCGCGGTGCAGACTTCGCTCAACGCGGTGTGGGGCATCATGAAACATTTCGGCGGCTCCACACATAAAGAGAACCCCGGCCCGGGTGATGTGTTCAAAGACATCGGCCCTATCGCCCTGCCCGAGTAAGAGGATTCCCCGATGCGCGTAGCCGTTTACCAATGTCCACCGCTGCCACTGGACCCCGCCGCCAACCTGCATCGCCTGCATCAGGTAGCGATGGAGGCCAAAGGCGCCGATCTGCTGGTGCTGCCGGAGATGTTCATGACCGGCTACAACATCGGCGCCGAAGCGGTCGGCACGCTGGCCGAGGTCTATAACGGTGAATGGGCGCAGCAGATCGGCCGGATTGCCAAGGCTGCCGGTCTGGCGATTGTCTACGGCTACCCCGAGCGCACCGCCGACGGGCAGATCTACAACGCCGTGCAACTGATCGACGCCCACGGCGAGCGTCTGTGCAATTACCGCAAGTCGCATCTGTTCGGCGATCTCGATCGGTCGATGTTCAGCTCCGGCGAAGCGGAGTTGCCGGTGGTTGAGCTGAACGGCTGGAAGCTCGGCTTCCTGATCTGCTACGACCTGGAGTTTCCGGAAAACGCGCGGCGCCTGGCCTTGGCCGGCGCCGAGCTGATTGTGGTGCCGACGGCCAACATGATTCCGTTCGATTTCGTTGCCGATGTCACCGTGCGTGCCCGCGCCTTCGAAAACCAGTGCTACGTGGCTTACGCCAATTACTGCGGACATGAAGGCGATATCCAGTATTGCGGGCAAAGCAGCATTGCCGCGCCGGACGGCAGCCGCATCGCTCTGGCAGGTCTGGACGAGGCGTTGATCGTCGGCGAACTGGACCGACAACTGATGAACGATTCGCGCCAGGCCAATCGCTATCTCAGCGATCGCCGCCCGGAGCTTTACGGCGCGCTCAACCGCCGCTAATCCGCTAGCATGGGCACTTCACTGTTCTGGAAGTGCCCATGCCCGCGCCGACTAATCCCCGCCCCGACTCTGAAACCCTGGCCAACGGCCTGCGCGTGACCCTGCGCCACGTGCCCGGTCTCAAGCGCAGCGCTGCCGCATTGCGCGTGGCGGCCGGCAGCCATGACGTGCCATTGGCATGGCCGGGGCTGGCGCATTTTCTTGAGCACTTGCTGTTTCTCGGCACCGAGCGTTTTCCCACAGACGAAGGGCTGATGGGCTACGTGCAACGTCACGGCGGGCAGGTGAATGCCAGCACCCGTGAGCGCACCACGGATTTTTTCTTCGAGTTGCCTGTGTCGTCCTTCAGCGCGGGGCTCGAGCGTCTGTCAGACATGCTCGCCCGGCCACGGATGAATCGGGACGATCAACTGCGTGAACGGGAAGTGCTGCAGGCGGAATTTGTCGCCTGGTCGCAGGATCCGACAGCACAGCAGCAGTTTGCCCTGTATGAAGGTTTACCCGCGCAGCACCCGTTACGTGGGTTTCATGCGGGCAATCGGGACAGCTTGCAGGTCGAATCGCCAGGGTTTCAGTCGGCGCTGCAAGACTTCCATCAGCGCTTTTATCGAACCGGGCAAATGAGCCTGAGTCTGGTCGGGCCACAAAGTATCGATGAGCTTCGGGAGCTGGCGCAGCAATTCGCAGCAGTGTTGCCGATTGGGGATAAAGTTGCCCAGGCCGCACCGCCACCGTTGGCAGTGAAAAGTTATCAACAGGTCGGCGCTCACTCGAACCTGTTATTCGCTTTCGACGCGTTGCCCGAGTCATCCGCCGAGGCGATGGCTTTTCTCTGTCATTGGTTGAATAGCGCAAAACCTGGTGGATTGCTCGCATACCTGCATCAACAGAATCTGGCTGACAGCCTGAAAGCCACGCCGCTCTACCAGTTCGCCGGCCAAGCGCTGCTGCATCTTCAATTCAATGCTGGCGGCGACCGCCTGGATACCATTCGCGAACACCTGCTGGACTGGCTGAGCTTCTTCGCCCGTCAGGACTGGACGCCGTTGCGCGAGGAATACGCCGCCCTGCTTCAGCGCCAGCAGCAAGTCAGCGGCGCATTGCAACTGGCGCGAACCGACATCGAGCAGCAAGCATTCGGCCTGTCCGAATCCGGCGCTGCCGCACTTGAGCACATCCTTCGCGAAATCGGCGTTGTGGATAACTTCAGCGATCATTGGCATCTGCCCGCCGCGAATCCTTTCTTGCGCGCCAGTGAACCGCTGGCCAACGCCGGGCTGATTCGCGGCCAGACCAGCGCCCACCGTGGCCTGCGCACCTTCGCCCAGGATCGCTCGCGCAGTCGTCGCGAGCGATCGCCGATGCAGTTCAGCCAGGCGCTGCCGGACAACAGCGATGAGGGCGCGATTTACCTGCGCTGGCAGGTCGAGACGGCGGCCAGCGCCGATCTGCGCTCAAGATTGCAGCGCAGTCTGCGCCAGACCCGACAGGATGCGTCCGAAGCCGGAGTGGACTTGTCTTTCAGCGCCGCAGGCAACCAATGCCTGCTGAAAATGACCGGACTACAGGAACCGATGCCCAGCATCCTCGAGCATGCGCTGAAATGTCTGACGATGATCGGCGCCGATTCGCCGCGCGACGAGGTGCAGATACCGTCGATGCCGATCCGCCAACTACTCGAAGCGTTGCCAGAGAAATCCCTGCCCACGATTGAAACCAGCGATGACGCCAATCAGCTGTGGACAACTTCGCGCTGGGACGGCCTGGCTCTAGGCCTTAACCAACAAACCCAATCAGCCTTGGGCCTGGCGCTGAGCCGCATTCCCGGCACACCGGACAATCAGCTACCGCAGATACCGATCACCCAAGCCCAGTACCACTGGAGCCAGATCAACACCGCCTCCAGCGAACACGCGTTGCTGCTGATCTGCCCGACAGCCAGCCGCGATATTGCTGACGAAGCGGCGTGGCGCCTTGTGGCTCAGTTGTGCCAGACGCCTTTCTATCAGCGCCTGCGCGTCGAACTGCAATTGGGGTACGCCGTGTTCAGCGCGCTGCGTCAGTTGCACGGCATGACCGCGATTGTCTTTGGCGTGCAATCGCCGACGAACCCGGCGGGCAAGTTGCTCGAATACATGCAGGAGTTCTTCAACAGCATTCCCGCGTTGATCGAAACGCTCGATGAAGCAAACCTCGAGCAACAGCGTCAAAGCCTCGCCGATCAGTTCGACGACACCACACTGTCCACCAAGGATGCCGCCGAACACCTCTGGCAAGGCAAGCTTGCCGGCCATTCGTCGGATTACCGGGAGCAGTTGGTCACGGCGATCCGGCAACTCGATCGCCAGGCTTTGCTGGCCGCTGCGCAGCGCCTGATCAATGCCGAGGGTGGCTGGCATTGCCTGGCCAATGAATCGATGCCGGGCACACCGTGGCAAGCGGCAAACTGATCATTACCGAGGCTGCAAGGAGCTTTCTCAAAGATTCACGGGTCACGGCGTTGAAATTTTGAGTAACATAGCCGCCTAACTAATTGGAACATCACCGCGCTGCCGTGGACTATAACTATGGATAGCGCTATCCCAACCCTCAGAAGGAGACATCTCATGGCCTGGACCAAACCTGCTTACACCGACCTGCGTATCGGCTTCGAAGTCACCATGTACTTCGCAAGCCGCTGAGTTCTGCCTACGCAGAATCGCAGTGCAACGCCTCGGCTCGCCGAGGCGTTTTATTTTCCGCGTTGAAATGATGGAGCGTTCATGTTCGTCCAGATTCTGGGTTCGGCCGCCGGTGGCGGTTTTCCGCAGTGGAACTGCAACTGCGTCAACTGCGCAGGCTTTCGCGACGGCAGCCTGAATGCCAAGGCCCGCACCCAATCGTCCATCGCCATTTCCGATGACGGCGTGAACTGGGTGCTGTGCAATGCCTCGCCGGACATCCGCGCGCAACTGCAAAGCTTCGCCCCGATGCAACCGGGCCGGGCGCTGCGCGACACCGGCATCAGCGCGATCATCCTGATGGACAGCCAGATCGACCACACCACCGGCCTGCTCAGTCTGCGCGAAGGATGCCCGCATCAGGTCTGGTGCACGGACATGGTTCAGGAAGACCTGAGCACCGGTTTTCCCCTGTTCAAGATGCTCACCCACTGGAACGGCGGGCTGGACTGGAACCGTATCGAGCTCGACCAGAGCTTCACCGTAGCCGCCTGCCCGAATCTGCGTTTCACCCCGTTGCCGTTGCGCAGCGCCGCGCCGCCGTATTCGCCGCACCGTTTCGATCCGCATCCGGGCGACAACATCGGTTTGATCGTTGAAGACCTCAACACTGGCGGCAAGCTGTTCTACGCGCCGGGACTGGGCAAGGTCGATGCGCCGTTGCTGGAAATCATGGCGGGCAGCGATTGCCTGCTGGTCGACGGCACGCTGTGGGATGACGATGAAATGCAGCGCCGTGGCGTCGGCACCCGCACCGGTCGCGAGATGGGCCATCTGGCGCAGAACGGCCCCGGCGGTATGCTCGAAGTGCTGGAGCAGTTGCCCGAGCAGCGCAAGGTACTTATCCACATCAACAACACCAACCCGATCCTCGACGAGGATTCGCCGGAGCGTGCCGAACTGGCGCGGCGTGACGTTGAAGTAGCGTTTGATGGCATGAGTATCGTGCTTTAAGCAATCGAGACCGCTGCGCGGTCTATCGCGAGCAGGCTCACTCCTACAATGGAATGCGATCAACTGTGGGAGCGAGCCTGCTCGCGAAGAGGCCAGCACAGACACCAGAGATTTCCAGGGTTGTTCCCGGAGAACAGACATGACCGACACCCCGCTGTCCCCCGCCGAATTCGAAGCGGCCCTGCGCGCCAAGGGCGCCTACTACCACATCTACCACCCTTACCACGTGGCGATGTACGAAGGCCGTGCGACCCGCGAGCAGATTCAGGGCTGGGTCGCCAACCGCTTCTACTATCAGGTGAACATTCCCCTGAAGGACGCAGCGATCCTCGCCAATTGCCCGGATCGGGAAATCCGCCGCGAGTGGATTCAGCGCCTGCTCGACCACGACGGCGCACCCGGTGAAGATGGCGGCATCGAAGCCTGGCTGCGTCTGGGCCAGGCTGTTGGCCTCGATCCGGACCAATTGCGCTCCCAGGAACTGGTGCTGCCCGGCGTGCGTTTCGCCGTCGATGCCTACGTCAACTTCGCCCGTCGCGCCAGTTGGCAGGAGGCCGCCAGCAGCTCGCTGACCGAACTGTTCGCGCCGCAGATCCACCAGTCGCGTCTGGACAGTTGGCCGCAGCATTACCCATGGATCGACCCGGCCGGTTATGAATATTTCCGCACCCGCCTCGGTCAGGCGCGGCGTGACGTCGAACACGGGCTGGCGATCACCCTCGAGCATTACAAGACCCGCGAAGGCCAGGAGCGCATGCTGGAAATTCTCCAGTTCAAACTGGACATTCTTTGGAGCATGCTCGATGCCATGAGCATGGCCTACGAACTGAACCGTCCGCCGTATCACAGCGTGACCGAACAACGGGTCTGGCATAAAGGAATCATCTTATGAGCTTCGACCGCAGCAAAGTGCCGAGCTGGCGCCCGGGCTATCGCTTCCAATACGAGCCGGCGCAAAAGGGTCACGTGCTGCTCTACCCTGAAGGCATGATCAAACTCAACGACAGCGCCGCACTGATCGGCGGCTTGATTGATGGTGAACGCGATGTCGCGGCGATCATTGCCAAACTCGACGAGCAATTCCCCGGCGTGCCCGAGCTCGGTGACGACATCGAGCAATTCATGGAGGTTGCCCGTGCGCAGCACTGGATCGAACTTGCCTGATTCGTCAGTGCAAGTACCGCCGAAACCTGAAGTCGGCCTGCCCCTTTGGTTGCTCGCCGAGCTGACCTACCGCTGCCCGCTGCAATGCCCGTATTGCTCGAACCCACTGGATTTCGCCGAGCAGGGCAAAGAGCTGACCACCGAGCAATGGATCAAGGTGTTCCGCGAAGCGCGGGAGATGGGCGCGGCGCAATTGGGCTTTTCCGGCGGCGAACCGCTGGTGCGTCAGGACTTGGCCGAACTGATCCATGAAGCGCGGCAGCTGGGTTTCTACACCAACCTGATCACCTCCGGCATTGGCCTGACCGAGCAGAAAATCAGCGACTTCAAAAAGGCCGGGCTTGATCACATCCAGATCAGTTTTCAGGCCAGCGACGAGCAAGTGAACAACCTGCTCGCCGGTTCGAAAAAGGCCTTTGCGCAAAAGCTGGAAATGGCTCGCGCAGTCAAGGCCCACGGCTATCCGATGGTGCTGAACTTCGTCACCCATCGGCACAACATCGACAAGATCGACCGCATTATCGAACTGTGCATTGCGCTGGAGGCCGACTTCGTCGAACTCGCCACTTGCCAGTTCTACGGCTGGGCGCAGCTGAACCGTGTTGGCCTGCTGCCGACCAGGGAGCAACTGGTGCGCGCCGAACGCATCACCAACGAATACCGGGCCAGGCTGGAAGCCGAAGGGCATCCGTGCAAGCTGATTTTCGTCACTCCGGACTATTACGAAGAACGCCCGAAAGCCTGCATGAACGGCTGGGGCAGCATCTTCCTGACCGTCACCCCGGACGGCACCGCCCTGCCCTGCCATGGTGCCCGCCAGATGCCGGTGCAGTTTCCCAACGTGCGCGATCACAGCATGCAACACATCTGGTATGACTCGTTCGGCTTCAACCGTTTTCGCGGTTACGACTGGATGCCCGAGCCGTGCCGCTCTTGCGACGAGAAAGAAAAAGACTTCGGCGGCTGCCGCTGCCAGGCGTTCATGCTCACCGGCGACGCCAGTAATGCCGACCCGGTGTGCAGCAAGTCCGAACATCACGGCGTGATCCTCAAGGCCCGCGAAGAAGCCGAGACCGCCACTCAAACCATCGAACAATTGGCCTTTCGCAATGAACGAAACTCACGCCTCATCGCCAAGGGCTGAGCCTTTCAGCGCCGCCCAGGCCGTCGCCGCCGGAACCGACTTCGCCGAACTGCAGCTCGGCGCCCATGGTGTGTTCTGGAATGAATACCGCCCCGAGGATGCCGCATGCCGGATCTGGCATTGGCGCGATGGCGCAGCGAAAAGTCTGACGCCGGACGGCTTCAGCGTGCGTAGCCGCGTGTACGAATATGGCGGTGGTGCGTTTTGTCTGACGCCTGACGGGGTGGTTTTCGTCAATGAAGCGGATCAGCAGATGTATCGGCAGGCGCTGGATGGCGAGCCGGTTGCGCTGACGTCGACTGACTGCCGCTACGGCGATCTGCAATTCGCCGCTGGCCGGGTATTGGCGGTTGAAGAGCAGCAGGATCGGCATCGCCTGGTGGCAATTGATCTGGCGACCGGTACGCGACAGGTGCTGGCCGAGGGTGCGGATTTTTATGCGTCACCAACGCTCAGCCCCGATGGCCAGCGGCTGGCGTGGATCGAGTGGAGTCGCCCGCATCAGCCGTGGACCTCGACGCGCTTGATGGTCGCGCAAGGCGATTTTTCTGCGCCTCGCTGTGTTGCCGGTACGCAGATGGAGGAGTCGATCCAGCAGCCGCGATTCGACGCTGATGGGCGGCTCTATTGCCTGACGGACCGTGACGGCTACTGGCAGCCGTGGGGCGAAACGACCGATGGCCTGAAAGCGCTGGCCAGCGTCGCGGCCGATCACGCGCCCGCGCCGTGGCAGCTAGGCGGCTGCACGTGGCTGCCTGTCGGTGATCAATTTTTAGCCAGTTGGAGCGAGGATGGTTTCGGTCGCCTGGCCCTTGGAAGTGAAGATTTCAGCGGTGACTACAGCCGCTTCCGCCACTTGGCGATGGATCAACAATTCATCTATTGCATCGCTGCATCGCCGACCAGCCCGTCGGCAGTGATCGCCATTGATCGTGTGTCGCATGCCGTGAAAATCCTCGCTGGCGGCGTGGCTCCATTGCCTGCCGAACGCATCAGCCGTCCGCAGACCTTGCGTTATCCGAGCGGCTCCGGCGAGGCGCACGGTTTCTTTTACCCGGCCATGAGCGGTGAAGCGAAACCTCCGCTGGTGGTGTTTATCCACGGCGGCCCGACGTCGGCGTGCTATCCGATACTCGACCCGCGCATCCAGTACTGGACGCAGCGCGGCTTTGCTGTCGCCGACCTCAACTATCGCGGCAGCAGTGGCTATGGTCGCGAATATCGCCAAGCGCTGCATCTGCGCTGGGGCGAGGTGGATGTCGAGGATGCCTGCGCGGTGGTCAGCCATCTCGCCGGACAGGGCTTGATCGATGGCGACCGCGCGTTCATTCGCGGTGGCAGTGCGGGTGGCTACACAACGCTTTGTGCGCTGGCGTTCAGACAGGTTTTCCGCGCAGGCGCCAGCCTCTACGGCGTCAGCGATCCGGTCGCGTTGGCTCGCGCAACGCACAAGTTCGAGGGCGATTATTTGGACTGGCTGATCGGCGATCCCGAGCGAGATGCCGAACGCTATGCCGCCCGCACGCCATTGCTGCACGCCGATAACATTCGCGTGCCGGTGATTTTCTTTCAGGGTGAACTGGACGCGGTGGTCGTGCCGCAACAGACCCGCGACATGGTCGCGGCGCTGGAGCACAACGGCGTCCCGGTCCAAGCGCATTACTACCCTGACGAACGCCACGGCTTCCGCCGCGCGGCCAACCAGGCGCATGCGCTGGAGCAGGAGTGGACGTTTTATCGGCGAGTGATGGGGCTGGTTGACTGAAAACTGTGTTGCGCCCTTCGCGAACAGGCTCGCTCCCACAGAGGACTTGTGTACACCACAGATCCAGTGTGGGAGCGAGCCTGCTCGCGAAAGCTATCTAAGTTGCGCTAGCGGACTCAGCGCTTGGCGATGATATACACCGCATGCACGATCCCCGGAATGTAGCCGCACAACGTCAGCAGAATGTTCAGCCAGAACGCCCCGCCAAACCCGACCTGCAGAAACACGCCCAGTGGCGGCAACAGAATAGCGATGATGATACGAATGAAATCCATGGGGCAGCTCCTGAATGGGGGTTGGCTCACTTGAGCCATACAAGCTAATCGACACGCGCCGTTCGTCAGGGTTCAGTGCAATAGCTCGTCAGGCTCAAGCGAGAATTTTCAACCCATGTTTTTGTACGATGCTCAGTAGTTTGAGCGCCATACCGCTGGGATGTTTGTCACCCGATTCCCACTGCTTCACCGTGGATGCACTTGTGTTGAGATAGCGTGCAAATACCGGTTGGCTGACCTTGTTTCGCTCGCGTAGCGCCTTGATCTCCTCAGCCGGGATCGCTAAGGGAACCGATGCCAGACAGGAGTCATCGAATTCTCGCATCGTTGCCTTGTTTATTGCTCCGACAGCAAGCAACGCCCCGGCTGATTCGTGTATCGATTCAAAGACTTCACTTTTGAATTTCTTACTCATGACATATCTCCACAAACTCCTTCATCGCCAACAAGTCGCTGATCTGCGCTTCGGTCAGTTGCGCATAGACCTTTGCCAATTTACGTAAATCCTTCAATTCTGTTGGCGTGATATTGCTTTGATCCTGCTTGGCGAAAAGCACTTGGTAGATCCAGTGACGTCCACCTTTTGCCAAAACAATCGAACGGTGACGGTTCGCCTTCAAGCGCTTCTTCCACACGCCTCCGCCAAGATTGTCCGCCTGTCCCTGAAGCATCTGGTGAAACGCCTCTTGCAACTCTTCATCTGTGATCCACGCCCTGCTGGCCTGGAGGGCGAAGCGTTTGGTCTTGAACAACCTCAATGGCATAGGTATCCCTTCCAAAAACATACCACCCAGTGGTACAGATCGCAAAACGGCTTTTTCGGTGATACCGATCAGGCCGTGGCCGCATCCCTTGCTGGCATTCTCTAAAAGACCATCCGCGGTACGATCCCTCAAGCTCTAAATCCCGTCTGTAAAACCCGGCCACAAAAAAACGCCCTACGCCAAAAGAATCAGGCGTGGGGCGTGCGTTATACCGCGAGACGGTTCGAGTAATCGGTTGGGGCTGCTCGGCTCAGACGGCAATGCCTTTGCGGCAGTGCACTTGGGCGGTGCGCACCCGCGAGAAGGCGCGGCCCAGGCGCAGGAGCATTTCGTCGATGTTGGCTTTGCTGACAGTGAGGGCCGGGGTGAAGCGCAGGCAGTCAGGCTGCGCGGCGTTCAATATCAGGCCTTCGTGAAGTGCGGCATGGACGACGGCGTCGGCGCATTCGTCGGACAGCGTCAACCCGTAAAACAGGCCTTGGCCGCGCAAATCGCCGTGGCCGTAGCGGTGCGCCAGTCGCGCAAGGCCTTCGCGCAAATGCTGGCCGCTGTCGTTAACCTGCTGGAGAAAGCTGCGGTCATGGATGCTGTCGAGCACCACCAGACCGGCCGCCGTCATCAAGGCGTTGCCGTGATGGGTGCCGCTCAGCTCGCCGGTGGCGAAGCAGCAAGCCTTGCCTCGCGCCAGCAAGGCCGCCAGCGGCAAGCCGCCGCCGAGGCCTTTGCCGAGCACGACGATATCGCCGCGAATACCGTAGGACTGTTCGGCGAGCAAGCTGCCGCAGCGGCCGATACCGGTCTGCACTTCGTCGAGAATCAGCAGAATGCCCAGTTCACGGCACAGTCGCTCGACCCCTTTGAGGTAGTGCCCGGTCGCGGGAATGACCCCGGCATCGCTCTGGATCGGCTCCAGCATGATCGCCACGGTCTGCGCGTCCACCGCCGCATGCAGCGCCGGCAGGTCGTTGAATGGCACTCGATCAATCGTCGCCAGACTGCGGCCATGACAACCCTGCTCAGCCATGATGATCCGCGAGGCGCCGCCGCGATGCAGCTGCCCCCATTTGCGCGCCAGTTTGATCGCCGCCTCACAAGCCTCGCTGCCACTGTTGAGCAGATACGCCTGTTCGCTGGACGTGCTGGCGCACAAACGTTCGGCGAGGCTGAGCATGCCGCGATTGTGCAGATTGAAGCCTGGATTGATCAGCGCCTGGGCCTGATTGGCGATGGCTTTGACCAACGCCGTGGGGCTGTGGCCAAGGCTGTTGGCGCCGCCGGCCTGGGAAAAGTCGAGGTAGGCGCGATCGTTGCTGTCCCATAGCCATGAACCCTGGCCGCGAACGAACACTTGTTGCGGCCGATCGACGCTGGGCATCAGGCGTTGGGCATTGAGATGGTCGGTCATAGCGGATGGCCCCGCCTCGAAGCAGAGGTCATCCAGACTCGGCGTCTGGCGCCGCAAACTGAACAGATTCATGCGGAAAAACCTCGTTGGAGGTTTTTTGAACTGCCTATGTAATCACGAACGAAGCAAATGGAATTCGTCACGCTTTCTGGCCCTGCAAGCCTTGTGAATGCGGTTAGACTAGGCGCGCAAACGGCTTCAGGCCATTTCGATTTCTCAGCCATTTCGATAAGCGCTACTTATGGATTTCAAACAACTGCGTTATTTCGTCGCGGTCTACGAAGAAGGCCATGTCGGCCGTGCGGCTGAGCGCTTGTCGATCTCGCAACCGGCGCTGTCGCAACAGATCCGTCAGCTGGAGCAGAACCTCGACGTAACCCTGTTCGAACGCAGCAGTAAACGCCTGCTGCCGACCCTCGCTGCGCATACGCTGTACAACCACGCGTTGCCATTGCTCGATGGCTTGCAGCGGGCGCGCGAGGCGTTGGGTAGTTTCAAGGGTCAGGCACTGCGCACACTGGCGATCGGTGTGTTGCAAACGGTGCACACCAGCCTTGTGCCGCAGATGCTCGAGCGTGTGCGCAAGGCGCAGCCGCATCTGGTGGTACAAATCTATGAACTGACCGGGCTGGAAATCGAACGGCGCTTGCTCAACGGTTCGCTGGACATCGGTATCAGCTATCTGCCACCGCGCCAACCCGGTCTGCACGGTGTGTTGCTGTACGAAGATGAACTGACGCTGGTCATCCCGGCGGACCATCCCTTGCGCGAGTTCAAGAAGGTCTCGATGCGCCAGGCTGCTGAGCTGCCCATGTTGCTGCTCGGCGAAGAGTTCCAGATCCGACAGATCTGGCAGGCACAACTGACCAGCCTCGGACGACGCCCGCAGGTGCAGGCCGAGTTGAACAATATGCTGGGGATTCTCGATAGCCTGCCGCACACCAGGCTGGCAACGGTGCTGCCGGGACGTTCGCAAAAGGAATATGACGATGAAGATCTGCTATGGAAACCGCTGAGCGAACCACGGGTGCCGTTGCAAGTTGGCCTGGTGTGCCGTGATGTGCAACGCCAGCAGGCCTCGTTGGCATTGCTGCGGACATTGCTTGAAGAGGTGATCGACCGCGAAACGAAGCCGCCCCTTGATCCGCTCGCCTGAAACTTTTCTTCAGGCAAAAGAAAACCCCGCCGAAGCGGGGCTTTGCAGACTGTTTCCCTGACATCCATTTCACTCCGCCACCCTGGCAGAATCCTACGTGTCCGTGTTGTTTACTTTGCGCTTCCTGCGCGACGTCCATGAAATGTAGATTAGCCGTGGATCCAATATACGGATATGGGAGAACAGCAGCACGTCACGTAAGCAAATGCTTACATGACGTCTACAGGATCAAAACTGTGCCGCATCCAGCAGGAACAGCGACTCGCTACCGGCCTTGACCGACGCGCTCAACGAGTGGATACGCGGCAGCAGGCGGGCGAAATAGAAGCGCGCGGTGCCCAGCTTGCTCGCATAGAAATCCTCCTGCGCTTCCTTGCCCAGCGCGGCTTTGGCCATCAACGCCCACATGTAGGCGTAAGCGGTGTAGCCGAACGCTTGCAAATATTCGACCGAGGCCGCGCCGATTTCGTTCGGATTGTTTTTCGCCCGGTCCAGCAGCCACGCGGTCAACTCGTCGAGGGTGTCGACGGCATCGTTCAACGGCTTGGTGAACTCGCCCAGATCGGCGCTGGCGGTTGCGGTGAAATGGCGGATCTCGTCAGCGAACAGCTGGTAGAACGCGCCGCCACTGCCAACGATCTTGCGCCCGACCAGGTCCAGCGCCTGAATGCCGTTGGTGCCTTCGTAGATCTGGGTGATGCGCACATCACGCACCAGTTGTTCCTGGCCCCACTCGCGGATGTAGCCGTGGCCACCAAAAATCTGCTGGCCGTGGACGGTGGTTTCCAGACCCAGGTCGGTCAGGAAAGCTTTCGCTACCGGCGTCAGCAGCGCCACCAGATCTTCCGCGCGTTTGCGGGTGGTCGCGTCTTCGCTGAACTTGGCGGTGTCCAGTTGCATCGCCACATACGTGGAGAACGCACGGCCGCCTTCGTTCGAGGCTTTCATGGTCAGCAGCATGCGTCGCACGTCCGGGTGGACGATGATCGGGTCGGCGACTTTGTCCTTGTTCTGCGCACCGGTCGGCGAACGACTCTGCAGACGATCGCGCGCGTATTCAACAGCGTTCTGATAAGAGCGCTCGCCCGTGGCCAGGCCTTGAATACCAACGCCCAGGCGCTCGTAGTTCATCATGGTGAACATCGCCGCCAGGCCTTTGTTCGGCTCGCCGACCAGATAACCCACGGCTTCGTCGAAGTTCATCACGCAGGTCGCCGAGGCCTGAATGCCCATCTTGTGCTCGATCGAGCCACAGTTGACCGGGTTACGCGCACCAAGGCTGCCGTCGGCATTGACCATGAACTTCGGTACCAGGAACAGCGAAATGCCTTTTGGACCGGCCGGGGCATCAGGCAGCTTGGCCAGTACCAGATGAATGATGTTCTCGGTGAGGTCGTGCTCGCCGCCGGTGATGAAGATCTTGGTGCCGCTGACCTTGTAGGAACCGTCGGCCTGAGGTTCGGCTTTGGTGCGAATGATCCCCAGATCGGTGCCCGCGTGCGGCTCGGTCAGGCACATGGAACCGGCCCAGATGCCGGCGTACATGTTCGGCAGGTACGCAGCTTTCAGTTCTTCGCTGGCATGGGCATTGATCGACAGGCAGGCGCCGGCGGTCAGCATCGGGTACAGACCGAACGCGAGGCTGGCGGAGTTGACCATTTCTTCGACCTGCGCCGACACGGCTTTGGGCATGCCCATGCCGCCGTAGGCCGGATCGCCGCCAACACCGACCCAGCCGCCTTCAGCATAAGTCTGATAGGCCTGTGGGAAACCGGCCGGCGTGGTGACGGCACCGTCCGCCCAATGGCAACCTTCCTCGTCAGCAGCACGGCTCAGTGGCGCGATGCTTTTGCTGGTGACCTTGCCGGCCTCTTCGAGAATCGCTTCAACGGTTTCGGCATCGACGGTCTCGGCCAGCGCCGGCAGCTCGGCCCAGAGTTTGGCGACTTCGAACACTTCATTGAGGACGAAGCGCATATCGCGCAGCGGCGCTTTGTAGTCAGCCATGGCAAACCTCGCAAGATCTAAACAGGTGGTTCGTGGAATGATGTTTTCGTTGATCCGGAGTGTACCTCAACAACTTTTGCGACACATAGGGTCAACCGGTGACTGATTTGTTATTTTTGGTCACCGGAAAAAGATCGCCGCGATCTTTCGATCTGCCCTACAAAGCAAACGCCTGCGCCGGCAGATTCATCAAACAATCACTCCCCGCCTCGATCGCCGCCTGATGCGCAGCCGTACGCGGCAGCAAGCGCTTGAAGTAGAACTCGCACGTCGCCAGTTTGCCCTTGAGGAAATCAGCCTCACCCTCGCCCGCCTCCAGCTGTGCCTGAGCAACCAACGCCATGCGCAGCCACAGGTAGCCCAGGATGATGTAGCCGCTGTACATCAGATAATCCACCGACGCAGCACCGACTTCGTCCGGGTTCTTCATGGCCGCCATGCCGACCTTCATGGTCAGATCGCCCCACTGTTGGTTGAGCCCGTTGAGTTGCGCGACGAAGCGGCCCAGCTGCGCATGTTCGGCGTTCGCTGCGCAGAACTTGTGGACGATTTTGGTAAAGCCGCGCAGCAGCTTGCCCTGACTGCCCAGCACCTTGCGCCCGAGCAGGTCGAGCGCTTGAATGCCGTTGGTGCCTTCGTAGATCGGCGCAATCCGGCAATCGCGCACCAGTTGCTCCATGCCCCACTCACGAATGAAGCCGTGGCCGCCGAATACCTGCATGCCGTGATTGGTCACTTCCAGCCCGGTGTCGGTCATGAACGCCTTGCAGATCGGCGTGAGGAACGCCAGCAGGTCTTCGGCCTCCTGACGCGCATCGGCATCGCTGCTCAGGTGCGCAACATCGAGCATCTGCGCAGTGAAATAGGTCAGCGCGCGGTTGCCTTCGTTGAAGGCTTTCATGGTCAGCAACATGCGTCGCACATCGGGGTGAACGATGATCGGGTCGGCAGGTTTTTCCGGGGATTTGGCACCGGTCAGGGCGCGCATCTGCAGGCGGTCATTGGCGTACTTGATCGCGCCCTGAAAACTCGCCTCGCCCAGACACAGCCCCTGCATGCCAGTACCAAGCCGCGCGTGGTTCATCATGGTGAACATGCAGTTGAGGCCCTTGTTCGGCTCGCCGATCAAGTAACCCGTGGCGGCATCGAAATTCAGCACGCACGTAGCAGAAGCCTTGATGCCCATCTTGTGCTCGATCGAGCCACAGGAAACGCCATTGCGCTCACCCGCTTCGCCTGCTGCATCGGGCAGAAACTTGGGCACGATAAACAGGGAAATGCCCTTGGTTCCGGCCGGTGCGTCCGGCAGCTTGGCCAGGACCAGATGGATGATGTTGTCGCTCAGGTCATGCTCACCAGCGGAGATGAAAATCTTGCTGCCGGTGATCGCGTAGCTGCCGTCGGCCCGGGGCACCGCGCGAGTCTTGATGATGCCCAGATCAGTGCCGCAGTGCGCTTCGGTCAGGCACATGGTGCCGGTCCACTGGCCAGCGGTGAGTTTGCTCAGGTAGGTGTCTTTCTGCTCGGCGGTACCGTGGGCGTGGATCGCCGACATCGCGCCGTGGGTCAGGCCGGGGTACATGCCCCAGGACGTGTTGCTGGAGCCGACCATCTCGCTGATCACCAGCCCTAGCGAACTCGGCAACCCTTGGCCACCGTAAGCCGGATCAGCCGCCAAACCGTGCCAGCCGCCCTCGACATATTGTGCGAAGGCCTGCTTGAAGCCTGTAGGCGTTGTCACCACGCCGTTGTCGAAATGGCAGCCCTCTTCGTCGCCGCTGCGATTGAGCGGGGCCAGCACGTTCTCGCAGAACTTCGCGCCTTCTTCGAGGATCGCGCTGATCATGTCCGGGCTGGCGTCATGAGCGCCGAGAGCGGCGTAGTTGGTATGGAAGTCGAAGACGTGATCGATCAGAAAGCGCATGTCGCGCAGGGGAGCTTTGTACTCGGGCATGGTGGATTCTCCGTCAGCAGATTTGTTCAACCTACTGCTGGCCACCACGCGCGACAATCACTGTGCAGGCGCTGAATGCGCCGTCATCACTCAACCCGCAGCAGCGTCCATGCGCACCGCGCCACGGCGGTTCTGCCCGAACGCCATGACGCAGTTACGCCCGGCGCCCTTGGCGCTGTACAACGCCTGGTCGGCGGACTTGAGCACTTCTTCAGGGGTGCGCTGCTCGACACGTTCGGCGACGCCGATGCTCACCGTCACCGACACCGCCGAAGCCCCGGAACCGCTGCGCCGCTGGCGACCTTGCTGATCATCCTGCGGGCGGTTTTCCTGGTTGCGTAGCTGAATGCTATAAGACGCAATCGATTCACGGATCACTTCCAGGTGCGGCATGCACTCCTCAAGGGTCTTGCCTGCGAACACCAAGGCAAATTCCTCACCGCCGTAGCGATACGCCCTACCGCCACCGCTGATTTTCGACAGTTTGCTGGCGACCAGCCGCAGCACCTGATCACCGACATCGTGGCCGTGGGTGTCGTTGAATTTCTTGAAGTGATCGACGTCGCTCATCGCCAGCACATAGTTGCGCCCCAGTCGCTGCATGCGTTCGTTGAGCGCACGTCGTCCCGGCAGGCCGGTGAGCTCGTCGCGGAAGGCCATTTGATAGGCCTCATGCGCAACGGCGGCGGCGATCATCAGCATCACCTGGCTGCACATGATGTTCAGGGTGAACGGCAGAATGAAGGTCTTCGGCAGCATCCAGAACACACCGAGCAAGCCAACCAGTTGCGCCGCGTGCAACGGGCGCGGGTTGCGCCAGTATTGCCAGGCCAGAAGCAGGAAGGCCGAGATGAACACCGGATAGGACAACTGGATGAGACTCATCCATGCCCCATGCAGCGCCGGCCAGCGGATCTCCGACAACCACAGCAGCAGCGCCTGTGGGTAACTTTGCTCCAGTCCCAGCGCCACGCTGCCAAATGCCAGCAGCACGGCAAAGCGCGCGACCATGTCCTGAAACAGATGGGTACGCTCCTGCCACGCCGCGAACAGCCCGAACAACAGCGGCAACAACAGGCAGACCAGATGAAACACCACCGCAGCGTCTTCGCGGACCTTGCCGTTGTCGCGGTAGAAATCTGTCTGGGTGTCCAGCAGAAAGTAGGCGATGTACACCGTGAGCATCAAAAACAGTTCGCGCTGACGTCGATACACCGCGCAATACGCGCCACCGAGGAGCAGAACCAATGTCGGCAGGACGTTGAACAGTGACGTGAAGAATACGCTGAGGTCTTTGACGTACGCAGCCGCCAGCCCCGCAAGCAATAACAGCAGTGATGGCAGGAAATGGCTGAAACGTACAGCGGAAGAACGCGGCAAGGGTAAGCTCCGACCCGTCATAGCAAAGAGATGGCATTGTGCCTGCAAAGTGCGGCCAAGCCCATACAATGTGATCCAGATCACACACGGTCTCTGTAACGGCCGGAAGCTCGACTATCTGAGCGATCCACAAACAAAAAAACCGCTGCCCCCTAACGGGAGCAGCGGTTTTCGTCAGACTGCGTTAAGGCTTAGTAGCCCAGCGCGAAGTCTTCTTCCTTCATGTCCATCAGGTTGCCAGCACCCGACAGCATAGTGGCCACGTGCGTACGGGTACGCGGCAGGATGCGCTGGAAGTAGAAGCGCGCGGTTTGCAGCTTGGCGGTGTAGAACGCCTCGTCGCTGGTGCCGGCAGCCAGTTTTTCCGCAGCCAGACGTGCCATGTCTGCCCAGAAGTAGGCCAGGCAGGCATAACCGGAGTACATCAGGTAATCCACGGAGGCCGCGCCGACTTCTTCGCGATCTTTCATGGCAGCCATACCGACCTTCATGGTCAGCTCGCCCCACTCTTTATTCAGTGCAGCCAGCGGCGCGACGAATTCCTGGACGGCTTCGTTGCCTTCGTTGGTCTGGCAGAACTTGTGGACGATCTTGGTGAAGCCTTTCAGAGCCTCGCCTTGAGTCATCAGCACTTTGCGGCCGAGCAGGTCGAGGGCCTGGATGCCGGTGGTGCCTTCGTACAGCATCGAAATGCGGCTGTCGCGAACGTTCTGCTCCATGCCCCACTCGGCGATGAAGCCGTGGCCGCCGTAGATCTGCACGCCGTGGTTGGCGGCTTCGAAACCGACTTCGGTCATGAACGCTTTGGCGATCGGGGTCATGAACGCCAGCAGTGCGTCGGCCTTCTTCTTCTCTTCTTCATCGACGCCGTATTTGACGATGTCGACCTGCTTCGCAGTGAAGTAGACCATCGCGCGGTTGCCTTCGGCGAACGCCTTCATGGTCAACAGCATGCGGCGCACGTCAGGGTGGACGATGATCGGGTCAGCGGCTTTGTCCGGCGCTTTCGGGCCAGTCAGCGAGCGCATTTGCAGGCGATCACGAGCGTATTTCAGACCGCCCTGGAAGCCGATTTCAGCGTGAGCCAGACCTTGCAGTGCGGTACCGAGGCGAGCGGTGTTCATAAAGGTGAACATGCAGTTCAGACCTTTGTTCGCCGGGCCGATCAGGTAACCGGTGGCGCCGTCGAAGTTCATCACGCAGGTGGCGTTGCCGTGGATGCCCATCTTGTGTTCCAGCGAACCGCAGCTCACTGCGTTGCGCGCGCCAATGGTGCCATCGGCGTTTGGCAGGAACTTTGGAACGATGAACAGCGAGATGCCTTTGGTGCCAGCCGGTGCATCGGGCAGACGCGCCAGTACGATGTGGACGATGTTGTCGGCCATGTCGTGTTCACCGGCCGAGATGAAGATCTTGGTGCCGGAAACTTTGTAGGAACCGTCGGCCTGAGGCTCGGCCTTGGTGCGCAGCATGCCCAGGTCGGTGCCGCAGTGCGGTTCGGTCAGGCACATGGTGCCGGTCCATTCGCCGGAGACCAGTTTGGTCAGATAGGCTTCCTGCTGCTCTGGGGTGCCGTGCTCGGAGATGGTATTCATCGCACCGTGCGACAGACCTGGGTACATGCCCCAAGACCAGTTGGCTTCGCCGACCATTTCGCTCACCGCCAGACCCAGCGACTCAGGCAGGCCCTGACCGCCGTGCTCAACGTCGTGCGCCAGGCTTGGCCAGCCGCCTTCGACGAATTGCTTGTACGCCTCTTTGAAGCCAGTCGGGGTTTTCACGCCGGACTCGCTCCAGGTGCAGCCTTCGATGTCGCCCACGCGGTTCAGCGGCGCCAGTACCTGCTCACAAAACTTGGCGCCTTCCTCGAGGATGGCGTCAACCATGTCCGGCGTGGCGTCTGCGCACGCTGGCAGGCACTGATAGTGCGCTTCGTAGCCGAGCAGTTCGTCACGAACGAAGCGAATATCACGCAAGGGGGCCTTGTAGTCAGGCATAGCGATAAACCTCTGCTGATGTAACCGGGAATGAACGACCGTGTTGAATTGTTGTGACGGTCAAACAGTTGTTTGAAACATACGTTTACGCCGAAATCTTGTCAAGCATCGTTCTTTTGCCGTTCGTCATCAGACTTTGCAAATGCCGGAGACGACAAATCGCCGCGACTTGATATAAGCCACGGGCGTTGTAAAAAGATTAGTTGAGCAAGAAGGACTTAAACGAAAAACGCCGCGACAGGGCGCGGCGTTTCGGGGTCTACAACAAACTCAATCAGGCGAAAGTATCGATGATCGTCCCGAGCACTTCGTCGGATGCCTTGGCCACCTTCACACCCAGCTCTGCCTGGATCTTGCCCTGCGACAGCTCGACGATATTGCTCGCCAGATCCGATTCTTGTGCGCGATCCACACCGCGCAGGCGATTGACCTGCACTTCGGACGACTGGCTGGTCACCGAACGTTCGATAGTGTTGTTGGCGATCTGGCTGGCAGCCTGATCGACGCGGTTCTGCCCGGACTGAATCGAGCTCAGCCCCGCATAAAAAGCTGTGTTACCTGAGATTTCCATAGTCGCTCTCATCCTTGCAAAGGATCAATGCTCGCCATTGAAGCAGACGCGCCGGCAAAACGCCCGTCAAAAACACTAATGGCACAGTGCCTGCTCATAGGCAAAAGCTTAGTCGAGCAAATCCAGTTGCAAATGCTCGGCGACCGCTTCGGCGCTCAACGCCTTGAGTTTCGGCACCCGGCCTAGGCACGGCGCGGGGATGCGCTCGGCCAGGGTCGCGAGGTTTTCCTCCAGCCGCGAAGTTTTCGGATCGATGATATTCGCCACCCACCCCGCCAATTGCAGACCATCGCGGGTAATCGCCTCGGCGGTCAGCAACGCATGACTGATGCACCCCAGCCTCACGCCCACCACCAGAATCACCGGCAGCTTCAGCGCAATCGCCAGGTCCGAGAGATTGTCCTGATCGGCCAACGGCACACGCCAGCCGCCCGCGCCTTCGATCAGGGTGAAATCGGCGTTCATCGCCAGAATCCCGCGCATCGGCGCCAGCAGCGATTGCACCGTCAGCGCCACTCCTGCTTCGCGCGCCGCCAGATGCGGAGCGATCGCTGGCTCGAACGCCACCGGGTTGACCTGTTGATAAGTCAGCGGCAACGAACATTCGGCCAACAGCGCCAAGGCATCGGAATTACGCAAGCCTTTGGGCGTGACGTCGCAACCCGATGCCACCGGTTTGCCCGCCGCCGTGCTCAAGCCTGCCGACCGCGCCGCATGGAGCAATCCGGCAGCAACGGTGGTTTTGCCGACATCGGTGTCGGTACCGGTGACGAAATAGGCTGCGCTCATAGAGGTTTCTCCAACACGGCGTATACCACCTGATACGTTGCCGGCAGCCCCGACGCCTGACGGAACCGCTCGTACGCGTCGATCAGCCCGAGAATCCGCGCCCGTCCGGTCAAACCGCCCGGCCGGCCGGGATTCAGATTGTGTGCGCCCAGCGCTTTCAACTCATGAGTCAGGCTGCGCACATCCGGGTAATGCAACACGTGCGGCTGATTCTGCAGCGCCAAAATGCGCATGCCACTGCCGGCACATAACTGCTCATAGCGGGCGAAGGCGCGGAAGCGATTGACGTGCACCAGCCCGTCGATCTGCTGCCAACTCTCACGCAACTCGAACAGCGTCCCTGTACAAAGACTAGCAAACGCAAAAATCCCCCCCGGTTTAAGCACGCGCAAGGCTTCGCTGAGCACCGCCTCGAAGTCGGCGCACCACTGCACTGCAAGGCTGGAGAAAATCAGATCGACGCTCGCATCCTGCAACGGCAGCCGTTCGGCATCGCCAGCAATGAAATGCTCAGCGCCACCCAACGGCCGTGCGTGATTGAGCATGCCCTCGGCAATGTCCAGCGCGACACCGCTGCCCTGGGTGAAACGCGAGGCCAGCGCACGAGTGAAATAGCCGGTGCCGCAACCGAGATCGAGCCACCGCGACGGCATGAAACTTCCAGGCAAACGCTCAAGCAGCTGCGTGCCGACGTCACGCTGAAACTCGGCGACGCTGTCGTAACTGGCCGCAGCGCGGGAAAAAGACGCCGCCACCTGGCGCTTGTCGGGCAAGCCCCCAGGCAGCACAAGGGACAGATCAGTCATCAGCGCACTCATGTAGAAACGCCTGGATCGCGCCCGCGACTCCATGCGGGTCTTCCAGCAGAAAAGCATGGCTGGCCTGTTCGATCAGACCAATTTCGATATCCGGCAACAGCGCGAACAATGCGCCGGCCGCTTCCGCCGGGACCAGCGCGTCCTGTCCGCCGAACAGATGAAACTGCGGGCCGCGAAACCCCTGCAACGCCTGGCGTGTGTCCAGTTGCGCGAGCAGCTCCAGCCCTGCCATCAGCGCGGCCGGTGCGCCAGCGAGCAGCAAGCGCGACAAGCCACGCGGGTCTGGTGAACCTTGCGCACATAGCAGAGCGAAGCGCTTGAGCGTGGTACGCGGATCGGCCTGGCAACCGGCAAGAAACGCATCGAAGGTCTCGCCAGGCATCGCGTTCGGCCACTGCTCATGGGCGACAAACGCAGGGTTGCTCGCCAGCGTCAGCAGCCCGCAGCACGCCTCGCCGCGTCGTGCCGCCAACTCAGACGCGAGCATGCCGCCCAGAGACCAGCCACCAAGCCAGATTTCCTGCGGAATGCGCGCATCGAGTTCGTCGAGCCAGTCTTCAAGGTCAGCGGAGTCCAGCTCCGGCAGCGGTTCGATCTCGACTTGCAGATGTTCGTCGAGGCCGCGCAATGCTGCGGCCAGCGGTTCCAGCGGCGACACGCCGAGGCCCCAGCCGGGCAGCAGGATCAGACGATTACGCATGGCCTGGCTCCAATGACAATCGGGCGAAGCAATCTGCCAACCCTTCCAGCAACTGTTGCACCTGTGCCTCGCTGTGGGCGGCGGTCAGCGTGACGCGCAACCGCGCGCTGCCGGCCGGCACGGTCGGTGGACGGATCGCGGTCACCATCAAGCCGCGCTCGCGGAGCATTTGCGACAGCCGCACCGCGCGGCCGGCATCGCCGATCATGATCGGCTGGATCGGCGTGAAGCTGTCCATCAGCTCCAGCCCGATCTGCTCGGCGCCGTGGCGGAACTGGCGGACCAGTGTCTGCAAATGCTCACGGCGCCAGTGTTCACTGCGCAACAGCTCGAGGCTTTTCAGCGTCGCGCAGGCCAGCGCCGGCGGTTGGCTGGTGGTGTAGATGTACGGGCGGGCGAACTGGATCAGGCTTTCGATCAACTCTTCGCTGCCAGCGACAAAGGCCCCGGCGGTGCCGAAGGCTTTGCCGAGGGTGCCGACCAGCACCGGCACGTCGTCCTGGCTCAGGCCGTAATGCTCGACGATGCCGCCACCGTTGGCGCCCAGCGGGCCGAAGCCATGCGCATCGTCGACCATGAGCCACGCGCCTTTGGCCTTGGCCGCGCGGGCCAGCGCCGGCAGGTCGGCGATGTCACCGTCCATGCTGAACACACCGTCGGTGACCACCAGCGTGTTGCCGGTGGCTTTCTCCAGGCGTTTGCCCAGGCTTTCGGCGTCGTTGTGCAGATAGCGATTGAAACGCGCGCCGGACAACAGGCCCGCGTCCAGCAACGAAGCGTGATTGAGCCGGTCTTCGAGTACCGTATCGCCCGGCCCGACCAGCGCGGTGACCGCGCCGAGGTTGGCCATGTAGCCGGTGGTGAACAGCAGTGCACGTGGGCGCCCGGTCAGATCGGCGAGTGCTTCTTCCAGTGCGTGATGCGGGCTGCTGTGGCCGATCACCAGATGCGACGCGCCACCGCCGACCCCCCAGCGCTCGGCACCGGCGCGCCAGGCTTCGATCACCTGCGGATGATTGGCCAGGCCCAGATAATCGTTGTTGCAGAAAGCGAGCAGCGGTTGGCCGTCGACCACGACTTGCGGGCCTTGCGGCGAGTCGAGCAGCGGGCGGTGGCGGTAGAGGTTGTCGGCACGGCGGGCAGCAAGGCGTGCGGCGAGATCGAATGACATGCAGGCCTCGATTTTCAAATGACACAGATCCCCTGTGGGAGCGAGCCTGCTCGCGAATGGGCGTCACATCCAACATGGATATTCGCGGCCAAACCGCTTTCGCGAGCAGGCTCGCTCCCACAGGGGTTTTGCATTCCTTCAGCGCAATCCGTGCAGCTTTTAGATGGCAGCGTTATAGAACTGCTCGCTGCTCTTCTGCTCCACCAGCGCCTGCTCGATCGCCGCTTGGTGCACTTCATCCGCGTGCTCTTCGCGAGCCTCCGGCTGGATACCGAGGCGCGCGAACAATTGCATGTCCTTGTCCGCCTGCGGGTTGGCGGTGGTGAGCAATTTTTCGCCGTAGAAAATCGAGTTGGCGCCAGCGAAAAATGCCAGGGCCTGCATCTGCTCGTTCATCGCTTCGCGACCGGCGGACAGGCGCACGTGGGATTGCGGCATGAGGATGCGCGCGACGGCGAGCATGCGGATGAAGTCGAACGGGTCGATGTCTTCGGCGTTTTCCAGCGGCGTGCCGGCGACTTTCACCAGCATGTTGATTGGCACCGATTCCGGGTGCTCCGGCAGGTTGGCCAACTGGATCAGCAGATTGGCGCGATCGTCCAGCGATTCGCCCATGCCGAGAATGCCGCCGGAGCAGATTTTCATCCCCGACTCGCGTACATAGGCCAGCGTCTGCAAGCGCTCGCTGTAAGTGCGGGTGGTGATGATGCTGCCGTAGAACTCCGGCGAGGTGTCGAGGTTGTGGTTGTAGTAATCGAGACCGGCCTTGGCCAGCGCTTCAGTCTGCTCCTGATCGAGACGGCCGAGGGTCATGCAGGTTTCCAGGCCGAGGGCTTTTACTCCTTCAACCATCTTCAACACATACGGCATGTCTTTGGCGGATGGATGTTTCCACGCCGCGCCCATGCAGAAACGCGTCGAACCAATGGCTTTCGCGCGGGCCGCCTCTTCGAGGACCTTCTGCACTTCCATCAGCTTTTCTTTTTCCAGACCGGTGTTGTAGTGCCCGGACTGCGGGCAGTACTTGCAGTCTTCCGGGCAGGCACCGGTCTTGATCGACAACAGTGTCGAGACCTGCACGCGGTTGGCGTTGAAATGTGCGCGGTGCACCGTTTGCGCCTGGAACAGCAAGTCGTTGAATGGCTGTACGAAGAGTGCTTTGACTTCGGCCAGAGACCAATCGTGACGCAGGGTGGCGGTGGTGCTCGCGCTCATTGGCAATTCCTTGGTTATGCTTGGCTGGCGCTGGGGGAAACGGAATACCCACAGGCGCTACACGGATGTTCGGCATATTTAAGGAAGAGCGATGCGCTGTCAACCGCAATACAAGGAGCAGGTTTACATCTGTTTAAAAAACGTACAGACCTGTTTGCTGTGCGATGAGCCCGCAGAAGCACAAATGCCAATGTGCGAGGCCTGTGAAACCGAGCTGCCCTGGCTCGGCAGCCATTGTCAGAGCTGCGCTTTGCCACTGGCGGCGGATGGCCTGACTTGCGGCGAATGCCTGCTAGAGCCTCCGGCCTTCGAACAGGTCGCCGTGCCCTGGGTTTATGGCTTCCCCGTGGACAGTCTGATTACACGGTTTAAACACAACGCGAAATGGCCGTTTGGTCACCTGCTCGCCGACGTTCTCGGCCAATACCTGCAGCATCGCTTCGCCGAGGACCTGCCGCGCCCCGATGTGTTGCTACCGGTGCCGTTGGCGAATAAACGACTGCGTCGGCGAGGATTCAATCAAGCGGCGATGCTCGCGCGCTGGTTGAGTGTTTCTCTGGATCTGCCCTGTGAAGAACAGCTTCTAAGGCGAGTCATGGACACCGACGCCCAGCAGGATCTCGACGCCAAGGCGCGCAAACGCAACTTGCGCAATGCCTTTGCGCTGGCGCCTGACGCGCAGGTCAGTGGCCGCCATTGGGCGCTGGTGGATGATGTTCTGACCACGGGCGCGACCGCTCAAGCGCTGGCGCGGTTGTTGATGAATGCAGGTGCGGCGCGGGTTGATGTGTATTGCCTGGCTCGTACGCCGAAGCCCGGTACCTGAAGCGAATACAGATATCGTGTGGGAGCGAGCCTGCTCGCGAATGGGCATCACATTCAACAAAGCTGTTGTTGGTCAAACCGCTTTCGCGAGCAGGCTCGCTCCCACAGGGGGCTTTGCGTCAGGCTTGACTCATGCGTTGCAAGTGGCCAACGTCCATTTCATCGCCCGAGCCAGAAGCGTTCTGCCATGTCCCTGCCCACCCTGCTGTCCCAACACATCGTCCGCCGTCCGCAGCGCATTGCCCTGCTGCAACACATCGCCGAGCAGGGCTCGATCACCCGTGCGGCGAAGAGCGCGGGGCTCAGTTACAAGGCGGCATGGGATGCGATCGATGAGTTGAACAACCTGGCGCAGAAACCCTTGGTCGAGCGCGTGGTGGGCGGCAAGGGTGGCGGTGGCGCCAGATTGTCCAGCGAGGGCGAGCGAGTGCTGCGCCTGTATCAGAAATTGCAGGCGTTGCAGGCACAGGTGCTGGAAGCGGCGGAAGACGCCAGCGATCTCGACCTGCTCGGGCGGCTGATGCTCAGGACCAGCGCGCGCAATCAGCTGCATGGCACGGTGGCAGCGATTCAGGCGCAGGGTCGCAATGACTTGATCCACCTTGAACTGGCCGAAGGCATTGCTCTGGAGGCGCAGATCACCCACGACAGCACCGTGCATCTGGAATTGCAGATCGGTACCGAAGTGATGGCGCTGATCAAGGCTGGCTGGCTTGAGTTGCTCGGCGCCGATCAGTCGGCAACGCCCGGACACAATGTCCTGCGCGGCACCATCGAAGCGATTCTCGATGCCGAGGACGGACCCAGCGAAGTGCGCATTTCCCTGCCCAACGGCCAGACACTTTGCGCCTTGGCCGAACCGCTGCACTTGCGCAGCCAGCAACTCGCCGTGGGGTCTGCGGTGCAGGTGCAATGCGCACCATCTAACGTGCTGATCGGCACGCCGCTCTGATTTGTCTTGCCACAAAAGCGTCATCGACCCGCATTAAGGTGTTGCCCATAACCAAGCAGGGAGCCTGATGTGAGCCTATTAGAAGAAAACCAATCCACTGATCTGGAAAAAATGGTCGGCCTCAGCCGTCGCGGTTTCATCAGCGCCGGTGCCTTGTGCGGCGCTGCGATGTTCCTCGGCGGCAACCTGCTGAGCCGCAGCGTCATGGCCGCCAGCGTCAGCGCCGGCAACAGCCGCCTGCTCGGTTTCGAGAGCATTCCGGCGGCGACCACCGACGCCATCAGCCTGCCCAAGGGCTACAAGTCTTCGGTGCTGATCAGTTGGGGCCAGCCGCTGCACAAGAACGGCCCGGCCTTCGACCCGAGCGGTAACGGCACCGCTGCCGCACAGGAAGTGCAGTTCGGCGACAACAATGACGGCATGAGCCTGTTCGCCTTCCCGGACGACAAGAACCGCGCGCTGATGGCAATCAACAACGAATACACCAACTACCGCTACCTGTATCCGCATGGCGGCATGCCGCAGTCGGCTGAGGATGTGCGCAAGGCATTGGCCTGCGAAGGCGTGTCGGTGATCGAAGTGCAGCGCAAGAACGGCCAGTGGCAATTCGTCCAGGGCTCGCGCTATAACCGCCGCATCCACGGCAACTCGCCGCTGCGCATCAGCGGTCCGGCCCGCGGCCACGACTTGATGAAAACCGCTGCCGACAAGCACGGTAAGAAAGTTCTCGGCACCTTCCAGAACTGCGCCAACGGCAAGACGCCGTGGGGTACCTACCTGACCTGCGAAGAAAACTTCACCGACTGCTTCGGCAGCAGCAACGCCCAGCAGCAGTTCGATGCCGCGCAAAAGCGCTACGGCGTTGTCGCCAGCAGCAAAGACATCAACTGGCACCCGCACGACCCGCGCTTCGACATGGCCAAGAACCCCAACGAGCTCAACCGTCACGGCTGGGTGGTCGAGATCGACCCATTCGATCCGCAATCGACTCCGGTCAAACGCACCGCGCTGGGCCGCTTCAAGCATGAAAACGCCGCACTCGCCGAGACCGACGATGGTCGCGCTGTGGTGTACATGGGCGACGACGAACGTGGCGAGTTCATCTACAAATTCGTCAGCCGCGATCGCATCAACCATCGCAATCAGAAGGCCAACCGCGACATCCTCGATCACGGCACGTTGTATGTGGCCAAATTCGATGCCGGTGACGGCAACCCTGATCACCCGAAAGGCCGGGGCCAGTGGATCGAACTGACACACGGCAAGAACGGCATCGACGCCAGCAGCGGGTTTGCCGATCAGGCCGAAGTGCTGATCCACGCGCGCCTCGCCGCCAGCGTCGTCGGCGCAACACGCATGGACCGCCCGGAGTGGATCGTCGTCAGCCCCAAGGACGGCCAGGTTTATTGCACCCTGACCAACAACGCCAAGCGCGGTGAAGACGGGCAACCGGTGGGCGGTCCAAACCCGCGCGAGAAGAACGTTTACGGGCAGATTCTGCGCTGGCGCACCGACCGCAACGATCACGCCTCGAAGACATTTGCCTGGGACCTGTTTGTGGTCGCTGGCAACCCGGGCGTGCATGCCGGGACGCCGAAGGGTGGCTCATCGAACATCACCCCGCAGAACATGTTCAACAGCCCCGACGGTCTGGGTTTCGACAACGCCGGCCGCCTGTGGATTCTCACTGACGGCGATTCGAGCAACGCTGGCGACTTCGCCGGGATGGGCAACAACCAGATGCTCTGCGCCGATCCTGCGACCGGTGAGATTCGCCGTTTCATGGTCGGGCCGGTGGGTTGTGAAGTGACCGGGATCAGCTTCTCGCCGGATCAGAAAACCCTGTTTGTCGGGATTCAGCATCCGGGCGAAAACGGTGGTTCGACCTTCCCCGAGCACCTGCCCAACGGCAAGCCAAGGTCTTCGGTGATGGCGATTACGCGCGAGGATGGTGGGATCGTCGGCGCCTGATAAACCCTCATCGCTGGCAAGCCAGCTCCCACAGGTCTTGCGCAAAACCTGTGGGAGCCGGCTTGCCAGCGATGGCATCAGCAATGACACCAACCACCTCCGCCGCCGCCATCTGCGCTACCATGCCGAGCCGGACGCAGCAGCCTGCTGCGCGCAGGAGTCAGCATGGCCCACCCGTTTGAAACCCTCACCCCCGATCTCGTCCTGGATGCCGTTGAAAGCATCGGCTTCCTCAGCGACGCGCGCATTCTGGCGCTCAACAGCTACGAAAACCGTGTTTATCAGGTCGGTATCGAAGACTACGAGCCGCTGATTGCCAAGTTTTATCGTCCGCAGCGCTGGACCAACGAGGCCATCCTCGAAGAGCACCAGTTCACTTTCGAACTGGCCGACATCGACATTCCGGTGGTAGCGCCGCTGATCCATAACGGTGAAACCCTGCATGAGCACGCCGGTTTCCGCTTCACCCTGTTCCCGCGCCGTGGGGGCCGCGCGCCGGAGCCGGGCAACCTTGATCAGCTGTATCGCCTCGGCCAGTTGCTCGGGCGCATGCATGCGGTGGGCGGTACCAAGCCGTTCAAGCACCGCGAAGCCCTCGCGGTGCAGAACTTCGGCCATGCCTCGCTGAACACCCTGCTTGAGGGCAATTTCATTCCCAAGAGCCTGCTGCCGGCGTACGAGTCGGTTGCCCGCGACCTGCTCAAACGCGTCGAAGATGTCTACGCCGCTACGCCGCACCAGAACATCCGCATGCACGGTGACTGCCACCCCGGCAACATGATGTGCCGCGACGAGATGTTCCACATCGTCGACCTCGACGATTGCCGCATGGGCCCGGCGGTGCAGGACATCTGGATGATGCTCGCCGGCGATCGTCAGGAGTGTCTGGGGCAGTTGTCGGAATTGATGGACGGCTACAACGAATTCCATGATTTCGACCCGCGCGAACTGGCGCTGATCGAACCGTTGCGCGCCCTGCGCCTGATGCACTACAGCGCCTGGCTGGCGCGGCGCTGGGACGACCCGGCGTTCCCGCACAGCTTTCCGTGGTTTGGCACCGAGCGGTATTGGGGCGACCAGGTGCTGGCCTTGCGTGAGCAGCTGGCGGCACTGAATGAAGAGCCGCTGAAACTTTTCTGATTCAAACCTGAACCCTGTGGGAGCGAGCCTGCTCGCGATAGCGGACGGACATTCAACTTTGATGTTGGCTGACCCGACGCTATCGCGAGCAGGCTCACTCCTACATTTGTCCGGTGTTCACAAATTCACAACTCACTTGCAGACAAATCTCCTTACAATCCCTCCTTTGTCAGCTGCCTGAGCAAGGATTCTGCATGCAAGCCGCCAACCCGCGTCGCGGGTACATTCTGGGCCTGAGCGCCTACATCATCTGGGGCCTGTTCCCGATCTATTTCAAAGCCATCGCCGAAGTCCCGGCCGTCGAGATCATCATCCATCGGGTGCTGTGGTCGGCGCTCTTCGGTGCGTTGCTGCTGATGGTGTGGAAACACCCGGGCTGGCTGCGCGAGCTGCTCGACAATCCAAAACGCCTGGCGATTCTGGCCCTGAGCGGCACGCTGATCGCGGCCAACTGGCTGACCTATGTCTGGTCGGTGAACAACGGCCGCATGCTCGAGGCGAGTTTGGGTTACTACATCAATCCGCTGGTCAACGTCCTGTTGGGCATGGTGATTCTTGGCGAACGGCTGCGGCGCATGCAGTGGGTCGCGGTCGGTCTCGCTGCCATCGGCGTGGCGCAGCAGGTGTGGCAGGTCGGCAGCTTGCCGTGGGTGTCGCTGGCGCTGGCGCTGACTTTCGGCTTCTACGGTCTGATCCGCAAGCAGGCGCCGGTCAAGGCGTTGCCGGGGCTGGTGGTGGAAACCTGGATGCTGGTGCCGATCGCGATTGCATGGTTGCTGTTCAATCAGACTGCCACGAGTGTGCAGCCGGCCTTCTGGACCACCTCCGAAGCCTGGTGGCTCGTGGCTGCCGGCCCGGTGACGCTGGTGCCATTGGTGTGTTTCAACGCCGCCACCCGCCACTTGCCCTACACCACCATCGGCTTCCTGCAATACATCGCGCCGACACTGGTGTTGCTGCAAGCCGTGCTGCTGTTTGGCGAGCATTTGTCGTCCAGCACGCTGGTCGCGTTCATGTTTATCTGGGCCGGTCTGGCGGTCTACAGCGTTGATGCGTGGATAAGTTTGCGCCGGCGCGCCTGATCAAAAAACGCACAAACCTCCACAGGCCACGGTTCTCGTGGCCTGCATCGTTCCTTCCCAAGCTTATCCACAGCGTGATCCCCGCCGTTTGTGCGCAAGTCACTGAATGTTGGCGGTTTTTTGATCAACCTGCGCAAAGCCACGGCCGGCGTGGCGTGGCGGTCTGTCTCTACAGGTTATCCACAGGCAGGTGCACGTTAAACCTGAATAACCCTGTGAACGCTCAAACTTCTGTGCGTAACACCAGTTCGACCATCAGATCATCGGCCAGGGTTTCCAGACGCGCCTGCAGAACGTCGAGCGACAAGGTCAGCGGTACCGCGAGAATCGCCTCGGCGTGAAACAGCGGCTCGCTGCTCATCGGCGCCGGGCGCACTTCAGTTACCAGTCGCTCCAGGTTTACGCCCTGCTCGCTCAAGAGCCGAGTGATATCGCGGACGATACCCGGCCGGTCATTGCCGACCAGTTCCATGGCGATCGGTTTCCACGTGCAGGACTGCTCCACTCCGCTTTCGGCAATCAATACCCGAATGCCATGGGCCGACAGCGCTTGCAGGGCATCGACCAGTTCGTCGTAAGCCTCCGCCGGCACGCCCACGCGCAGAATCCCGGCGAACTGCCCGGCCATGCGTGACATGCGGCTTTCCAGCCAGTTGCCGCCGTGCTCGGCAATGCATTGGGCGATGCGCTCGACCTGCCCGGGCTTGTCCGGGGCGAAAACGGTGAGTACGAGATGGTCCATGGCGCAGCCCTCTTGTCATGACTTTTGTTATCGAAGGGCAAGTATAGGCAAGCGGCTTGATTCAGCCTGACCCAGTGCTGGCAGATGATGACCTGTGGCGAGGGGATTTATCCCCGTCCGGCTGCGCAGCAGTCGTGAGTCCTGCCAATTGGGTCTGCCAGCCGGACCGCAGGGGGCGGCTTCGCCACCCAAACGGGGATAAATCCCCTCGCCACAGATTCGCTCATCGCAAAGGGGGAGACGCCAAATCGCGCCATAGCAGTCAAACAGTAATTATGTGTACAACTTTCGATATTTAGCTGGAACAATCCAATGCTTTTTTGAGAACATCCCTTTCCGCGACGTGACCGCAATGCGTCATGAGGTCGCAGAACGACGTAATTAGTCTGATTTTCACAAGCGCAACTCATCATGTAGTATGCCGCAGCGCGCACTACATAACGCTGGATCGATGTCTGCCCAAGGTCCTTCGCAATCCTGAAAGCCCCGTCAGCAAGGCCTCCAAGCCGTTGATTGGTCCTAGCCCAGCCGCCAGCGATGGCATGTACTGGTCCGCAGGTTTGTGGTTTAAATGGCCGGAAGCTTCATTGTTAAATTGACGAGCTGAAAAGCGAAATAGCTGAGCAGAGTGAGGCAAGCAATGACTGAACACGTTCAAGTCGGTGGCCTGCAGGTCGCCAAAGTCCTGTTCGACTTCGTGAACAACGAAGCCATTCCCGGTACCGGCCTCACCGCCGAACAATTCTGGGAAGGTGCCGACAAGGTCATTCATGACCTGGCGCCGAAGAACAAAGCCCTACTCGCCAAACGCGATGACTTCCAGGCGCGCATCGATGCCTGGCATCAGCAGCATGCCGGCCAGGCGCACGACGCCGTGGCCTACAAAGCTTTCCTGCAAGAGATCGGTTATCTGCTGCCAGAAGCGGCTGATTTCCAGGCGACGACGCAAAACGTCGACGATGAAATCGCCCGCACCGCCGGCCCGCAACTGGTCGTGCCGGTGATGAATGCGCGCTTCGCGCTCAACGCCTCGAACGCCCGCTGGGGTTCGCTGTACGACGCCCTCTACGGCACCGACGCGATCAGCGAAGACGGTGGCGCGGAAAAAGGCAAAGGCTACAACAAGGTGCGTGGCGACAAAGTCATCGCCTTCGCCCGCGCCTTCCTCGACGAAGCCGCGCCACTGGCCGCAGGCTCCCACGTCGATTCGACCGGCTACAAGATCGCTGACGGCAAACTGGTCGTGACGCTCAAGGGCGGCAGCAACAGCGGCCTGCGCGATGACGCTCAGTTGATCGGTTTCCAGGGTGACGCCAACGCGCCGATCGCCGTTCTGCTCAAGCACAACGGCCTGCACTTCGAAATCCAGATCGATGCCAGCACTCCAGTCGGCCAGACCGATGCCGCCGGGGTCAAAGACATCCTCATGGAAGCGGCGCTGACCACGATCATGGACTGCGAAGACTCCGTGGCCGCCGTCGATGCCGACGACAAAGTGGTGATCTACCGCAACTGGCTCGGCCTGATGAAGGGCGACCTCGCGGAATCCGTGTCCAAGGGCGGCCAGACCTTCACCCGCACCATGAACCCGGATCGCACCTACACAGCGCCCAACGGCGGTGAAGTGACCCTGCACGGTCGTTCGCTGTTGTTCGTGCGCAACGTCGGCCATCTGATGACCATCGATGCGATCCTCGACAGCCAAGGCAACGAAGTACCGGAAGGTATCCTCGATGGTCTGGTGACCTGTCTGGCGGCAATGCACAACCTCAACGGCAACACTTCGCGGCGCAACACCCGCACCGGTTCGGTGTACATCGTCAAACCGAAAATGCACGGCCCGGAAGAAGCGGCGTTCACCAACGAGCTGTTCGGGCGTATCGAAGATGTCCTGCGCTTGCCGCGCAACACCCTGAAAGTCGGGATCATGGACGAGGAGCGCCGCACCACGGTCAACCTCAAGGCTTGCATCAAGGCCGCCAGCGAGCGCGTGGTGTTCATCAACACCGGTTTCCTCGACCGCACCGGCGACGAAATCCACACCTCCATGGAGGCCGGCCCAGTGGTGCGCAAGGCTGACATGAAGGCCGAGAAGTGGATCGGTGCCTACGAAAACTGGAACGTCGATATCGGTCTGAGCACCGGCCTGCAAGGTCGTGCGCAAATCGGTAAAGGCATGTGGGCCATGCCGGATCTGATGGCAGCGATGCTCGAGCAGAAAATCGCTCACCCTCTGGCCGGCGCCAACACTGCCTGGGTGCCATCGCCGACCGCCGCTGCGCTGCACGCGCTGCACTACCACAAGGTTGACGTGTTTGCGCGTCAGGCCGAACTGGCCAAACGTGCGCGCGCCTCGGTGGACGACATCCTGACCATTCCACTGGCAGTGAACCCAAGCTGGACGCCAGAGCAGATCAAGAACGAACTGGACAACAATGCCCAAGGCATTCTCGGTTACGTGGTGCGCTGGATCGACCAAGGTGTCGGTTGCTCCAAAGTCCCGGATATCAACGACGTTGGCCTGATGGAAGACCGTGCGACGCTGCGTATCTCCAGCCAGCACATCGCCAACTGGCTGCGCCACGGTATCGTCAGCCAAGAGCAAGTGATGGAAAGCCTCAAGCGCATGGCACCGGTGGTCGACCGTCAGAACGCCAACGACCCGCTGTATCGCCCGCTGGCACCGGACTTCGACAGCAACATCGCCTTCCAGGCGGCGGTCGAACTGGTGATCGAAGGCACCAGGCAGCCGAACGGCTACACCGAGCCGGTGCTGCACCGTCGTCGTCGCGAGTTCAAGGCCGCGAATGGTCTGTAATTTGCGCTGACGCTGGAAGTGAAAAAGGCCCTGATCGAGAGATCAGGGCCTTTTTGTTTGTGAGGTGGGTTGGATTGTTGTGGTGGGCTTGAGATCCATCCCCCTCACCCCAGCCCTCTCCCCCAAGGGGTAGAGGGGAAAGGGAGCAGATTGGGGAAGTTTCAATTCCTGAGTTCGACTCATGAAATTCAGGTCGGTGTACCTCCAACATTCACCGCGGTCAGTCCCCTCTCCCTCTGGGAGAGGGTTAGGGTGAGGGGCTTCTAGGGCTCAATGCCCAATTCATGCTTCACCAACTCAAGCAACTTCCCCGTATCAATCGGCTTGAGCAGAAAATCCACCACGCTCAAATGCATCGCTTCGATCGCGTCTTTCACGTCGGCATCGCCGGAGACGATGATGATCGGCATCGCTGCCCGTACCGATTCACGCACCTGGCGAATCAGCTCGAGGCCGTCGACATTGCCCATGCGCAGGTCGGTAATCACCAGACCGATCGAAGGCTTTTCATCGAGCATTTTCAGCGCGGTTTCACCGCTGGCTGCGGTCATGCAGCGAATGCCGTCCAGCGCGAGTATCTCCGACAACAGCTCGCGGGCGTCCTTGTCGTCGTCGACGATCAGGACACGCTGCGGCGGCAGATCGGGTTCGAGCATGACTGCGCTGAGCGCTTCTCGCTCGGCGTCGCTCAAAATATCGTGGTCGGACATGGCGCTCTCTAAATGTTCAAACAATCCCTGGCAAGTCGTCAGACATCACCGGACAGCGCTTCAATGTGCACTTCGTCGGAATTTTTTCCAAGTGGCTAGCGCAAGCTTTTCCGAGCTTTTGCGTAGGTTATTTCCGAAAATCGGCCAATGGTGGCAAAACCTAGACTTACGTCCAATGGGCACCCTGCCCGCCGGGGTCGACCATGGTGGCAACGATCCGACAACAACAATTCGAAAAAGACTGCGGTAATGGTTATGAGCAAAGCGGACGCCTTCACCCAGGCAGGGAAAACCGCGGTGTTGCAGAACATTCAGGGCACCCTGCAATTCCTCCAGCGCTTCCCGCCCTTCAATCAGATGGAACACGCCCACCTCGCCTATCTGGTGGAGCAATGTCAGCTGCGTTTTTTTGCCCAGGGCGAGAGCATCATCAAACCGGCTGACGGCCCGGTGGAGCACTTTTATATCGTCAAACAGGGTCGGGTGGTCGGCGAACGCCAGCACATCACCAAGCCCGGCACCGAAACCACCTTCGAAATCACCACCGGCGAATGCTTTCCGCTGGCCGCGCTGCTCGGTGAGCGCGCCACGCGCACCGAACATCTGGCGGGCGAAGACACCTTCTGCCTGCAACTGAACAAGCTGGCGTTCATCAAACTGTTCGCCCTCTCCAGTGCCTTCCGCGATTTCGCCTTGCGTGGGGTGAGCAGCCTGCTCGATCAGGTCAACCAGCAAGTCCAGCAAAAAGCCGTGGAAACCCTCGGCACCCAATACTCGCTGAACACTCGTCTCGGTGAACTTGCGATGCGCCATCCGGTGACTTGCAGCGCCGATACACCACTGCGTGAAGCGGTGAAGCTGATGCACGAGCAACAGGTCGGCAGCATCGTCGCGGTGGATGAGCACAAGGCGCCGCTGGGGATTTTCACCCTGCGCGATTTGCGCCATGTGGTCGCCGAAGGTGTCGGCGATTTCAGCGACGCCATCGAACAGCACATGACTCGATCACCGTTTTATCTGTCGCCGGATCACAGCGCCTTCGATGCGGCGATCGCCATGACCGAGCGGCACATCGCTCACGTCTGTCTGGTCAAGGATCAACGCCTGTGCGGCGTGGTATCCGAGCGTGATCTGTTCTCCCTGCAACGGGTCGATCTGGTGCACCTGGCCCGGACCATCCGCAGCGCGCAACGGATCGAGCAACTGGTGACCTTGCGCGGCGAGATCGGCCAACTGGTCGAACGCATGCTCGCCCACGGCGCGTCGTCGACGCAAATCACCCACATCATCACCCTGCTCAACGATCACACGGTGTGCCGGGTCATCGAACTGACCCTCGCGGAAAAGGGCGACCCGGGTGTGCCGTTCAGTTGGCTGTGTTTCGGCAGCGAGGGCCGGCGCGAGCAGACGCTGCACACCGATCAGGACAACGGCATTCTCTTCGACGCGCGCGATGCCGCGCACGCAGCAGAAATACGCGGCAAGCTGCTGCCGATTGCCCAGCAGATCAACCAGAGCCTGGCGCAGTGCGGTTTCACTCTGTGCAAGGGCAACATCATGGCCGGCAATCCCGAGCTGTGTCTGTCGCGGGCCGAATGGGCACGGCGCTTTGCCGCGTTCATCCGCGAAGCCACGCCGGAGAACCTGCTGGGCTCGAGCGTTTATTTCGACCTGCGCGTGGTCTGGGGCGATGAGCAAGGCTGCGAGCAATTGCGCCGGGGCATTCTCGATCAGGTCGGTGACAATCGTCTGTTCCAGCGCATGCTCGCCGAAAATGCGCTGCGCAATCGCCCTCCCGTTGGGCGCTTCCGTGAATTCGTGCTGGCACGCAAGAACGGCGAGAAGGCCACGCTGGATCTGAAGATCCAGGGTCTGACGCCGTTCGTCGACGGTGCCCGTTTGCTGGCGCTGGCCAACGGCATCGACGCCAACAACACCCTCGAGCGTTTCCGCCAATTGGTCGATAAACAAGTCATCGAGCCGCTCGACGGCGCGGCGTATGAAGAGGCCTATCACTTCATTCAGCAAACGCGCATGCAGCAGCATCAGCTCCAGACCCGGGAGAACCAGCCGTACTCCAACCGCGTCGATCCCGACAGCCTCAATCACCTCGACCGGCGCATCCTGCGTGAATCCCTGCGGCAGGCGCAACGCCTGCAGAGCAGCCTGAGCTTGCGGTATCAGCTATGAGCCTGTTTTCCTGGCTGCGCCCGGCCAGTCCCGTGGTGTCGGCGGACTTGCAGCAGCGGCTGGCGAATCTGCCGGCGCTTGCCGAGCTGAGCGAATGCAGCCTGCGTGAGCAGCGCTGGGTGGTGCTGGACCTGGAAACCACCGGCCTGAATATGAGCAAGGATCGGGTCCTGTCGATTGGCGCGGTGGTGATCGAGGACGGCGCGATCGATTTCCGTCAGCAGTTCGAACGCACCTTGCAATGCCGCGAATTGAAGCTCAGCCCCAGCGTGCTGATTCATGGCTTGGGACCGAATGCGATTGCCGCAGGCAGCGACCCGGCGGAAGCGTTGCTGGAGTTGCTGGAGTTCATCGGCGACAGCCCGGTGCTGGCGTTTCATGCGCCGTTCGATCAGCACATGCTCGGGCGCGCAGTGAAAGAACACCTGGGGCATAAGCTGCAGCATGTGTTTCTGGATGTGGCAGATATCGCGCCGTTTCTGTGTCCGCAGGCGCAGATTCGCGAGGCCGGGCTGGATGAGTGGATCGAGTGGTTTCGCCTTGAAGTGTTCGAGCGGCATAACGCGAGTGCCGATGCGCTGGCCACGGCGGAGTTGGCGTTGATCCTGTTCAGCCGCGCGCGGGCGCAGCAGATCTACAGTCCGTTGCAGTTGCAGCAGCGGTTGAATCAGTGGAAGCGGCGGCAGCAAACTCACTCTTTCTAGCACTACCCCTGTAGGAGCTGCCGCAGGCTGCGATCTTTTGATTTTATAAACAGCAAGATCAAAAGATCGCAGCCTTCGGCAGCTCCTACAGAGGCATGCAGCCCTATCACCTGACCAGTGGCCAATTGCTAACCATTCCCACCTCTGCCAGAATCGCGAACTATTCTCGTTAGTTAACATTTCCCAATCGGTGATGTCCGGTGTCGTCAGTGCCCAACCCCCACAGTGAGCTCGTCGGTGCGATGTATCGCGACCATCGCGGTTGGCTGCTGGCGTGGTTGCGGCGCAATGTGGCGTGTCCGCAGCGTGCCGAGGACCTGAGCCAGGACACCTTCGTGCGCCTGCTCAACCGCGACCAGCTGCTGACGCCGCGCGAACCTCGGGCGTTTCTGGTGGCGATCGCCAAAGGCCTGTTGTTCGACTACTTCCGCCGCGCCGCGCTGGAACAGGCCTACCTCACCGAACTGATGCTGATCCCCGAAGACGAGCAGCCGTCGGTTGAAGAACAGCAAATGATCCTCGACGACCTCAAAGCCATCGATCGCCTGCTCGGCAAGCTGTCGACCAAGGCGCGCGCGGCCTTCCTGTATAACCGCCTCGACGGCCTCAGCCACGGCGAAATCGCCGCCAGACTCGGCGTGTCAGTGCCGCGCGTGCGGCAGTACCTGGCCCAAGGCCTGCGCCAGTGCTACATCGCCCTTTACGGTGAACCGACATGACCGCGGCCAGTTCGCGGCCGGTGCCGGCGCATGTGCTGGACGCGGCGATTGCCTGGCAATTGACCCTCGATTCGAGCACCGCACTGGAGCGCGAGGAATTCGCCAAATGGCACGCGGCCCATGAAGAACATGCCCGCGCCTGGCGCCAGTTGGGCATGCTCGATCAGCGCTTCAGCGTCGCCAAGGGCCCGGCCCGAAGTGCGTTGCTGCAATCACGCGAAGGCATTCGTCGGCGCGTGCGCAAACTCGGCAGCGGGCTGGCCAGTGTCGTGGTGATCATCGGGCTCGGGCTGTTTGTCAGTGAGCGCTATCTGCCGCTGGATTACTGGCTCGCCGATCAGCGCACCGCCACCGGCGAACAGCGCAGCTTGCGCCTGTCCGACGGCACTCTGCTCAACCTCAATACCCACAGCGCGGTCGACGTACGCTTCGATGACGAGCGCCGCTTGATCGTGTTGCAGGAAGGCGAAATCCTCGTCGAGACCGGCCATGGCGATGCGCGGCCGTTTATCGTCGAAACCCGCGAAGGCAGCATGCGCGCGCTGGGCACGCGGTTTTTGGTCAAGCGCGAGGACGATGGCACACGCCTGAGCGTGTTGCAGTCAGCGGTGGCGGCACATGCCCAGGCCAACCCGCAAGTACAGATTCTGCGCGAAGGCCAGCAGGTGTTGCTGCGCAGTGACGGGCTGGGCTCGATTGCCGCCCTCGCCCCCGGCGCCGATGCCTGGACGCGCGGCATGCTGGTGGTGGACAACGCGCGGCTGGGCGATCTGGTGCACGAGCTCGGGCGCTATCGTCGTGGCCATCTGGGTGTGGCGCCGGAAGTGGCCGATCTGCGCATTACCGGCAGTTTTCCGTTGCACGACACCGACAAGGCGCTGAGTGCTTTGCTGCCGACTCTGCCAGTGCAGATCGAGCGGCATACGCCGTATTGGGTCACCGTGGCGAAGGCTGATATCAAGCCTGAGTAATGCGTCGGCAGGAAAACCGCCTTCGCGAGCAGGCTCGCTCCCACATTGGCATGCGATCACCTGTGGGAGCGAGCCTGCTCGCGATGACGGCATCAGCCGCACAACCATTTCCAGCAAAAAATAATTTCCACCGAGCCCTATCACTTTTCCAATCTCGTCCGGCACACAGGCAATTGAGAAATATTTCCATTCAGGAGCCGCCGTATGTCCCGTTCGCCAGACACCTTGTTGCGCCCCAGTCTGCTGGCTTTTGCCATCGCTTTCGGCACGCCGCTGATCAGCAGCCCGTTGCTCGCCGCTGAGCAAGCGTCCAGCGTGCGCGCCTACAACCTGCCGGCGGCGCCGCTGTCGACCACCCTGAACCAGATCGCCAGCCAGAGCGGCCTCGCCCTGTCGCTCAATCCTGCGCTGGCCGCCGGCAAGACCTCGGCCCCGGTCAACGGCCAGTACGACGCCGCCGGAGCCCTGCGCGCGGCCTTGCGCGGTACCGGTCTGCAACTGGAACAGAGCAGCGCCGGCACCTACACCTTGGTGGCCGTGCCTGAAGGCACGCTGGCCCTGCCGGAAACTTCGGTCATCGGCGTGGAAAACTTCGAAAGCGCCTGGGGCCCGGTCGAAGGCTACACCGCGACCCGCACCGCCGCCGGCACCAAGACCGACACTGCGCTGGTCGAAGCACCGCGTTCGATCTCGGTGGCGACCCGCCAGCAAATGGACGACCGCAGCGTGCACAGCCTCGATGACGCCGTGCGCTACATGCCGGGCATCACCGCCAGCAGCTACGGCAGCGACACCCGCGCCGACTGGCTGCGCGTGCGTGGTTTCGAGCCGACCCAGTTCCTCGATGGCCTGCCGCTGCCCAAAGGCGTGTACGCCAACCCGAAACAGGAAACCTGGAACCTCGACCGCCTCGCCCTGCTGCGTGGCCCGGCTTCGTCGGTGTACGGCCACACCCCGCCGGGCGGTTTGCTCGACATGGTCAGCCGCCGCCCGAGCGCTGAAGCCAGCAGCGAAATCCAGTTGCAATACGGCAGCGACAATCACCGCCAGATCAACTTCGCCAGCACCGGCAAGATCGATGACGCCGGGCAGTTTCTCTATGGCATCAGCGGCGTGGTGCGCGACAGCGGCACGCAGGTCGACCACGTCGACAACAAGCGCTACAACATCGCGCCGAGCCTGACCTGGAACATCGGTGACGACACCAAACTCACTCTGCTGAGCCAGTTCACCCGCGATGACACCGGCATCACCAGCCAGTTTCTGCCGATCCAGGGCACGAAGATCAAATCGCCGCTCGGTGATATTTCCCATCACAAGAATCTCGGCGATCCGGATTGGGAATACTACGATCGCACCTACTATGCGCTGGGTTATGCCTTCGAGCATCGGTTGAACGATGTCTGGCAGTTCAAGCAGAACCTGCGCTACACCAAGTCGGACCTGTCGTTCCAGTCGCTGACCCCCGGTTCCTACCCGTTCACCACCGTGGATGCAGAGGGCAACGTCGGCCGCACCAGCACCAGCGTCGACGAAGACATCAGCCAGTTCGCCGTGGACAACAACTTCCAGGCCGACTTCGCCACGGGCAACATTCGCCACACCTTGCTGCTGGGTCTGGATCACCAGCGCAGCAACACCAACTACACCTCGATTTTTGGCGATGGTCTGCAAACCAACGTTATCAACCCGATCTACGGCCAGCCGATCGTACGTCCAGCACGCTCCACCGCGTTTTACGACTACAACCAGAAGACCTACCAGACCGGCCTCTACGTGCAGGACCAAATGGCCCTCGACCAGTGGCGCCTGACCCTCGGCGGCCGTGAAGACTGGGTGCACACCAGCACCGAGTTCTTCAACAAGGGCGATGCCACCAACACCCAGCGTGACAAGAAATTCAGCGGCAACGCGGCGCTCAGCTACGTCTTCGATAACGGTTTCGTGCCGTACCTGTCCTACGCCGAATCATTCCAGCCGACCACGGGCGCCGATGCCACCTCGACCGGCTCGCTCAAGCCAACCGAAGGCAAGCAATGGGAACTGGGCATCAAATACCAGCCTCCGGGCAGCAAGACCCTGCTGACCGCCGCCGTGTATGACCTGACCCAGAAGAACGTCGCGGTGAACACCTTCGTCAACAACGTTTCGGTGACCAGCCAGACCGGCGAAGTGAAGGTCAAAGGCCTGGAACTCGAGGCCGTGTCGGATGTGACTGACAACCTCAAAGTCATCGCCGCCTACACCCTGGCCAAGTCCGAAGTGCAGAAAGGCGTCGACAAGGGCAATCGTCTGCAACTGATGCCCAACCAACAAGCCTCGCTGTGGACCGACTACACCTGGCACGCCGGCGTGCTCGACGGTTTCGGCATTGGCGCCGGCGTGCGCTACACCGGCAACACCTACGGCGACAAGGCCAACACCTGGCTGGGCAAGGCCGATGCCTATACCGTGTTCGACGCCAGCGTGCATTATGACCTGGGCCGTCTGGACAACAGTCTGAAGGGTGCATCGCTGGCGGTGAACGCGACCAACCTGTTCGACAAGGACTACATTTCCACCTGCGACAGCTTCTACTGCTACTACGGCGACCAGCGCAGTATCGTCGCCAGCGCCACTTACAAGTGGTAAGCCAGTGAGCTGAACCAGGCCCTGTTCCCAGGCCGTCCGAACCGGGCGGCTTCGGTGTTTTTGAAGGTCATGCAATGAAAAGTAAAACCATCCGCCGCTGGTCGTTCATTCACACCTGGACCAGCCTGATCTGCACCGTATTTCTGCTGATGCTGGCGCTGACCGGTCTGCCGCTGATTTTCAGCCACGAGATCGATCATTTGCTCGGCAACGCCCCGGAGCTGCGCGAGATGCCGGCCGACACGCCGCAACTCAACCTGCAGCAACTGGTCGAGGCGGCGCAGAAGCATCGCCCGGGCGAAGTCATGCAGTACTTCGGTTATGACGACGAAGAGCCGAACGCGGCGTTCGCGATCATGGCCAGGACGGCCGACACCGAGCCGAACTCTTCGCACACCTTCATGCTCGATGCGCGCACTGGCGAAGCGCTGGAAACCCCTTCGGCCAACGGTGGTTTGATGCTGTTCATCCTGCGTCTGCACGTCGACATGTTCGCCGGGCTGCCGGGCAAGCTGCTGCTGGCGTTCATGGGTCTGTTGTTTGTCGTGGCGATCGTGTCCGGCACGGTGCTGTACCTGCCGTTCATGCGCCGCTTGAAATTCGGAACCGTGCGCCAAGACAAATCGACAAGACTGCGCTGGCTCGACCTGCACAACCTGATCGGCGTCGTCACTTTGACCTGGTGCCTGGTGGTGGGCGTGACCGGAGTGATCAGCGCCTGCGCCGACCTGCTCATCGCTGCCTGGCGCAACGACGCGTTGACCACGCTGATCGCGCCGTATCGCGATGCGCCGCCGCTTACTCAACTGGCGCCGGCCACGCGGCTGCTCGACATCGCCGAGGAAGTCGCACCGGGGATGAAACCGGATTTCATCGCCTTCCCCGGCACACGCTTTTCCAGCGAGCACCATTACTCGGTATTCATGAAGGGCGGCACGCACCTGACCTCGCACCTGCTGACGCCGGTGCTGATCGACGCCACGACCTTGCAGGTCACCGCCGTGGCCGAACGGCCGTGGTACATGGACGCCATGGGCATGTCGCAGCCACTGCACTTTGGTGACTACGGCGGCATGCCGATGAAGATTCTCTGGGCGACGCTGAATGTGCTGACGATCATCGTGTTGGCCAGTGGGGTGTATTTGTGGGTGGTGCGGCGCAAGGCGGCCAAGCCTGTTCTGGAAACGGCGGAGGCCTCGGCATGAAGCCGCGTCAGTCGAGTTTCTGGAAGGTTTTCAGCACACCGATCGTGATCGCCCTGCTCAGTGCGGCGGGGCTGTTTGCGGCGTTGCTGGGGGATGGAATCTGGGATGCGTTGAGCTGGGTCGGGCTTGGCGTGCCGGCATTTCTGGCGATAAAAGGTTTACTGCCGCGACGCTGAGAATCCCTTGTGGGAGCGAGCCTGCTCGCGAAAGCGCCCAGACATTCAACATCAAAGTCGACTGTCACGACGCCTTCGCGAGCAGGCTCGCTCCCACATGGGTTCTGCGCCGCACGCGAGCAGGCTATGCTGCCCGATCATTGTCCTGATCGAGACCTTGCCATGTCCGCCCCCAGCATGACCCTGTACCACAACACCCTGTCGCCCTTCGTCCGCAAGGTCATGGTGCTGCTGCACGAAACCGGTCAGCAGGATCGTGTAGCGCTGCAGGACTGCGTGCTCAGCCCGGTCAGCCCGAACCCGGCGCTGATTGCCGACAACCCGCTGAGCAAGATCCCTGCCCTGCGTCTGGCCGATGGCAATGTCATCCATGACAGCCGCGTCATCCTCGAATACCTCGATCAGCAGCACGTCGGCAATCCGCTGATCCCCCGTGAAGGTGCGGCGCGCTGGCGACGCCTGACCCTGGCGTCGATGGCTGACGGGATCATGGATGCCTCGGTGATGGTGCGTTATGAAACTGTGCTGCGCCCGGTGGAAAAACACTGGGACGAATGGCTCGACGCCCAGCGCGACAAGATCCGCCGCGCCCTCGCCGTGCTCGAGAGCGAAGCGATTGCCGAGCTGACCAGCCACTTCGATGTCGCGGCGATCAGCGTGGCCTGCGCACTGGGTTACCTGGATCTGCGTTTCCCGGACATGGACTGGCGTGCAGCCAATCCGCAACTGGCCAACTGGTATTTTGAAGTGAGTCAGCGACCGTCCATGGTGGCGACAATGCCCAAGCCCTGATTCTGCGGCGCCTGATCTGCCCCCATCGCTGGCAAGCCAGCTCCCACATTGAATCGGGACAGACCGCTGATCTGTGTGTCGGCATATATCCTGTGGGAGCTGGCTTGCCAGCGATGGCACCACCTCGGTTCTGGCGGCAGCGCTGCAACAATCAGCGTCAGCAGAACCGCCACTTCCCTGCGCTCAGCCCTCAACCCGCTCATTGCATCGCCTCCACATCAAACTCCAGCGGCTTGGCCGGTTTCAAACCAATCCCGTACCAGTCCAGTTTGCGCGTCAGCACCATGAACACCCCGAGCAGACCGAACAACATCAGCGAGCCCATCAACAGCGCGTAATCCTCGGCGCTGAGCAAGCCGTACAGCAAGCCATACAGCGCCGCCAGCCCCGCCGAGAAGCTCAAGCCATGCCGCGCGCTGCGCAGGACGTGGCTGACATAGAAGCCGATCAGCAACACGCAGCCACTCGCCGACAACAGATACGCCAGCGCAAACCCGATGTGTTCCGACAATGACAACAGCAGCAGGTAAAAGAACGCCAGCGCAACACCGACCAGGGCATATTGCACCGGGTGCACCGCCAGGCTCTTGAGCACTTCGAAGAGGAAGAAACCGGCGAATGTCAGGACGATGAACAGCAGCGCGTATTTGATCGCCCGATCGCTCTTCAGGTACTGATCCACCGGATCGATGAAGCTGACGCCGAAGCTGCGCCCGTTGAGTGCATCACAGTCGCCAGCGACACAGCGCTCCATTGCCTCTTGCAGGTTGGTGGAGAAAAACGAGGTCTGCCAGTCGGCGCTGAAACCCTGATCGTTGATCTCGCGCTTGGCCGGCAGGAAGTTGCCGACGAAGCTGGGGTGCGGCCAATTGGCGGCGAGGCTGACGCTGCTGGTCTTGCCCACCGGCACCACACGCAGCGAGCCGGTGCCTTGCAGACGCAGGTCGAAACCGAAGGTCAATTGCGTGGCTTTGCTGGCGTCCAGCGCCGGCAGAGTGACGTGTACACCCTCGCCGATCCAGGCCACTTCGCTGCCTGGCACGAAGTCCAGTTGCTGGCCGCCGAGCTCGAGTTTCAGCGCGTTCTCGATGCCGCGAATATCGCTGATACCGACGGCGAGGAACGGCGCGTCGAATTGGTAATCGGCAAAATTTTCCTTGATGCCCAACTGCGCCGGCAGGGAAAAATGCCCGTCGATACGATTGTCGGCGTGGAACAGCCGCGCCTCGTAAATACCGCGTTTGCGCAGTTCGGTTTGTACTTGCCCGTCGAGCTCGAAGCGCTCCGGCAGAAAGTACAAACGCCCGCGCGCTTCGCCGATCTCCTCGTAGCGCTTGTTGGTTTTCTCGTTGGTTTTCCAGGTGCGCACCACCTTGCGATACGGCACTACCATCACCGGCCCGGTCAGCTGCTGGCTGTAACTGGAGCTGCGCGCGATGTCTTCGAGCACACCGTCGCGCAGTTGCTGACGTTCGTCGATGATGCCGTCGATCATCAACAGCGGTATCAGCAACAGCAGGATCAACAAGGCGATCGCGCCGAGTTTGATGGTCAGATTCTTGTTCATGGGACTCTCCCTGTTTGGATGGGAAGAGTCTGGGGATGCGCTGTGGTGGGAGTGTGGGGGGAATATGGAGATTGTGTGGAGAATGCATTCTCCTGTGGGAGCGAGCCTGCTCGCGAAGGCAGCAACTGGGTCTCACGGCAAGCGCAATACCACCTCAACCCCGCCCTCGACATTGCCAATGCGCATCACCCCGCCATGCAACTTGACCACTTCTTCAACGAAGTTCAGCCCCAGCCCGGTGCTCTTGCGTCCGCTGTCCGGGCGCGGCAACGAGTAGAAGCGTTCGGTCAGACGCGGCAAGGCGTAATCGGGAATCGGCGTGGTCTGGTTGAACAGGCGGAACTCGATCTGCTCGCCAACCCGCTCGGCGCTCAAGCGCAACAGGCCCTGCGCCGGGGTGAAATCCAGCGCGTTCTCAAGCAGATTGCCCAACGCCTGGCGTAGCAGAAACGGCTCGCCAATCAACAGCAGATCCTCGCCGATCGCTTGCTCGACGCGCAGTTGTTTGCCCTCGATCCGCGCGGCCTGCGCCTTGAGCAGTTCTGCGACCAACAGCGCCAGCGGCACTGCCACCCGTTCTTCCAGCCCTTGGCGCTGTTCGACCTGCGCCAGGTTGAGCAGGCGCTCGATCAACTGCTGCATCCGCGCGCTTTCGCTGTCGATGTTGCTGACAAAGCGCAAACGCTGGACGGGTGGCATATCGCTTTGCAGCAACTCCGCCGCACCCCGGATCGCCGCCAGCGGACTTTTCAATTCATGGGTCAGGGTGTGCACATAACGCTCGACGTAGGCCTTGCCTTCGAGCTGCGTGCGCATCTGCTCGACCGCAGTCGCCAGTTGCTCCAGTTCGCCGCCGCGATAATGCGGCACTTCCACGCGCCGGCCTTCGCTGACCGCTTGGGCATAACCGGTCAAACGGTGCAGCGCGCGGCTGAGCCACCATGAGAGCAAGGCGCCGAACAGCAGACCGAGGCCGATCAGTCCGGCGCCGTAAAACAGCAAACGCCGCTCGGTGCGATCGACGTAGGGTTGCAACGAACTGTTGGGCTTGGCCACGGTGACCACGCCGATGATCCTGCCGTTGTCGCGGATCGGCGCACCGACGTGCATCACCGACGAGCTCGGATCGTCAGGAACACTGCGGCTGGAGCGCGCGCCGTACTCGCCACGCAGGGTCAGGTAGACGTCGTTCCAGCGCGAATAATCCTGGCCGACCGCGACGCCGCTGGAGTCGAGCACGACGATGCCCTTGGCGTCGGTGACGTAGATGCGGTGGTTGACCTGATTTTTCGGCAAGCCCCAGATGGTCGCTTGCGGTTGGCGCTCGCCATAGGCGCGGAGCAATTGCGGCCAGCGGTTCTCGCTGAGGGTGCCGGCCTTGAAATCGTCGCGCAGGATTTCTGCCATCAGGTTGGCGGTGTCCACCAGCGTCTCTTCGGTGGACTGACGCACGCCGGGGCGGATTTCTTCCATGACCGTGTTGAGGACGAAATAGCCGGTCAGGCCGACAAACAGCACGTACACCAGAAAAATCCGCAGCCCCAGCGACATCAGCTGTGCCCCGGGCTGTAGCTGTAACCGAGGCCGCGATGGGTCTGGATCGGCTCGGCCTCGGCGCGCACCAGGCGCAACTTGGCGCGCAGGCTTTTGATGTGACTGTCGATGCTGCGCTCGTAACCGGCATCAGCGGCAACGCCCAGCGCATCAAGCAATTGCTCGCGGCTGAACACCCGCTCAGGTTGTTCGAGCAGGCATTGCAACAAGCGGAATTCGTGGCGGGTCAGGCTCAGCGGCTGGCCGCGATAGCTGATCTGTACGCGTTCGGCATCGATGCGAAACGGCGTTGAGCCTGCTTCCAGGGTTGCGCGCGGCGCCATGCGTTTGAGGATGGCTTTGACCCGCGCCGCCACTTCACGGGGGCTGAACGGCTTGACCACGTAATCGTCGGCACCGATCTCCAGGCCCACCACGCGGTCGATCTCGGCGTCGCGGGCGCTGAGAAACAGCACCGGCACTTCCGTGAAGCGCCGCAGTTGCTTGCAAGTCTCGAAGCCGCTGATGTCCGGCAAACCGATATCGAGAATGATCAGGTCGGCCGGCGTCTGCCGCTGATGCTCCAGCGCCGCCGCGCCGAGGTTCAGCCACGTGGTGCTGAACCCCTCGCCCTGCAAGGCAAAAATCAGTGTGTCGGCTATTGCCGCTTCGTCTTCGACAATCAGGATGTGCGGCATGGCGTCCGAGCCCGTGGCAGTTAGTGCGCGAACGGTGCCCCAAGCCCGGGGTTACGTCAATCAGACCACTTAGCAGTCAGGCTTGTCGGCGGTGTAACGCCGCGCCGGGTTTACCGCCGCGCCGAACTCGCGCAAGGCCTTGGCGCCGATCAGGAGCGGATAGTTGAAGTGGCTGCGGTCGGTCAGGTTGACCTCGACGGTGCGCTTGACGTTGCCCAGGCACAGTTCCAGATCGACCACCGGACGCTTGGCGACATCGCTGCTGTCGCGCTCTTCATCGTCCTCGTCGGAACGGCTTTTGATCTTGCTGATCCGCGCGACCTTGTGCTCGAAAACCTTGTTGCTGGCGTCCTTGGTGGCGAGGCGAAAACGCACCCAGTCGTCGCCATCACGGGTGAAGGTCTCGATGTCCTTGGCCGACAGCGAGGCGGTCAGCGCGCCGGTGTCCATCTTGGCCTTGAGCACTTCGCCACCGATTTCCGGCAGCGCGATGTATTCGTAGCGACCGTACAGCGTCGGCTCGGCGGCCATGACCGGAAGCGCGACGAGAGCAAACAGAGCAAGGAGGGATTTCACGTAAGGGGCTTCCTTGGAAATTGAGGGCGGCGGACTGGAGTTTTAGACACGCGCCGAGTTATTCGTTCGCTTCGGTCCTCTTCGCGAGCAGGCTCGCTCCCACATTTGAAATGCATTCCCCTGTGGGAGCGAGCCTGCTCGCGAAGAGGCCAGTGCATTCAGATCCAATCTTGAGCGAAGCATACCCGGCAAAAAGTGAAACATTCGTCAGCGCCGATTTGGCCTGTCGCGCGAAGCTGCTTATCATGGCTCGCCCCTGCCACTTCATAGAGTTGCTTATGCGCCGCCTGCTCACCGGCTGTTTCGTCACCCTGCTGCTGTTGCTCAACACCCTGATCCTGATCGGGCCATTGATGGTGTTTGCCCTGCTCAAACTGGTCGCACCCGGGCGCTGGCGGGATTACGCATCGGGGGCGGTGATGTGGATCGCCGAGACCTGGGCCGAAATCGACAAGCTGATCTTCCGGCTGTGCATCCCGACGCAATGGGACATTCGCGGCGGCGACGATCTGCGCCGCGACACGTCCTATCTGGTGGTCAGCAACCATCAATCGTGGGTCGACATTCCAGCACTGATCCAGACCCTCAACCGGCGCACGCCGTTCTTCAAGTTCTTTCTGAAGAAAGAGCTGATCTGGGTGCCGTTCCTCGGCTTGGCGTGGTGGGCGCTGGATTACCCGTTCATGAAGCGCTACACCAAAGCCTTTCTGGCAAAGAACCCCGAGCTGGCAGGCAAGGATCTGGAAATCACCAAAGCGGCGTGCGAGCTGTTCAAGCGCCAGCCGGTGACGGTGGTGAATTATCTGGAAGGCACGCGCTACACCCTGGCTAAAAGCACCCAGCAGGAATCACCGTTCAGCCACCTGCTCAAACCCAAGGCCGGCGGCGTGGCGTTCGTGCTGGCGGCGATGGGCGAACAGCTCGACGCGATGCTCGATGTGACGGTGGTGTATCCGCAGGAAAAAATCCCGGGCTTCTGGGACCTGATCAGCGGCAACGTGCCGCGAGTGATCATCGACATCAGGACCCGCGAACTCGACCCGACGCTGTGGCAGGGCGATTACGAGAAGGATCCGGCCTTTCGCCAACACGTCCAGAACTGGGTCAACCAGCTCTGGACCGAGAAGGATCAGCGCATCGTCGAGCTGCGCAACGAGCGCGGCTGACTCAAGTGCCGGTGCCGGTGCCCCAGATGCTGCCGAGGCTGCTCAACAGCGAACCGCCGACGCCCTGCTGACCGAGATATTGCAGCAACACCGGGGCAAACTGGCCGATCATGCCGCTGTCCATGCCCAGCGCGCTGAACGCGTTGTTCAGGTCGTTAGTGTCTTTGACATTGCCCAGCGCATTTTCAAGACCTGCGGACTTGCCGGACGAACCGAGCAAAGCCCCGAGCGCCGCCAGATTGCCGCTGCCACCGGACAGTTTGTCGATGCCCGGCACTTCCTTGGCCAGTTGCGAATAGTCGGTGCTGCTCAGCTGATTCTTCGCCAGCCCGAGCATCGCACTGGTACCGCCAACGGCCTGCTCCGGCGTGACGTCCAGCGCACTCAAAGCACTCAACAAACCAGCGGTCTCCGAAGTCGGCGCTGCAGCGGCCGCCTTGTCACCACCTTGCATCCCCGCTACCGCACCGGCCACGTCGTTCAGACTGAAACCGGCAAACACCGGCCCGGCGGCCAGAGTCAGGAGCGATGCCAAGGCAAAACCGCGTGAAATCTTCATTCAGACATCCTCTTGGGAAAAAGCTGCCACCGGACAACGGCGACGAAACTGCCGGTTTGACCGGGTATTGGGCGGCATGTTCCTCGCGGCGCATCCCCTTCTCTACGCACTCACCTAAATGAATTGTTCAATCGTTGAATAGCCACTTCACTATTCGACTTCACACTGAAAACCCGACTATTTATTTCGATTGGAACTAACCAACTGTCAGATCTGACAGTTGGCAGTCATAACGATGCAAGTGAATATCTCCACTCCAATTACGTAACGGAGTACGAAAAGATGAAGTTTAAAATTGTCACTGGCGCCCTGCTTGGTCTGACCATGATGAGTACTGCCTATGCTGCAACCTGCCCAACGATATCAGTGACTCATGCGCAAGGCGCCGAAGATGTAACCTTCACTTCTGCCCGACTTAAAGATAAAGACACTGCTAATTCAGTTGTCATCTGCCGATACGAAGGTGAGGCAGACCTTGGCGTCTCGGCTGGCTACAGAAACGACACTCCGGTTCAAGCCACCGGTAGCAATTGGAACGGTGATGAGTGTGCAACCAAGGATGGTGACGCCCGCAAATGCGCCTTTAAATAACTGGTCGTGTTCAGAACAAAAAAGGGCAGCCCGATCGGCTGCCCTTCTTACATGGGTAGAACTTACGCCGCACTGAACAACTTATGCGGATCAATCACAAACTTCTTCGGCACACCCGCATCGAACTCGCCGTAACCTTCCGGCGCCTGATCGAGGCTGATCACTTGCACGCCGACCACTTCGGCAATGTTGATGCGGTCCCACATGATCGCCTGCATCAACTGGCGGTTGTACTTCATCACTGGAGTCTGGCCGGTGTGGAAGCTGTGGGATTTGGCCCAGCCCAGGCCGAAGCGGATGCTCAGGCTGCCCATTTTCGCGGCAGCGTCGACGGCGCCCGGATCTTCGGTGACGTACAGGCCGGGGATACCGATCTTGCCGGCAACGCGCACCACGCCCATCAGTGAGTTGAGCACCGTGGCCGGGGCTTCGGCCTTGACGCCGTCGTGGCCGTGGCCGCGTGCTTCAAAGCCAACGCAGTCCACCGCGCAATCGACTTCCGGCTCGCCCAGCAGCGCGGCGATCTGTTCGTGCAGCGGGGTGTCTTTGGACAGGTCGACGACCTCAAAGCCCTGGGCCTTGGCGTGGGCCAGGCGGATGGTGTTGACGTCGCCGACAATCACCACCGCAGCACCGAGCAAACGTGCGGAAGCGGCAGCGGCCAGGCCGACCGGACCGGCGCCGGCGATGTACACAGAGCTGCCCGGGCCAACACCGGCAGTAACCGCGCCGTGATAGCCGGTCGGGAGGATGTCGGAGAGGCAGGTAAGGTCGCGGATTTTCTCCATGGCCTTGTCGCGATCCGGCAGTTTCAGCAGGTTGAAGTCGGCGTACGGCACCAGCACGTATTCGGCCTGGCCACCGGTCCAGTCGCCCATGTCGACGTAACCGTATGCGCCGCCGGCACGGGCCGGGTTGACGGTCAGGCAGACGCCGGTGTGTTGCTCTTTGCAGGAACGGCAGCGCCCGCAAGCCACGTTGAACGGAACGGAGACCAAATCGCCGATCTTCAGGTTTTCGACGTCGGAGCCCTTTTCGATCACCTCGCCGGTGATCTCATGGCCCAGCACCAGACCGGTCTGCGCCGTGGTCCGGCCGCGCACCATATGCTGGTCGGAGCCGCAGATGTTGGTGGAAACCACTTTGAGAATGACCCCATGCTCGATCTTGCGACCGCGCGGGTCCTGCATTTTCGGGTAGTCGATTTTCTGTACTTCGACCTTGCCAGCGCCGAGATACACCACACCACGATTGCCAGACATGCTTTCACCTCGCTGTTGTTTTTATGGAACTGCGTTGCCCCGGTTGGGCAGCGCGTTGAGTGCTCGGGTATTGCTTGTTGGTCTTGCGTTGTTTGTTACGGCCCCTTCGCGAGCAGGCTCGATCCCACATTGGAATGCATACCCTGTGGGAGCGAGCCTGCTCGCGAAAGCGATCTAGAGAACGACGGTTCTGTTGGCGTTCAAAAAAACTCGTCTTTCGATGTGATACCCAACCGCCCGCGCCAAGGTCAGGCCTTCGATATCCCGCCCTTTGGCAATCAGATCCTCGGGGTAATGACTGTGATCCACCGCCTCGACGCCCTGGGCAATGATCGGCCCTTCATCGAGGTCGTTGTTGATGTAATGCGCCGTCGCGCCCACCAGTTTCACGCCCTTGTTGTAAGCCTGGTGATAAGGCTTGGCGCCCTTGAAGCCCGGCAACAGCGAGTGATGAATGTTGATCGCCTTGCCGTCGAGCTTGCGGCACAGCTCCGGCGATAGCACCTGCATGTAGCGGGCGAGGATCACCAGTTCGGCACCGGCCTCTTCGATCACCTGCCAGACCTGACGCTCCTGCGCCGGTTTGTCGTTGGGGTCGAGAGGGAAATGGTAGTAGGGAATCTGGTGCCAGTCGGCCAACGGCTTGAGATCCGCATGGTTGGACACCACCGCCGCCACGTCCATCGACAACTGGCCGATGCGCTGGCGGTAGAGCAAGTCGTTGAGGCAGTGATCGGCCTTGGAGACCATGATCACCACTTTCGGCCGGTAGTTCGGCGCGGTCAGTTCGAAGAGCATGCCGAACGCCTGCCCGCGCTCGGCCAGCCCGGCGCGGAAGGATTGTTCGTCGAAGCCGTCGGGCTGACGGAATTCCACGCGAATAAAAAAACGCCCGGAGAGGCGGTCATCGAACGAGTGGTGCTCGGTGACGTAACAGCCCTGCTCGAACAGAAAACGCGTGACCGCGTCCACCGTGCCGAGGACGCTGGGGCAGTCGGCGGTCAGAATCCATGTGTCTGGGGCGCGGCTCATGGTGCGGTGACTCCTGTTCGTTGTGCGGGGTGTCAGGTTTTTCCCTCACCCTAGCCCTCTCCCAGAGGGAGAGGGGACTGACCGAGGTGTTCTTTCGAGCTACGCCGACCTGAAATAGCGCGTCGAACTCAGGCTCGAAAAACACACAAATCTGCTCCCTTTCCCCCTCTCCCCCTCAGGGGGAGAGGGCTGGGGTGAGGGGGTGGCTTTTGATCTTCAGGCCTGAACGCTCAGCCCGTACTCGGCCGAAGCATCCTGCAACCACAACCACCAGTAATCCGAGAAGCTGCGACGGATCAGCAATTCCCAGGTGTCTTCCGCCGTATGACGGATCATCAACTGCGACTTGGCGAACACCGTGCCCACCGCTTTGCCGACCGGGAAGCTGTTCGGGTGCACGTCGTAGCTGGTCGACTTCATCAGCACCTGACGCACGTTCGGGCCGCTTAATTCGAGAATCTGCTGGCCGCCGCTGACGTTCACGATAGCAATGTGCAGATCGCCCAGCGCTTCGCGCAGTTTCTGCTCGGCGGCGAATTCCTCACCGCTTGGCACGATCAGCAGCCACTCGTCCGGGCCCATCCATTGCAGGCTGGTTTCGCCTTTGACGATTACGCTCAGCGCACCGGGCAATTCAATGCCAAGCGCCTTGTGCACACCGGCAGCGAACGCGGCATCGTGACCATCACCACGAATGGTCAGGTGGCCGAGGAGTTTCTTTTCCCGCACGATCACGCCGGCGTTCTTGCGGCCCTTGCCGACCAGGCTGGCGAGGTCGGCATGGTGCAGCGACGACTCGGCCTTGGCGCCAGTGGTCGGGCGTTGTTGGTAAACATTGGCTGTGGTCATAAAGCACCTGTTGTTTGATTTGATCGTTCCCACGCTCTGCGTGGGAATGCCGCCATGGACGCTCTGCGTCCGCTCTTGGGACGCGGAGCGTCCCGGGATGCATTCCCACGCGGAGCGTGGGAACGATCAGTGTCAGATGTTCTGCCGATCACCCTTCGGATCGAAGAACACCGAAGAAACGATTTCCGCCTCGATCACGCTGCCATCGGCCAGCGGTGCGAACACCCGCTCGCCCATGCGCTTGAGACCGCCCTTGACCACACCCATGGCAAATGAATAACCGAGGGAGTTGTGCGCGTAACTGGAGGTCACGTGGCCGACCATGGTCATCGGGATCGCCTGCTTGGTGTTGAACACCAGCTGCGCACCTTCCGGCAGCCATTTGGTCGGATCGATCGGCTTGAGGCCCACCAGTTGTTTGCGCTGGTCTTTCACGCAATCTTCCCGGTTCATGCCGCGCTGGCCGATCCACGAGAACGGTTTGGTGCGACCGACACACCAGCCCATGTTCAGGTCGTCGGGGGTCATCGAGCCGTCAGTGTCCTGACCGACAATGATGAAACCCTTCTCGGCCCGCAGCACGTGCATGGTTTCCGTGCCGTACGGCGTCAGGTTGTACTGCTTGCCGGCCTCGACGATCTTCTCCAGCACGCCCATCGCATAATCGGCCTGCACGTTGACTTCGTACGACAGCTCACCAGTGAACGAGATACGGAACACCCGCGCCGGCACATCGCCAACCAGACCTTCTTTCCAGGTCATGAACGGGAACGCTTCGTTGCTCAGATCAATGTCGGTCACGGCGCTGAGCAGCTTGCGGCTGTTCGGCCCGGACAGGGTCATGGTCGCCCAGTGGTCGGTGACCGAAGTGAAGTACACCTTCATATCCGGCCATTCGGTCTGGTGGTACAGCTCCAGCCATTGCAGCACGCGAGCCGCGCCGCCGGTGGTGGTGGTCATGACGAAATGGTTGTCGGCCAGGCAAGCCGTCACACCGTCGTCGAAGACCATGCCGTCTTCCTTGCACATCAAACCGTAGCGAGCCTTGCCCACGTCGAGCTTGGTCCAGGCGTTGGTGTACACGCGGTTGAGAAACTCGCGGGCATCCGGGCCTTGAATGTCGATCTTGCCGAGGGTCGAAGCATCGAGCAGGCCAACGCTGTCGCGCACGGCTTTGCATTCGCGCTTGACCGCCGCGTGCAGGTCTTCACCGTTTTTCGGGAAGTACCAGGGACGCTTCCACTGACCGACGTCTTCAAACTCGGCGCCGTTCTTCACATGCCAGGCATGCAGCGCGGTGTAGCGCACCGGTTCGAAGATGTGCCCGCAGTGTCGACCGGCCACGGCGCCGAAGGTCACCGGCGTGTAGTTCGGACGGAACATGGTGGTGCCCATCTGCGGGATGGTCACGTTCAGCGAACGGGCGGCAATGGCCAGACCGTTGACGTTGCCGAGCTTGCCCTGATCGGTGCCGAAGCCCAGCGCGGTGTAGCGTTTGACGTGCTCGACCGACTCGAAACCTTCACGGGTCGCCAATTCGATACCACCGGCGGTGACGTCGTTCTGGAAGTCGACGAATTGCTTCGGTGCACGCGCCGAGTTCTTCTCGTGCGGCACTTGGAACAGCGCCAGGGTCGGCTCTTCGAGACGGCTCAGGGCTTTCGGCAACACGCCTTCGACGGTCTGGAAACCGGCTTCAGCGGCAGCGCGCACGCCACCTTCGAAACCGTCGGCCAGCGAATCGCCCAGCGCGTAGACGCCATTGATGCCACCGACGCACACGCGCTTCTGCGGTGCTTCGCCCGGTACGAAACCGAGAATGTCTTCGCGCCAGACCGGTTTGCCACCGAGGTGCGAAGCCAAGTGAACCACCGGGCTGTAACCACCGGAGCTGGCCACCAGGTCGCAGTCGAGCCATTCGCCCGGACTGGTCACGGCGTGGGCCTTTACGTCAATCGCGGCGACGCGGGCAGCGGTCACACGCTTGCTGCCACGCACTTCGATGACGGCGCTGCCGGTGAGGATGCGAATGCCTTTGGCGCGCGCTTCTTCGACCAATGCACCGCGCGGATTGCTGCGCGCGTCGGCGATGGCGACGACTGGCAGACTGGCATCGAGCCAATCCAGAGCGACGCGATAGGCGTGATCGTTGTTGGTCGACAGCACCAGTTTTTTGCCCGGCGCTACGCCATAACGACGCACGTAAGTCGACACCGCGCCAGCGAGCATGTTGCCCGGCACGTCGTTGTTGCCGTACACCAGCGGACGCTCGTGGGCGCCGGTCGCCAGCACCACGCGCTTGGCGCGGACACGGTGGATGCGCTGCCGCACCTGACCGATTGGCGCGCGGTCACCAAGGTGATCGGTGAGGCGTTCGTGAATGGTCAGGAAGTTGTGGTCGTGGTAACCGTTGACCGTGGCGCGCGGCAACAGCAGCACGTCCGGAGTGTTCTTCAATTCAGCGATGACACTGGCGACCCATTCCATCGCCGGTTTGCCGTCGAGGCTTTCGCGCGAGTCGAGCAGGCTGCCGCCGAACTCTTCCTGCTCATCGGCCAGAATCACGCGGGCACCGCTGCGCGCAGCGGCCAGGGCTGCGGCGAGACCGGCCGGGCCGGCACCGACGATCAGCACGTCGCAGTGCTGGTTCATGTAGTCGTAGGTGTCCGGATCGTTCTCGGTCGGCGAACGGCCGAGGCCGGCAGCCTTGCGGATGTACTTCTCGTAAGTCATCCAGAACGATTGCGGGTACATGAAGGTTTTGTAGTAGAAACCCGGCGGCATCAGCTTGCCGCCGACCTTGCCGAGAATCCCCATCATGTCGTTGTTGACGCTCGGCCAGCCATTGGTGCTGGTGGCGACCAGGCCCTGATACAACGCCTGTTGCGTGGCGCGCACGTTGGGAATCTGCGTGGCTTCGGTGGCACCGATCTGCAGCACGGCGTTCGGCTCTTCGGAACCGGCGGCGAAGATGCCGCGAGGGCGCGAATACTTGAAGCTGCGGCCGATGATGTCGACGCCGTTGGCGATCAGTGCAGCGGCCAGCGAGTCGCCTTCGTAGCCTTTGTAGGTCTGGCCGTTGAAGGTGAAGCTCAGCACTTTGTTGCGGTCGATCCGTCCACCGTTGGACAGGCGATTGGTCTGGCTCATACCTTCTCTCCCAGCGCCGTCGCGGCTGTTTTCGCAGTGCCAGCCTTGTCGGTGAATTGCGGCTTCTCGCCGATCTTGTAGCTCTCGAGAATCTCGTAGGTCACGGTATCGCGAGTGACGTTGAAGTACTGGCGGCAACCGGCAACGTGGTCCCACAGTTCGTGGTGCAGACCGCGCGGGTTATCGCGAAAGAACATGTAGTCGCCCCACTCTTCATCGGTGCAGGCGTTCGGATCCAGCGGACGCGGGATGTGCGCCTGACCGGACGCATGGAATTCCTCTTCGGAGCGCAGTTCGCCGCAGTGAGGACAGAAGATGTGCAACATAGGGATTTCTCCTGTTAGTGGGCGACGGCAGCAGCGCCGTGTTCGTCGATGAGCGCGCCGTTGTGGAAACGGTCGATGGAAAACGGTGCGGCCAGCGGGTGCATTTCACCCTTGGCCAGACTCGCGGCAAACACGTTGCCCGAACCCGGTGTGGCCTTGAAGCCGCCGGTGCCCCAACCGCAGTTGAAGAACATGTTCGGTACCGGCGTCTTGGAAATGATCGGGCAGGCGTCCGGGGTGGTGTCGACGATGCCGCCCCACTGGCGGTTCATGCGTACGCGGGACAACACCGGGAACATCTCGACGATGGCCTGAATGGTGTGTTCGATTACCGGGTACGAACCACGCTGGCCGTAGCCGTTGTAGCCGTCGATACCGGCGCCGATCACCAGGTCGCCCTTGTCGGACTGGCTGATGTAACCGTGTACGGCGTTGGACATGATCACGCTGTCGATAATCGGCTTGATCGGCTCGGACACCAGCGCTTGCAGCGGGTGGGATTCGATCGGCAGGCGGAAACCGGCAAGCTTGGCCATGTGCCCGGAGTTACCGGCCGTCACCACGCCGACGCGCTTGGCGCCGATGAAACCCTTGTTGGTTTCGACGCCGATGCACACGCCGTTTTCCTTGCGGAAGCCGATCACTTCGGTCTGCTGGATCAGGTCCACGCCCAAGGCATCGGCGGCACGCGCGAAGCCCCAGGCCACGGCATCGTGTCGGGCGACGCCGCCGCGACGCTGCACGGTCGCGCCCATGATCGGGTAGCGGGTGTTTTTCGAGCAGTCCAGGTACGGAATTTCGTCCGCAACCTGCTTAGCGTCGAGCAGTTCGCCGTCGACGCCGTTGAGGCGGTTGGCGCTGACCCGACGCTCCGAATCACGGATGTCCTGCAGGGTGTGGCACAGGTTGTAGACGCCGCGCTGGGAGAACATCACGTTGTAGTTGAGATCCTGCGACAGGCCTTCCCACAATTTCATCGCGTGTTCGTAGAGGTGCGCCGACTCGTCCCACAGGTAGTTGGAGCGCACGATGGTGGTGTTGCGCGCGGTGTTACCGCCGCCCAGCCATCCCTTCTCGACCACGGCGACATTGGTGATGCCGTGCTCCTTGGCCAGATAGTAGGCCGTCGCCAGGCCGTGCCCGCCGCCGCCGACGATGACCACGTCGTAGACTTTTTTCGGGGTGGGCGTGCGCCACATGCGCTGCCAGTTTTCGTGGTGGCTGAGCGAGTGTTTGAACAGGCCGAAGCCGGAATAGCGTTGCATAGTCATTACTCCAAAACCGACTCAGCGATAAACCGGGAAGTCTGCGCACAGGGCCGAGACCTGCTGGGCGACATTGGCCTCGACATCGGCGTCGCCGAGGTTGTCGAGGATGTCGCAGATCCAGCCGGCGAGGGTTTCGCACTGGCTGACCTTGAAGCCGCGCGTGGTCACCGCCGGGGTGCCGATGCGCAGGCCCGAGGTCACGAACGGCGACTGCGGGTCGTTCGGCACGGCGTTCTTGTTCACGGTGATGTGGGCACGGCCCAGCGCGGCGTCGGCGTCCTTGCCGGTCAGGCCCTGACGGATCAGGCTGACCAGGAACAGATGGTTGTCGGTGCCGCCGGAGACCACATCGTAGCCACGCTTGATGAACACGCTGGCCATCGCCTGGGCGTTGTCGATCACTTGTTGCTGATAAGCCTTGAAGCCAGGCTCCAGTGCTTCCTTGAAGCACACCGCTTTACCGGCGATGACGTGCATCAGCGGACCGCCCTGGGCACCGGGAAAAACGGCGGCGTTGAGCTTTTTCTCGATCTCTTCGTTGGACTTGGCCAGGATCAGCCCGCCACGCGGACCGCGCAGGGTTTTGTGCGTGGTGGTGGTGACCACATCGGCGTACGGCAGCGGGTTCGGATACAGGCCAGCAGCGACCAGACCGGCGACGTGAGCCATGTCGACGAACAGCAGCGCACCGACCTTGTCGGCGATCTGACGGAAGCGCGGGAAGTCCAGAGTCTTTGAGTAAGCGGAGAAACCGGCAACGATCATTTTCGGTTTGCACTCGACGGCCAGACGCTCGACTTCGTCGTAGTCGATCAGTCCGGTGTCGGTGTTGATGC